>CADEEC010000184.1 GCA_902826255.1 uncultured Hyphomicrobiales bacterium | reverse complement strand
ATTCGGCACCCGTTAGGAACTCCTGCACCAGCACGCCGCGTCGCGGAAAGTCGGCGCGCAGCCGGTCGAGGTAGTCGAGCAGCGCCTTCTCGTTGGAGACCACCGCGTCCTTGGTGATGCCCTGGCTGCTGTCGCCCTGGTTGGGTTTCAGCAGCGCCGGGAACACCGACGGGAGCGTCGCGCCCTGATCGCCCGGCCGCACATAACTTTCGAGCGGCACCGGCACATCAAGCGACTGCGCAACCGCCCGCACGAGGCCCTTGTCGTAGCAGGCGGCCAGCGCCGAGGGGCCTGCGCCGGTGTAGCCGATGCCCAACACCTCCAGCAGCGCCGGGACGTGCAGCTCCTTGAACGGGTCGTTGTTCCAGCCTTCGTCGCACAAGTTGAAGACCAAGTCGGTCCTCAGCTCGGTGAGGTCACGCTCCAATGTGCCGTGATTGTCGAGATAGCGGAACTTGTAATTGGGTAGCTCGCTCAGGGCGTCCTTGAGCTTGCGTACCGTCTCCATGTCTTCGGGATTGAACGTGCCGCCACGTTTTACCTGGTCCGGCAACCGATGATCGCCGAGCAGGACCGTGACGTCCAGCGCTTGCAGCTTGCCGCGCCCCTTGCGTGCCGGCTGCAGTGGCGCGTCCGCCGATAGCAGGATGCGCCGCGCCATCATGCCGAGGTCCTGGTCACGATCCGAGACCGACTCGGTATGGCCGTGGTGGCGAACGTTGCGGAAGCCCGTCTTCTCCAGAAGCCTGCCGATACTCTCCCGCGTATACAGCCGCTCGGCGTAGAACTGGTCGGCGATCACGCCCATCTCGTCGTGAACAATGACCTCGCGCGAGATCAGCCGCTCCCTGTCCTGGCTGATGGAACGCTCTCGGCAGACGAAATGGTGCTCGTCGATCCATTCCCACGAGCGCTTCTCGAAGTGCTCGTGCATGTGCGCACCGTCGGTGATGTCGAGCACGAGCTGCCCGCTCGGCCGCAGGATCTTGCCGACGGCCGTCAGCACCTTCTCGTCGTCCTGCTTGTTGGAGAAGTACCCGAACGAGTTGCCCATAATGGCAACGCAATCGATGCTGCTCTCTGGCAGCCGCGGGTTGCGGGCGTCGCCTTCCTTGAAGAGGACCTGTAGACCTTCGTTCTGCGCGCGCTTCTTCGCCAAACGCACCAGATAGCGCGAACGGTCGAGACCCATCACGTTCTTGAAGCCGCGGCGGGCGAGCTCGAGGCAGTGCCGCCCCTGCCCGCAACACAGGTCGAGGATGTGGCTGTGCGGCTGGATTGCAGCCGACGCCACAATGAAATCCACCTCGCGCCGCGTGTTCTCGAGATTCTCGACGACGTCGCCGTCGGTCTTCACATACAGCGCGTTGAACAGCTTCCGCCACCACTCGTCGGGCAGGTGAGCTTCCAGATCGGCGACGGGTCCGAGGCACGAACGAGCGGGCAAGCGCCGCGGGCGCTTCGCCTTGCTAGGCATGACCATGGTGGACGACGGTCCTCTCTTCGTTGCGGCCCTGGCTGCCGAAGGTGCCCAAGTCGTAGCGCACGGCCGGCAGCGCCCGCGCGTAAATAAAACCGCAGCGGACCGACGAAGCGCGATCCTTAGTACACCCGGTTCTCATGTCAAACACTTATCTGTGGACACCAGCCGGCGGTTGCAAGGCGCGAGGCGCTGCCGCTCGGCGGCAACACTCAGGGCGCACACCGGGCAATACTGATGAAGAACCCGTCGGTTCCGTGCCGCGCGGGTGTCAGCAAAAGCCCGTGGCTCCCTTGGCCCGCAGACTGCGGCGGCGTACCGAGTTCCGCCGCATCCCAGGCCGTCGGCCAAGGCAACGCGGAGAACGCCGGATGGTTGCCTAGGAACCAGGCGATCTGATCGTCGTTCTCCTCTGGCAGGACGGAACACGTGACGTAGACAAGCTGCCCACCCGGCTTCACCAGCGGCGCCGCCATTTCCAGAATTGCGCGCTGGTCTTTTTGGCGCTCGGCGAGGTTCGCCGGCTTCAGGCGCCACTTGGCGTCCGGCCTACGCCGCCATGCTCCGGTCCCGCTGCAGGGCGCATCGACGAAGACGACATCGAAGCGCGGACCGAGGCCCGCCAGGGCCTCAGCGTCGCCCGCCGGCAAGACCTGAGCATTGCGGACACCAGCCCGTTTCAAACGCTCGAAAATGGGCCGCAGCCGGCCGGTTTCTCCATCGTAGGCATAGACCTGCCCCGTGTTGCGCATGGCAGCGGCAAAGGCGAGCGTCTTGCCGCCGGCGCCGGCACAGATGTCGAGCACCTGCTGACGCGGCGCGACGCCCGCCAGCAGTGCGGCAACCTGGGAGCCTTCGTCCTGGACCTCGAACCAGCCGCGACCGTGACCGGCCTCGGCTTCCACGTTGGGAGAGCGACGGGGGCCCGCCGGCGCCGGGAGACGTACACCGAGCGGCGATAGCGGTGTCTGAATGGGCGCGAACCGCGCGAGCGCCTTCAACACTTTGGGGCGATCCGCCTTGAGTGCGTTCACGCGGAGGTCGACCGGTGCACGGCGCGCGAGCGCCGCGCCTTCGTGAGCTGCGGCCGTGCCGAAGGCACGTTCGAAGGATGGGTAAAGCCAGTCCGGAATGTCGCCCAGGACCGCGGCCGGCGTCTGGTCATCGAGCGTGCGTACAATCCCAGATCGCTCCTGCTCGTCGAGCGCACCCATTGCGTGCGGCGTCGATGGATCTTCGGCCGCTGCTATCACCTCTTCTGCAGGGATACCTAGCGCCTGGGAGGCGGCGGCCAGAGCCAGCGCACGGGGGGTGTCACTCGACATCTGTGCGGACAGCGACCGGCGACGGCGCAGCGCGTCGTAGACTAGGTTGCCGATGGCAGCCCGGTCACCGGACCCAGCGAAGCGATGGCTGCGCCCCCAGTCTGCAAGGGCATCTGCAGCCGTCCGGTGCCGGCTCAAGATGTCGTCGAGGACCTCCGCCGCGGCCTTGATTTGTGCTCCAGGCCGCATGGCGTCAGGCGGCGACCCCGCGGGTCGCCACGTGGATGAACAGCTTCAGCCACATGATAGCGAGGACGACCACACCGAGGCCGAACACCGGTGAACGCCAGCGCACCTTGTTGGGGCCGATGTGAATGGCCGCGTGCAGGACGCGCGTTAGCACGAACAACCAAGCCAGGACGACCATCAGGAAATCCGCCGCAGCAACGATCAGCGCAAACGCCGTGACCGCATAGAACAGCACCGGCAGTTCGAACTGGTTGCGCTGGTTGGCGGCGCGCTTGACAGCGTCTTCCGGCCACTCGACGCGCCCCAGCGCCAGGTCGGGATTTCCCCGTCCCCTGTTCATCTTTGAGATCGCCTGCGCACGCGAAACCGCCAGCAGTCCGTAAACCACGAACGTCAAGAGCACTTGGACGAAGACCGGATACAGAATGGCGACCTGGTTCATGCGACACCCCCCGATGTAACCTTGCTTCCGCCCTGCTTAGCCGTTGCGCTGATAGTTGGGCGCCTCGCGCGTGATGCCCACGCCGTGCGGATGGCTCTCAGCGAAGCTGGCGGGCGACACGCGGACAAATCGGGCACGCTCGCGTAAAGCCCGCAGGTTGGCTGCACCGACATAACCCATGCCCGCGCGCAAGCCGCCGACGAGTTGGTGCAGCACGCCATCCACCGGTCCCTTGTACGGCACCTGCCCCTCGATGCCTTCCGGGACCAGCTTGAGCGTGTCCTTCACCTCCTGCTGGAAGTAGCGATCAGCGCTGCCGCGGGCCATCGCACCGACGGATCCCATGCCGCGGTACGCTTTGTAGGTTCTCCCCTGATAGAGGTAGGTCTCGCCGGGCGCCTCGTCCGTACCTGCGAGAAGCGCACCAATCATGGCGCAGTCCGCGCCCGCGGCCAGCGCCTTCACCAGATCGCCCGAGTACTTGATGCCACCGTCGGCGATCACGGGCACATCCTGCTTCTTGGCAACCTCGACCGCATCCATAATGGCTGTCAGCTGAGGAACACCCACACCCGCAACGACGCGTGTGGTGCAAATCGATCCCGGCCCGATGCCGACCTTTACAGCGTCCGCACCCGCGTCGATCAGGGCCTTGGTGCCGTCAGACGTGGCCACATTGCCGGCGATCACCTGCACGCGGTTGGACAGCTTCTTTATGCGCGTCACCATCTCCAGGACACGGCTCGAGTGGCCATGCGCGGTATCCACCACGACCAGATCGACGTCAGCTGCGATCAGCTGCTCCGCCCTATGGAACCCATCGTCGCCGACGCTGGTGGCCGCCGCGACGCGAAGGCGTCCCTGCTCGTCCTTGCAGGCCTTCGGATACTTGAGAGACTTCTCGATGTCCTTCACTGTGATCAGGCCGACGCAGCGAAAATCCTCGTCGACCACCAGCAGCTTCTCGATCCGGTTCTGGTGCAGCAGACGCTGGGCGTCCTCGCGCGGCACGCCGTCCTTCACCGTGACGAGCTTCTTGGTCATCAGCTCGGAGACGGGCGTACTGGTGTTGTGCGCGAAGCGGACATCCCGGTTGGTGAGAATGCCGACCAGCTTGCCCTTCTTGCCCGCCTCCACCACCGGCACGCCGGAGATGTTCTTCTCGGCCATCAGCCTCAAGGCGTCGCCCAATGTCGCGCTGGGCTCGATGGTGTAGGGGTTCACGACCATGCCGGCAACGTAGCGCTTGACCAAGGCGACCTGCTCGGCCTGCTGGTCCGGCGTCATGTTGCGATGAATGACTCCGATGCCGCCTGCCTGCGCCATGGCAATGGCGAGCCGCCCTTCCGTCACCGTGTCCATGGCGGAGGAGAGAATGGGGATCCGCACATCAATCTGGCGTGTGACCCGCGATGCGACGTCCGTCTCTCCAGGAAGCACGTCGGAGGGGCGTGGTTGGAGGAGCACGTCGTCGAACGTCAGGGCAACGGCAGCGTCGTCCAGGCGGGATCGCTGGGTCATGCACGTCTCCAATCTCCTGGGCCGAACCCAGGTTGACAGACTACGGGCGCGCCAAGCCCCCACCTGGCACGCGGCGATGGCCGCTCGTGTATAGGAATCGTTTGGCGGCTATGTAGCAGACGGCCCGCCCCGGGGGAAGGGACTGAAACCGGCCCTACACGCCTCGGAAGCCGGTTGCCACGAGGTAGACCTCTGCCGACTCGGAGCGGCTGGCAGGGGGCTTCACATGTTTGACCCCGCCGAAGGCCCGCTTCAATCGATCCAGCAACTCCCGTTCTGTCCCACCCTGGAACAGCTTACAGACAAAGGTGCCGCCGGGAGCCAGGACGGACAGAGCGAACTCCGCCGCCGCTTCGGCCAGCCCGATGATCCGCAAATGGTCCGTCCGTGCATGCCCGGTCCCCTGGGCGGCCATGTCGGAAAGCACGACGTCGGCTTGCCCCTCCCGAAGCAGGGCCTTGAGGCGGTCCGGAGCCTCCGGGTCCATGAAGTCGAGCTGCATGAAATCGACACCCGCAACAGGCTCCATGTTCAGGAGATCGATCGCGATCACCTGCCCCTTGCCTTCGACCGAGCGCACGCGCTGGGCCGCCACCTGCGACCAGCCTCCCGGCGCAGCACCGAGATCCACGACGCGTGCGCCGGGTTTCAGGAACCGGTAGCGCTCGTCGATGTCGGCAAGCTTGTAGGCCGCACGCGAGCGATAGCCTTCATGCCGGGCCGCGGCCACAAACGGATCATTGAGCTGGCGCTCCAGCCAGCGTTGCGAAGACGCCGACCGGCGCTTGGCGGTCTTCAACCGCACCGCGGCTTGCCGCCGGCCGCCAAGTCGGCCTTTGCTGTCGCCCGGGTTTCTCGCCATGGGCGTGGCGCCTCAGCGGTTGAGGAAACGTGCGCGACCGCCGCGGCGATGCACGCCATCCTCGGTCATCAGCGTCGCCAGAATGCCTTCCCGCAACCCGCGGTCTGCCACCCGCAACCGCTCGCACGCCCAGGTTCGCAGCATGGCTTCGAGGATGGCGCAGCCGGCGAGCACGAACTCCGCCCGTTCCACACCTATGCAAGGCTGCGCCACGCGCTCCGGGTAGGAGCACGCCAGCAGCTGCGACGTGACGGCTCTCGCCTGAGTCACGTCGAGCCAGCAGCCGTCAACTTGCTTGCGGTCGTAGCGCGGCAACCCGAGATGAACACCCGCAACGGTGGTGACGGTGCCGGACGTGCCCAGCAGATGCGTGCAGGTATCCTTGATGCGCTCGCGCAGGCGGTGCGCGGCCTCGAAGGGCTCGAGCATCCCCTGGACGTGTGCCACCATGTCTTCGAACACCGCGCTGTCGACCTTCTCGCCGCCAAAGCGTTCGGCGAGCGCAACAACGCCCACCGGCAACGACGTCCAGGCGATGATACAGTCCTGAGCGGCGATCCGATCGATCGGGACATTTTCCATATGGCGCCGGCGGCGCAGATCGAGCCAGATCAACTCGGATGAGCCGCCACCGATATCGAACACCAGCGCGAGGTCGCAGGTCGGATCGATCAGGGAAGCGCACCCCGACACAGCCAGGCGCGCTTCCGTCTCGCGGCTAACGATTTTGATATCGAGCCCGGTCGCCTCCCGCACGCGCAACAGGAAGTCGATGGCGTTGTCCGCGAGCCTGCAGGCCTCGGTGGCGATCAGACCTGCGCGCCGCACCTTGTGCCGGCGCATTTTTGCGGCACAGATCTTCAAAGCATCCAGCGTGCGATCCATGGCCTCTGGCGAGAGCTTGCCGGTGGTGGTGACGCCCTCGCCGAGCCGGATGATGCGAGAGAATGCATCGACGACCTTGAAGCCGCGATGCTGGGGACGCGCAACAAGCAGACGGCAGTTGTTGGTACCAAGATCGAGCGCGGCGTACGTCGGCAGCACACCGTCGCGGGATCTATGATGATGACCCGGCGCGCCGAATCGATCACTCAACGGATCGTTGAGT
>CADEEC010000183.1 GCA_902826255.1 uncultured Hyphomicrobiales bacterium | reverse complement strand
GCCCCCATCTTGGTGCGCTCGATCCACCAGAACAGCAGCGCGGCCAGCGCCAGGCAGATGGCGATCACGGCGAAGCGGTAGGCGGAGTAGCTGAAGCCCGAGGTAATCGGCACCGAGAAATCGAACAGCGCGGGCACCGGCACCGAGTAGAAGTCGTTGCCGACGATCAGCGAGCGCGCTTCCTCGAAAAGCAGGATCAGCGCGAAGGTCAGCAGCACCTGGTCCAGGTGCTCGCGATGGTAGAAGTAGCGGAACAGACCGCGCTCCAGCAGCAGGCCGAGCAGGATGCCGCCGGCAATGCCGACGGGCAGTGCGAACCACACCGAGCCCAGCGCGCGCGCGACGAGAAACGCCACGTAGGCGCCGATCATGAACAGGGAGCCGTGGGCAAGATTGATGATGCCCATGACGCCGAAGATCAGCGTCAGCCCGCTGGCGATGAGAAACAGGAGCAGCCCGTACTGCACCCCGTTGAGGAGCTGCGCAAGGAAACCGGCAAAATCCATGGCGCGGGCCCGCAGCGCCCCTCAAATGCGCGACCGGCCCATCTCGCGACGGGCCGGTGCTGGTTTCAATATCAGGCCAGCTTGCAGCCGGTGCCCGGATCGGCAAGGTTCTCGGCGGCGACGCCGACCACCTTGTTCAGCCCGCCTTCCACCTTCCGCAGGTAGATGTTCTGCGTGATGTTTTGCGCGGGCGACATGCTGACCGGGCCGCGTGGGCTGTCGAACTTGGCCGCGCGCAGGGCCTTGTAGAGGTTGGCCTCGTCCTCGATGTTGCCTTTCACAGCGTCCAGGCCGATCGCCAGCAGCTGCGCGGCATCGTAACCCTGCACCGCGTAGACGTCGGCCTCGCGGCCGGCTTTCTGCTTGAAGGCGGAGCGGAACGCGGTGTTCTTGGCATTGTCGAGACCGTCGCCGTAGTGCAGCGCCGTCTCGATGCCGTCGGCGGCGTTGCCCTGCGCGCCGAGCGTGCCTTCGGTGAGGAAGCCCGAGCCGCACAGCGGCGCTTTCAGGCCCGCGGAGGCATACTCCTTGACGAACTGCACGGCACCGCCGCCCGCGAAGAACGAGCCGACGACATCCACGCCGAGACCGGGGATCTGAGCTAGCAGCGGCTGGAAGTTGGTCTGCGGGAACGGCAGCATCAGGTTGGGCAGCACCTGTCCGCCGCCCTTCTCGAACGCTTCCTTGAAGCCCGCGCCCGACTCGTGGCCGGCCGCGTAGTCCCACGTCACCCACACGGCCTTCTTGTAGCCCTTCTTGGCCGCGGCGACGCCCATGCCGTAGGCCGGCTGCCAGTTGGTGAAGGAGGAGCGGAACACGTTCTTGGCGCACAGGTCGCGCGTGACGGCGACGTTGCCGGCGTTGGGCACGATGGTGAGCGTGCCGCTTTCGGCCACGACCTTGTGGATGCCCATCTGCACGCCGGAGTGCACGGTGCCGATGACGACGTCGACCTGGTCGCGCTTGACCAGACGGTCAGCGTTCTGCGGCGCGAGCTCAGGCTTGGACTCGTCGTCGAGGCGCACGATCTGGATGTCGCGGCCGCCAAACTTGCCGCCCTTCTCGGCGATGTGCATTTCGATGGCGTGCGTGATGTTCTCGCCGAGCTGCGCGAACGTGCCGGAGTAGGGCAGCATCAAGCCGACCTTCAACGGCCGCGCCTGCGCGATGGCCCAGCCCGTCGGCACAGCGGTCGCCGCCGTCAGCGCACCTGCGCCTTTGATGACAGTCCGGCGGGAAACTCCCTGCTGGCGTGCACTCATCTTCAAGTCCTCCCTGACTACTTTCTCGTTGAACGATATAGCGGATCGGCGGCGCGGCGCCTACGGCCAAGTCTCGGTGTCGGTCCTCTCCTGTTGCGGAAACCGGCGCTCGGTGGTTGGGCGATTGGGACGCCTTCTTCTGCAGTCTTAGGCCTGCGATAGTTCGGCCACGTTCCCCCATGGGTCTTCAGCGATCACGGTGTTGCCCGTGCGTTTGCCGCCGGCAACCAGCATGCGCTCGGCGGCGGCATCGAAGGCTTTGCCGTCGGCGGCCACCAGAGACAGAACGGCGAGGCCTGTCGTTGTGCCGGGCCGCCGCGCTGAGCCGCGACTTTCCCAGATGTTGGTCGCTAGGTGATGGTGGTAGCGGCCGGTGGCGTAGAAGGTTGCGCCCTCCCGGCGGCGCGTGACGTCGAAGCCCAGCACCTTCTGGTAGAACTGCTCGGCTGTGTCGATGGCGCCGACGCGCATGTGCACGTGGCCGACGCGCGTGCCATCCGGCATGCCCGCGCTTGGCGTGGCGATCCCGGCGGCTTCGGCCAGGATGCCGCGGATGTCGGGGGCGGAGTTGCGCATCTCGATGAGATCGCCGCTCCAGCGCCAGGTGTCGCGCGGGCGGTCGGCGTAAACTTCGATGCCGTTGCCTTCCGGATCGGACAAATAGAAGGACTCGCTGACGAGATGATCGGACGCGCCGTCGAAGACGAGCTTGTTGTCCACCGCGCGGCGCAACCAGACGCCAAGCTCGCCACGGCTCGGGACGAGGAAGGCGGTGTGATAGAGCCCGGCGAGCCCGGGGGGTTCGCGCTCCGCGCTCGCGCGCTTGCGCAGCACCAGCAGCACCACGCCGCCTGCACCGAGACGCGCACTCTCGCTGTCGGCGTCAATGCGGGTGAGGCCGATGCCTTCCTCGTAGTAGCGGGTAACGCCGGCAAGATCGTTCACGATCAGGACCGGTGCGCCGGTGTAGATCGGCGCATTGAGCGACTCGACACGTCGCGGCGCGGATTGTGCTGATGCCTCGCTCATTGTCAGTCCCGCCAGAGCTGCCCCGCCACAACCAGCAACGAAGTCGCGACGATTGACGCCCATTCCGCGCAGCCTCCGACGGTCAGCCCTGATGGATCTTCACATACTCGAAGTCGCCGCCCTTGTTGTCGACCCCCACCTTGGGCGGCGCAATCCAGGACGAGAATTTGCCGCGCTCCCAGCAGGGCTGCATCAGGCTCTGGATGAAATCGCCGTCGGCCTTCGAGGGCAGCCACGCATCCCTCTTCTTCGCCCACTCGGCCTCGCTCAACACCTGGCCGTCCGGCGACGCCTTGACGTTCTGGAATTCGCCGATGTGACGGTGGAAGGCGACGTGGGGCAACTTGAAGCGGAAGTTGATGCCGGTCTTCTCGATCGCCTTGTTCCAGCGCTCGACGCCCTTGTTGCAGTCGGCGACGTAGTCGTCGCGCAGACGCATGTTAATGGCGGTCAGCGCCGGCTCGTCGACCATCTTGATCTGGCCGCTGACCAGCTTGCTCACCGGATAGGTGTCGCTGGTCAGAACGTGGTCGTCCTCGATGCGCGTCTCCTGGAAGCGGCCCTTGACGCCGGAGTTGTAGTAGTTGGCGGCGTTGGTGGAGACCTCCGAGCCAAACAGGTCGAGCGACAGCGAGAAGTGCAGGTTGGCCTTCTTCTGCATGGTCGGCAGGTCGATCACGCCGAGCTTGCGCACGGCGTTGATGTCGTAGGGGTCCTCGATGCCGGCGGCCTTCATGGCGGCACATGTGGCTTCGGCGGTGCGGCTGACGCCGGTCTCGCCGACAAACATGTGATGCGCTTCCTCCGTCAGCATGAAGCGGCAGGTGCGTGACAGCGGGTCGAAGCCCGACTGCGCGAGGCTTTCCAGCTGCATCTTGCCGTCGCGGTCGGTGAAGAAGGTGAACATGAAGAAGGAGAGCCAGTCCGGCGTCTCCTCGTTGAAGGCGCCGAGCATGCGCGGCTTGTCGGCGTCGCCGGAGCGGCGGTTGAGCAGCTCGCCGGCTTCCTCGCGGCCGTCGCGGCCGAAGTGCTTCTGCAGCAGGTAGACCATCGCCCACAGGTGGCGGCCTTCCTCCACGTTCACCTGGAACAGGTTGCGCATGTCGTAGAGCGACGGCGCGGTCTTGCCGAGAAAGCGCTGCTGCTCGACGCTGGCGGGCTCGGTGTCGCCCTGCACCACGATCAGGCGGCGCAGCATGGCGCGGTACTCGCCGGGCACTTCCTGCCAGGCAGCTTCGCCCTTGTGCGCACCGAAGTTCACCTGCCGGCCTTCCATGCGCGGTGCCAGCAGGATGCCCCAGCGGTACTCGGGCATCTTCACGTAGTCGAACTTGGCCCAACCCTTGGGATCGATACTGACGGCGGTACGCAGGTAGACGTCCGAAGTCTGGAAGCCGTCGGGCCCCATGGTGTTCCACCAGTCGATATAGCCGGGGTGCCACTGCTCCAGTGCCTTCAGCACGCGCTGGTCGTCCATCAGGCCAACGTTGTTGGGGATCTTGGTCGAGTAGTCGACGTGGGTTGTCTCGGGCATTGTTCGTTTCCTTCACTCGAAACGGTCACACGCGTTCGGGATTGAAATTCGCTTTCACACCGCTGCCGTAGCGCTTGAGCGCGCCCTCGGCGCCGGCCGCATTGGGGCGCTGGAAGATCCAGTTCTGCCAGGCTGTCAGACGGCCGAAGATTTTCGTTTCCATCGTCTCGGGCCCGGCGAAGCGCAGGTTCTGCTCCATGCCGGTCAGGCCGTCGGCGGAATAGCTGGAGCGTTCCTCGAGGAAGATGCGCACCTCGTCGTCCCAATCGATGTGGTCGAAGGCCGAAGTGACGAGACCCATCTCCTCACATGTTTCAGCGTCGAGCGGCTTTCCAGTTTGGGCTTTGGCGGCCTCCACGCTCTCGGGCTCGCCGAGGAAGCGCGTGGCAAGCCGCGACAGGTCGTTGCTCATCGGATAGGCGCCGAAGTTGAGGTTCGACAGCGTGATCGCCGCGGCAGGCCGGTTGTCGCCCTGGAACGAGCCGACCAGCATGAAGGAGCGGTCGCAGGCGAACACGATCTCGGCCAGCGTGCCGGCAAAGCAGCTGCCCGGCTCGACAAGCGCCACCAGCGAGCGCGACGTGACGTCGATGCGCTTCAGCGTGCGCTTCCAGAAATGCAGGATTTCGCGCGCCAGCCAATTGTCCTTGTTGGCTTCGAGGAACTTGTCGTAGGCCAGCACCTGGGCCGCCTCGCCCTGCGTCTTGAAGATCCAGACGCCGACCTCGGCCTCGTTGAGGCGCATGTGAAGGATGGCGTCGTCGAGCTCGCGCGCCAGCCGCAGCGGCCAGAACTGCGCGCCCTGCTTGTGCATGTCGGCGACAGATGCCGGTGGCGGTTCGGAGGGGCCGGTGATGGTGAGGGTTGCGCGTCGCGTGGCGCGATCGATCTCGATCTTCACGCCCGAGTAGGTGACGGCGTCGTCCTCGATGTTTCGTTCAATCGGAGTGAACGCGATGCCCTTGGCATCCGCCGGCCGGTCGGAGGTGGACGCAAGCTTCTTGGCGGTATCTTTCACCGCCTGCTCGAACTTGGAGTTCGGCACCGACTGGTCGACGAGGCGCCACTTCACCGCGCGCGTTCCGCGCACGCCCTCTTCCACCGTGCAGAACGCATCGGCGAGGTCGCGGCGCACCTTGCGCTTGTCGGTGACGCGGGTCAGGCCGCCGGTGCCGGGCAAAACCGCGAGCAGGGGCAGCTCGGGAAGCGACACCGACGAGTTGCCGTCGTCGGCGAGCAGGATGTGGTCGGTGGCGAGCGCCAGCTCGTAGCCGCCGCCGGCCGCACTGCCGCGCACCGCGCACATATACTTCTGGCCGGAGTTTGCGCTGGCGTCTTCCATCGAGTTGCGCGTCTCGTTGGTGAACTTGCAGAAGTTGACCTTGTGCGCGTGGGTGGAGCCGGCCAGCATGCGGATGTTGGCGCCCGCGCAGAACACGCGATCCTTGCCCGACTTCAGCACTACCGTCTTCACTTCCGGGTGCTCGAAGCGCAGCCGCTGCACGGCGTCGTTGAGCTCGATGTCGACGCCGAGGTCGTAGGAGTTGAGCTTGAGCTGATAGCCGTCGAACAGACCCGCCGTCTCGTCGACGTCCATGATCAGTTCGGCGACGTCGCCGTCGAACTTCAGCTTCCAATGTCGGTAGCGGGACGGCTCGGTCTGAAAATCGATGCGTTTGGCCATCGAGACGCTACTCCCAGCCTGATCTAAGCGATCCGCTAGGACCACCAGCAGTATGCATTATTATTCCTCTTTTTATATCTGCATGCAAAATACTGCAAGCAGAAAAGCTGCGTGCGCCCCGGGGCGGTGTTGGCCTGATGGTACGAGCGGATGAGATTGTCCGTAAGCCATGCTTCGGCATGCACCTTTTGGACGCCCAACCGATTTCGAGCGTGATGTTTAGCTGTCGAAACTTTGCGGCGCTCGCGCTAACATTGCTTCATTCGTAGACTGATTTTATTGCGAGGGCGATGCTCCATGCGCCAGAGAAAATTGCGTGCGAGGGCGTGGCGCCGGATGTCCCGGCCAGGGCTTGGCGTGGCGCTGGTTCTGGCTTTTGCATCGACTGCAGCCGCGCAGAATTACCTGATCGATGAAATCATACGCAAGGCCGACCGCGCCGAGCGAGAGGGCGGCTTTTGTGCGCGCACAAACTGGCAGATGGAGCTGAGTGGCCGAGACGTAGGAGCGTTCTACCACAACGCAGAAGTAGGGACATCGAAGGTTTTTCAGGATACGTTCAGTGGCCAGAACACCTACTGTGCATATTTGCGAGTCGATGACATTTTCTTCGAGCAGAACCGACGCTGTCTGCGGGTCCAGATGTGGTGGTGCGAAACCAACCTTCAATGCGGTCGCAAGTCGTACAAGGGCTGCTGGCCCGGCCGTACGACCGGCGGCACATTGACCTGGTATTGATCGCCTTGCGGCGTCAGATACTATCGGTTCGACCTAGCGCGGCGCCAAGCCTGCCCGTTCGATCTCCTGCATGGCCTGGTTGGTGAATTCCGCCTGCGGGGCATCGCCGCCGATCACGAACATCAGGATCGCCTCCGCGTCGGGATCGCCATTGGTCACGTTCTCACAGCTGCCCGCGACTCCGGCCGGGCACGACACCACTTCCACTGGCCCCAGGTCACCC
>CADEEC010000182.1 GCA_902826255.1 uncultured Hyphomicrobiales bacterium | reverse complement strand
TCTCACCGTGAAGCGCGGTGCGAGAGCGCTTGTTCCCACGGGGCTGATATTTGAGCTACCGCACGGGTTCGAGGCTCAAGTGCGGCCGCGCTCAGGACTGGCGTTGCGTCATGGCGTGACGGTGTTGAACAGCCCCGGCACGGTCGATAGCGACTACCGCGGCGAGGTCATGGTGCTGCTGGTGAACCTGGGGGAAGGGGCGTTCGAAGTTCGCCGCGGTGATCGGATCGCCCAGGTGGTGGTTCAGCGTGTCGAGCAGATCCGGATCACAAAGGCGGAGAAGGCATCTGCAACGGCGCGCGGGGCCGGCGGTTTCGGTTCAACGGGAAAAGACACGCCGCCAGCACGGGCACGTCCCAACAAAAAAGGGCGGCAAACGCGCCGCCCTTGATCTTCCTAGGCTCGTGACTACTGAAGCGAAGCGCTCTTGGCCTTGCTGCGCGTCGTCCGTTTGCGCGGCGGAGGCGCGACCTCTTCGGGCTCGTCGGAGCCGAAGAGGTCGAAGAAGGTGCCGCCGCTGCTGCCCGTGTCGCCACCTTTGCTGCCATACACGGAAGCAGCAGGCGTCGGCGGGGGGGCGGCCGGTCCGCGAGAGACGGCCTTGTTGGTGAACGAGTCATACGTCACGACCACCTTTGCGCCGACGCCCACCCGCGGATAGAGGTCGAGGACGTCCTGATTGTAGAGACGTATGCAGCCTTTCGACACGGCCGTGCCGATTGTCCAAGGCGCGTCCGTTCCGTGGATGCGATACATGCTCGATCCAAGGTAAAGCGCACGAACGCCGAGCGGGTTCATCGGGTGGCCGCCGGGGACCCAGCGCGGCAGGCGCGGGTTTTCTCTGACCATCGTGGGCGTCGGCGTCCAGGACGGATTTTCCCGCTTCTGCGTAACCGACGTCACACCCTGCCAGCGGCTCTGTTCGCGCGGTACGGCGATCGGATAGCTGAAGGCCTCTCCTGGCTGCGTGATGTAGTAGAGCCGCCGGTCCGTGAAGCTGACGATGACCTGGCCCTTGCCATACTTGGGATCGAAGCGAACGGTTTCGCGTCCGCTACCGCCCACGGTGCTGCCTCCGCCCCAGTCCCAGGACAGCGGCTGTGCCGCAGCCGATTGCGCGAAAGCTACCAGACCCAGCATTCCTGCAGCGACCGGGATCAGCCGGAGCTTACTGCCAAAGATCATCCCACCGTTCCTTCTTCTTGGTCTTGAAGTTCCACCACCTTCATCACGCAAGAACCCGGACGAAAACAGCTCAGTTCCCGCCTGCTACACAAACGCATTGTCGAAAATTAGCGCGAGTGTGGCGCCGAGCTTGTTCCCGTGCAACCTGCGCAACCGCGATTGTCGTGTGTTGTGCGGTTTCAGCAACATGCTGGCGAGCTTGGGAAAAGTGGAAAAACCCCAAGGAAACGGCGGTATCTGATAGTACGGCGGCAAAACGGGTATTCTCCTCGAGACAATGACACGCACTTGTGTAGTTGCCCTGATCGCGATCTGCCTGGCCATGCCAATGGCCCTGGCACAACGGTCCAGCCCCGCCAATGAGGCGCATCCGGAGCCGGCCACGCGCTGGGCACCCTGGTCGCGGCCGCCGGTGCTCGCCAAATCGCACATGATTGCGGCTGCAAACCCCCACGCCGTCGAGGCGGGCCAGAAGGTTCTGCGCGCGGGGGGCACGGCTGCCGATGCCGCGATCGCTGTGCAACTTGTTCTGAATCTTGTCGAGCCGCAGTCTTCCGGTCTCGGAGGCGGCGCATTCGCCCTGCACTGGACAAGCTCCAGCAGGATACTCAAGAGCTACGACGGCCGGGAAACGGCTCCCGCGGCTGCGAGGGCTGACCGCTTCCTCGCCGACGGTGGCCCGATGCCCTTTAACCGGGCTGTGTTCGGCGGTTTGAGCGTCGGGGTTCCGGGTACGCTTCGGCTTCTCGAGACGTTGCACAAGGCTCACGGCAAGCTGCCGTGGGCTCAACTGTTCCAGCCGGCGATCGATCTCGCTGAAAAGGGGTTCGCCATATCGCCGCGGCTGAGCGCGCTACTGCGCCTTTATGGAGCGGACGCGTTCGCGTCGGCTGCAAGGCAGCACTATTTCGACTCCAGCGGGACTGCGTTTCCGGCGGGTTACGTCCTCAAGAATCCCGAGTTTGCGGCGGCATTGCGGAGCCTTGCTGCGCGCGGCGCCGCCGAGTTCTACGAAGGCCGCATGGCGCAAGCCATCGTCGATGCCGTGCGCGCGGCGCCTAACCATCGGGGAGATGTCACGCGCGAGGACCTGGCCGCTTACCGGGTGAAGGAGCGGGAGCCCCTTTGCTTTGGCTACCGCCGCCATCGGATATGCAGCATGGCGCCGCCATCCTCGGGCGGGATTGCCGTTGCGCAAGTGCTGAAGCTTGTGGAACCGTTTGACCTTGGGAAAGGGCGCTCGGTCTCCGGCAACTCGAGGGCGCTGCATCTTTTGGCGGAGGCCCAGCGGCTCGCGTTTGCCGATCGGGATCGCTACATCGCCGATCCCGATTTTGTCTCAGTTCCCAGCGGTCTGCTCGAACAGCAGTACATCGACTCCCGGCGCAAGCTCATCGACCTTGAGACCGCCATGACGAGCAGGCCGCCGCCAGGCGTGCCGCAGAAGCTCGGCTATGCCATGCCCGGGGAAGATTCGACGCTGGAGCTGGAAGGCACCAGCCACATATCCATCGTGGATGACACGGGCAATATCGTTTCATTGACCACGACCATCGAGGGCGCATTCGGGTCGCGGCTTTGGGCGGCGGGCTTTCTGCTCAACAATCAAATGACGGACTTTGCGTTCCGTCCGGTCGACGGGGGCGGCCGTCCGGTGGCCAACGCGGTGGGGCCAGGCAAGCGGCCGCGAAGCTCGATGGCACCCGTTATCGTGTTCGACGAAGATGGGCGGCCGTGGGCCATCGTGGGCTCGCCCGGCGGGTCCCGCATCATCATGTACGTGGTGAAGTCGCTGGTCGGGCTGATTGATTGGGAGCTCGACGCGCAGGAAGCCGCCGCGATGATGAATTTCGGCAATCGGGGCGAGGCGTTCGAGATCGAGATTGATCATCGGTCCGCCCTCTGGCATGCGCTGCAGCTCCGCCGCTACGGCCATCGCATCAGCGCCGGCCAGCTCAACTCCGGATCACATATCATCGTCATCCGCGGTGACGGGCGCATAGAGGGCGGCGCCGATCCACGCCGCGAGGGTGTGGCGCGCGGGGATTGATGGAATTTCCGATGAAGAAGCGCAGCATAACGGTGGTGGGGGCCGGCATCGTCGGTCTGTGGCAGGCGCTGACGCTTGCGCGGGCGGGCTATTCGGTGCGCCTGATCGAAAAGTCACCAGAGATGTTTGCCGACGCCGCCAGCTCCTACGCGGGCGCGATGTTGGGGCCTTACTGCGAGCGCGAGGTGTATGCACCGGTCGTGCGCGATCTGGGGCTGAAGTCGATCGCACTCTGGCGAGACGTGTTTCCGGGCACGGCGGTGGCGGGAACGCTGGTCGTTGCTGGCGCGCGCGACAGGGGCGATGTGGAGCATTTCGCCGCCCAGACTGAGGGAAACCAGCGTGTGGGTGCGGATGTCATAGGGCGTTTGGAGCCCAGTCTGAACGGCCGCTTCGAATTCGGTCTGTTCTATGCGGCCGAGGCGCATGTGGCACCGCGCGTGGCCATGCGGTTCCTGCTGGAGGCGTTTCGCGCGGCAGGTGGGGAGGTCGTATCCGGCACGAATTGGGCGGCTGCCGGCGCCAGCCGGGCCGATGATCTGGTGATCGATTGCCGGGGGCTCGGCGCGAAGGGCGAACTGCCCGACTTGCGTGGCGTGCGCGGCGAGCGGCTGATCGTGCGCAGCCGCGAGATTGATCTGCGCCGGCCGGTTCGATTTCTGCACCCGCGGCATCCGATCTATGTCGTGCCGTGGGGCGATGGCGTGCACATGATCGGTGCGACGGTGATCGAGAGCGAGGAGGCGGGCCCGGTCACGGTGCGCTCGGCGCTGGAATTGCTGAGCATGACTTATGCGCTGCATCCAGCCTTCGGCGAGGCGGAGATCCTGGAGATGGGGGCTGGCGTGCGTCCCTCGTTCTCCGACAACGTGCCGAAGATCATTGCGCGTGGAAAAACGATCTACGTGAACGGTCTCTACCGCCACGGCTTCCTGATGGCGCCCGCGCTGGCGGAGATGGTGGCGGCGTACCTCGATGGCGGCACCATCGACAACCGCGTGGTCGCGAGCGAATCCTAAGCTGCGTCGGGCTGCGCTTCGGGGGCGGCTTGCGCGAAGGCTGCGTGCTCGCTGCAAGCCTTGTCGATGGCAACCAGCTTCGGCATCGCCGTGAGGTCGGCCTTGAAGCGGCGGGCGTTGTACATTTGCGGAATAAGGCACGCATCGGCCAGCGTCGGTTGATCGCCGAAGCAGAATTTCGAGGGCGTTGCGAGTAGCAGCGCTTCGCAGGCGGCGAGGCCCGTCTCCACCCAATGGCGATACCAGGTGTCGACGGCGGCCTGCTCGTGTGCGAGCGGCGACTTGAGGTAGGTGAGTACGCGCAGATTGTTGAGCGGGTGGATATCGCAGGCGATCGCCAGGGCAAACGCTCGTATCTTGGCGCGATGCTCTGCATCGCCGGGCAATAGTCGCGGAGTGGGATGGATTTCGTCCAGGTATTCGATGATCGCGAGCGACTGCGTGACGGTGCGGCCGTCGTGCTCGAGGGTCGGCAGCAAGGCTTGCGGGTTGAGGGCGCGATAGGCCGGCTTGGTGTGCTGCCCGCCGTCCTTGATCAGGTGCACGAATTCGGTGTCGTGCGCGAGGCCCTTCAAGTTGAGGGCGATGCGAACCCGATAGGCTGCCGATGAGCGGAAATAGGAGTAGAGTTTCAGCATCTCACGGGCTCTCCGGTTCCGTTGCGTCGTAGGGCGACAAAGTTTCGACCCGCCGCATCAACTTGGTCAACACGCGATCCAAGGTTGAGCGCTCGGCGGCCGAGAGACCGCCCAGAAGATTGGCTTCCCATTCGAGCGCGAGCGCTGCGATCTGGCGGAACTGCAGGCGCCCGCGCCGGGTGAGCGTGAGGCGCACCTGCCGGCGGTCGGCGTTGACGACGGCGCGCTGTACAAGTCCGCGCGCCTCCAGCCGCTGCAACGCGCGGGTGACCTTGGGCTTGTCCATGCTCGAGCGCTCGGCCAGTTCCCCTGCGTTGAGCGGCCCGCAGCGCCCCAGATTAGCGAGCACGCGCCATTCGGGAATCGAGAGCCCGAATTCCTTCGTATACACCTCCGACAGCGCGCGGCTGACGGCATGGGCCGCCACCGCAAGACGATAGGGCGCGAAATCCTCAAGTATCAGCGCAGGTTCCGACTGCGAGACCTCGTCCATTGCCGTTTCCAGTTGATTTCGTTTCAAACGAAACTATCATCTCCGGCCAGCATTGTCATCTCGCGATGAACCTGCGGGAGAACGAGTTCGGAGGAGCCATGGCAGACGGCAGCAAGCCCGCTTCGGGCGCAGCGACAGAACTCCAGTGGACCAAGGCGACACCCGCCGGCTACATGCCGGGCTTCGGCAACGATTTCGAGACCGAAGCACTGCCGGGTGCGCTGCCCATCGGGCAGAACTCTCCGCAGAAAGCACCCTACGGGCTCTATGCCGAGCAGCTCTCCGGCTCGCCGTTCACAGCGCCGCGCGGCACCAACGAGAGGTCCTGGCTTTATCGCATCCGCCCGTCCGTGCGGCATGCGCAGAAATTCAAGAAGACGACGCTGCCGCTCTGGAAGACGGCGCCTGCGCTGGGGGAGCACGACCTTCCTATCGGACAGCTACGCTGGGGTCCGCTGCCGATCCCGAAGGAGAAGCTGACCTTCCTCACCGGCATGCGCACGATGACGACAAGTGGCGACGTGAACACACAGGCCGGCATGGCGGCGCACATTTATCTCGTCACCGCGTCGATGGAGAACGAGTATTTCTACAACGCCGATGGCGAGCTGCTGGTCGTGCCGCAGCAGGGCAGCCTGCGCTTCTTCACCGAATTCGGCCGCATCGATGCTGCGCCCGGCGATATCTGCGTGATCCCGCGCGGCGTGAAATTCAAGGTCGAGTTGATCGACGGGTCGGCGCGCGGCTACGTGTGCGAGAACTACGGCGCCAAGTTCACGCTGCCGGATCGTGGACCGATCGGTGCCAACTGCCTCGCCAACGCGCGCGATTTCAAGACGCCTGTTGCTGCGTTCGAGGACAAGGAAACGAAATCCACGCTGATCGTGAAGTGGTGCGGCTCCTTCAACGTTGCCGAGATCGGCCACTCGCCGCTCGACGTCGTCGCCTGGCACGGCAACTACGCACCCTACAAGTATGACCTGCGTACCTTCTCGCCTGTCGGCGCGATCCTGTTCGATCACCCCGATCCATCGATCTTCACGGTGCTGACCGCGCCGTCAGAGACGGCCGGCACGGCCAACGTCGATTTCGTCATCTTCCCGGAGCGCTGGTCGGTCGCCGAGCACAGCTTCCGCCCGCCCTGGTATCACATGAACATCATGTCGGAGTTCATGGGGCTCATCTACGGTGTGTACGATGCGCGGCCCGAGGGCTTCGTGCCGGGCGCGGTGTCGCTGCACAACTGCATGCTGCCGCATGGACCGGACAAGCTCGCTTACGACCATGCCACGCAGGTGGAGCTGAAACCGGTGAAACTGACCAATACGCTGGCCTTCATGTTCGAGACGCGCTTTCCCCAGCACCTGACCAAGTTCGCCGCGGAACTCGATACGCTGCAGGAGAACTATCCCGACTGCTGGACGCCGCTCGACAAGCAGTTCAACGGCAAGCCCTGATCGCACGGATGGGATCATGAAATTCGCAACACTGCGCGACGGTACGCGCGACGGCAGCCTGCTCATCGTTTCCCGCGATCTCAAGACGGCGGTTGTGGCGGCCAAGGTGCGCGGTCCACATACGCTGCAACTGCTGCTGGACACGTGGGATACCGCTCTGCCGGATATGCGGGCCGTCTACGAGGACCTCAACGCCGGCGGTGCGAGGCTGCCGCTCG
>CADEEC010000181.1 GCA_902826255.1 uncultured Hyphomicrobiales bacterium | reverse complement strand
GTCGGGTCGCGGCGGCCCTGGCTCTCCGATGCCTTCGCTACCTGGTCATACGAAATAGCCGTCGTCGTCCAGCCCTTGTCCGCCGAAACCTTCGTCAACGCAGCCGTCAACGTCGTCTTGCCGTGATCAACGTGACCAATCGTGCCAACATTGCAATGTGGCTTCGTCCGCTCAAATTTCGCCTTCGCCATCTTTGGTCCTGCGTTACTCGTTTCACTGGCCACAACCCCGTGGCCGATGCTTGCGACTTAGTCCTTCGATACCGTCCCCGCGGGGTTTGCTGGAGCGGGTGAAGGGAATCGAACCCTCGTCATCAGCTTGGAAGGCTGTTGCTCTACCATTGAGCTACACCCGCTTCGACTGGTGGAGGGGGCTGGATTCGAACCAGCGTAGGCGTAGCCAACGGATTTACAGTCCGTCCCCTTTAGCCACTCGGGCACCCCTCCGGACGCCCCGCCGGGACAACCCAAACGAAATTGCCCCGCCGTCGCCAGCGGGGGCAATGCTTGGCGGTTATGGTGATTGCCCGCTAGGAAGTCAATAGCAGCGGCATACAAGCGGGCGGGCATTGCAATGGCAGACCACGGGCGGACCAAGCCGGAATGGCGAAGGCAGGGAAAAGCAAAGTTTTCGCCTCGCGAGCAGCGTCCCCAACGCTTGCCTGACGGCGCCGTGGAAATCTACGGAATCCATGCCGTGGAGGCTGCCCTGGCCAACGGCGACCGTCAAATGAAGGGGCTCTACCTGACGGACAACGCCGAGCGCAGGCTGCGGCCGCATCTGGAAGAGCGGCAGATCGCCTTCGAACGAACCACACCGAGGGACCTCGATCGCCGGCTGGGTCCCGACACGGTCCATCAGGGCGCGCTGCTGGAAACTGCCCCTTTGCCGGAGCCCTCCCTGGAGCAGCTGATCGCCGCCTCGGAGAGCCGGCCGCTGCTCATGCTCGATCAGGTGACCGACCCGCACAATGTCGGCGCCATCCTGCGCTCGGCCGCCGTGTTCGGTGCATCAGGCCTCGTCATGACGCGGCGGCACAGTCCGCCTCTGGACGGCGCGCTCGCCAAGGCCGCATCCGGCGCGCTGGAGCACGTTCCGGTCTATCTCGCGCAGAACCTGGCGCGGACTATGGCCGACCTGAAGGACGGCGGCATGACGGTGATCGGCCTGGACGGCGAGGCAACAGACCTGCTCGAGGAGGCCTCGCAAAGCGCGCACGTTGCGCTCGTGCTGGGCTCCGAGGGCAAGGGCCTGCGGCAACTGACGCGGGAAAGCTGCTCGCTGGTTGCGCGCATCGGCACGGAAGGCCCGCTGGCAAGCCTCAACGTCTCCAACGCAGCGGCAATTGCGCTTCACTGGATGGCTGCACACCGGCTTGGCCTAGTGCGCCGGTAAGCACGCGGCGGAAACGAAGAGGGCGCAGCCTTACCAGGGTGCGCCCTCATTCAAATCGGTAACGACCGGTGATCAGTCGCAGTACGTGGGACGCCAGCAGCGATATTCGCCGCCCCGGCAAACCCGCTCGCCGTAGCTGTTGAACCAGCAGCGGCGGCCGACCTGTTCGCACTGACGCGGGCCGCGATAGCAGGCAGGCCCCTCGTCATAGTAATAGCGCGGACCGGCATAAGCCCCGGCAATGCCCAAACCCAGGATGGCGCCGATGGCCAGACCGGCGCCTACGCCACGACGATGAGCCTCGGCGGGCTGAGCCGTCGATGCCGCAATTCCGACCACGAGCGCCAGCGCCGCGATCGCGTGCACGATCTTTCTCAACATAGGCCTCTCTCCAGGTAACGGCCGGTCAGACCGGCCCTCACTTCGGGTTGTATCCAGATGGCTAAGCGTATCCGGATATTAGTCCCGGAACGTATGAATACGCCCTGAACGCCAAGGGACGCATTTTCCGTCGCAGATGCGATAATCACCGATGAGTTTGGCAACACTCGGTCGTCGGCCAAGGATAATCCCAGGCAGGGTGATATTGATAACCGGGGCCATAATACCTGTAGCGATAGCGGTAGCGCATTTCCGCCCGCGGCACCCAGTAACGTGAGGCGTTGCTGGGATAATATCCGCGTTGGTAATAATACCAGGACCGCGGATCGTAGCGGTAGACCTTCCCCCGGGCGTCCTTCGGCGTGTAGATGCCGTAATCGTAGGGGTTGGTGTCCCCACTGGCGAACGCTGCCCCAGGCGCAACAAGCGCGAGGGCAACGGCGGCAGCGCTCAGAGATATTTTCGCTGGCATTGCTTGCTCCTCAGCGGCTTTAGGGAATGAACACATCTTTCGTTAAGGCAAAGCTAAGCACAGCACCGTTGATGCCGATATCTCCCAATCAACACAGAATGAGCAAAACCGGCTTTGGGTTTCACGCCGGTTGCTGAACGCCGGTGGAATGACCTGGAGCTGCGGCGAGCTCTTTTTTCTCCGGCCGATAGGCCCTCCACAGCACGAACCCGAAGGACAGCAGCGCGAGCAGAAGCGCAGGAAGGCCATAGACCAGGCCGTCGCCCAGGCGATGCGTGAAGCTGATGGCGACCACGCCGGCCGCGATGCCAATCGATAGCGAGAACAGGGCGGCTGTCAGGATCTCAACCGGCAGGTAAATCCATTTGCGCATGGCGCACCTCGTCGAGGTGTACGCGCACTTCAATCCCTCGCCTGGAATGCTAGTGATTCGCAGCCCTGCCGGGAAGGCTATTGGCGCATCACCAGCGCGAATAGATGCGACGGCTCGGATGACGAACCGGGTAGCCCGCGCGGACGTATTCGTTGTGCAGCCAGCGTGTATAGGCGGCCCGATAGCGCCAATGCGCATGCTCGCCTGCACGCCCCCGATACTGGGAATCGAGATCGGCGATGTGCACGAGGGGGAACTCGCCGCGCTTACCGGCGACGTCGACAGGGCCAGCCTGAGCGGCCAAAACGCTTGCTGCCAAGATTGCGGATACCACAACGCAACGACGCATAAGTTTACTCCTCAACAGCACGAACCCCCGCCCGGGCCAACCAGGCGTCATCGGCCCATTCTTGCGCGAAACGGTAAAGAGGAGATTGCCGAGCGGCTCGGAACAGGGCTTGCGGGTCCGCGTTGTCCGTCCAGCGAACGCGAGAAAAAAGATGCCACAAGCCCAGGACGAACAGATCGAGGTTACCAAAACCGAAGCCCGGCAAGGAACCGGACCGCGGCAGATGGTGTCCGTTCTCACAATTTCGATCGGCTTGGCCGTCTTGGTAGGCGCGGTGCTGCTCGTTTGGTTTTATGTGCTGCCGCAGCCCCCGCCGCCGACTTGACCGATATCTGCCTGCCGCCCGCTGATTGCCGCCCGAGGCGGACACCTTTTCACGCGCTTCGCGCGTCGAGCTTGGCTGTTCCCAGGTAGGCTGCAACGACCTCCGGATGGCTCAGGACCTCACCAGGGACGCCGCTCGCCAGCGTGCGGCCGTAGTTCAGCACGTGCACGCGGTCGGCGAGGTCGGCGACCATCTGCATGTCGTGCTCGATCCAGATCATCGGCAGTTTCAGGTCGTGCTTGATGCGCAGGATGAAGCGGGCGAGGTCGTCGCGCTCGTCGCGGGTGAGGCCGGCAGAGGGCTCGTCGAGCAGCAGCAGCGACGGCTCCAAGGCGAGGGCGCGGGCGAGACCGACGATCTTTTGGATACCGAACGGCAGCGCGCCGGCATGCGCGTGCCGTACGCCCTCCAGCTCGACAAACTCAATGATGCGCTCCACGGCCTCGCGGTGCTTCGCCTCCTCGCGCAGCACCGCCGGCGTGAACAGCATGCGCTGCAGCGGGTTGGTGGAGAGGCGCGCGTGCCGCCCGGTCATGATGTTGTCGAGCACGCTCATGTGCGGGAACAGCTCGACGTGCTGGAAGGTGCGCGCGATGCCGAGGCGCGCCACCGCGCGCGGCGACAGCGCCGAGATGTCCTGCCCGCGAAAGCGGATGCGGCCTTCGCCCTTGTAGATGCGGCTGATGCAGTTGAAAGCGCTGGTCTTGCCCGCGCCGTTGGGGCCAATCAGCGCGAACAACTCGCCGGGCTCCACCGCAAACGACAGGCCTTCCAGCACGGTGAGACCGCCGAAGCGCAGGTTCAGGTTCTCGACGCCCAGCTCAGCCATACCACCTCCGGCTGCGACGGTACTGCTTGACGTCGCGGTAGCTGCGGCGCTTGCCGCTGGACTGGCCGAGATAGAACTCCTGGATGTCGGGGTGGTTGGTCAGCCGCGCCCTGTCGCCGTCGAGAACGATGCGGCCGTTCTCCAGCACGTAGCTGTAGTCGGCGATCTCCAGCGCTACAGCGGCGCTCTGCTCCACCAGCAAGACGGTGATGCCGAGCTCGCGCCGGATCTGCACGAGCCGCGCCGCCAGGTCCTCCACCACCACCGGCGCGAGGCCGAGCGACAACTCGTCGACAAGCAGCAGCTCGGGTTTCGCCACCAGCGCTGCCGCGATCGCCAGCATCTGCCGCTCGCCGCCGGAGAGCAGGCCGGCCGTGCGCGCATGCAGCTCCTCCAGCTTCGGAAAGAACTGCAACACCTGCGCCTCCTGGCGCTTGCGCTCGGCGAGTACGAGGCCGGGGGCGGCAGGCACAAGCAGGTTCTCTGCCACCGTCAGGTTCGGAAACACCTTCTCGCGTTCCGGCACCAGTGCGATGCCCGAGCGCGCGATGCGATGCGGCTCGATGTTCTCGATGCGGCGGCCTTTGAAGCGGATGGTGCCCTCCGTCACGCGCGCATCGTCGGTGCCATGGAAGCCGGAGATCGCGCGCAGCAGCGTCGTCTTGCCGGCGCCGTTGGTGCCGAGGATGCCGACGATCTGGCCCTGCTGTGCGGAGAGCGTGATGCCCTGCACGGCCGTAATCGCGCGCTGGTAGACAACCTCCAGCTTGTCGACGCTGAGCAGAGGCTCGCTCATCGGCGCGACCCCGGCATCGGCCGATGCTTGAAGGGCCACAGCAGGAAATAGGTCTGGATGCGCTTCCAGACGCCGACAAGGCCGAGCGGCTCCAGCACCAGGAACAGGATCATCACCACGCCGAATGCCGCGTAGTTCACCGCAAACAACGAGCCCGCATAGCGCTGTGCGCCGGGCAGTGCGCCTATGGCCGCCTCGATCGCATAGGGGAACAGCGTCACGAACACAGCGCCCAGGATGGCGCCGAGCAGCGAGCCCATGCCGCCGATGATGATCATGGCCACGTACTGGATGGTCAGGAACAGCGAGAATGCCTCCACTGAGACGAACCCGCGGTAATAGGCGAACAGCGCGCCGGCGAGCGCCGTCAGCGCCGAGCTGATGACGAAGGCAAGCAGCTTGTGCGCGGCAACGCCGATGCCGAGCGCCTCGGCCACCGTCTCCTTCGCGTGGATCGCGGCCCAGGCGCGCCCAGTGCCGCTGCGCAGCAGGTTGAGGCAGAGGAGCAACGTCGCGCCGGCGAACGCGCCCAGGATGAAATACCACGTACGCCCGCCCGAGATGGTCCAGCCGCCGAGCTTGGGCGCGTCGATGACGATGCCGGTCGAGAACCCGCGCCTGGCCTCGTACTCGCCGCCCAGGTAGACGACGAGGAAATGCAGCGCCAGCGTGCTGACGGCGAGATAGAGCCCGCGCAGCCTCAGTGACGGCAGCCCGAACACCACACCGAGCAGGGCACCGGCGATGGTCGCGGCCGGCAGCGTCACCCAGACCGGCGCATTCATCTCCTTGAAGAGGATGCCGGCGGTGAAGGCGCCCGCGGCGAGCAGCCCTGCGTGTCCCAGCGAGATCTGCCCCGCGTATCCCGTCAGGAGCATCAGCGCGAGCGCGCCGATGCTCGCCAGGAACACCTGGTTGGCGAGGTCGAGCTGGAAGGGCGAGGCGAAGAAGGGAAACGCCAGCAGCGCCATGAGGAATGCACTGAGCGACCAGCGCTCGGTGCGCGTCTCGACCAGCTTCAGGTCTTGCGCATATCCGGTGCGGAAATAGCCGCTCGCCCGCGGTCTCCTAGACACGATCGAGCTCCTCGCGCGTGCCGAACAGGCCCCACGGCCGCACCACCAGCATCGCGATCAGCACCAGAAACGGCACCACCTCCGACAGCAGCGGGTCGACATAGTGGATCAGCAGCACCTCCGCGGACGCTACGATCAGCGAGCCGGCGAGCGCCCCTACAAGACTGTCGAGCCCGCCCACCAGCGCTGCCGGGAACGCCTTGAGGCCAATGATGGCCATGGTCTGGTCGAGCCCAGAATCGAGGGCAATAAGGATGCCGGCGAGCGCACCGGTCAGCGTAGATAAGCCCCAAGCCAGCGCGTAGACGGCGTGCAAGTTGATCCCGCGCTGCGCCGCCAGCAGCGGGCTCTGCCCCGCCGCACGCATGCGGATGCCCCAGCGCCCGAAGCGCAGGAACGAGAGCAGCGCTCCATACACAAGCAGTGTCGTCAGGATCAGCAGCGCCGAGAAGAACGAGATGCGCGCGCCGCCGGGCAGCGCAATCGACGTGTTGGCAACACCCAGCGCCTGCGCCGGATACTGCTGCTGTGCCGACCACACCAGCACCATCACCCCGCGCAGCAGAATACCGAGCGCCACCGTGGTCAGCACGGCAGCGAGCACCATCTCGCCCGTCATCTTGCGCATCAGGAACAGGTAAACCAGCACGCCCGTCAGCAGGCTGAGGCCGACGGCTGCTGCGATCGCCGCCGGCCAATAGGTGGTGAACTGCGCGGCCGTCAACATCAGCGCGTAGGCGCCAAGCATCATGAGCTCGCCGTGCGCCAGGTTCAGCACGCGGCTCACGCGATAGACGAGCACGTACCCGCACGCGATCAGCGCATAGATTGCAGCCAGCACGACAATGTTGACGGCGAGTTGCAGGTTATGACCCCACGCGATGCGTTTGGTTTGTCATCCCGGCACTTGTTGCCGGCATCCAGCCCTCCGCTGGCGCTGGAGCAAGCCGATGAATGGATCCCGGGCACAAGGCCCGGGATGACAGACTCACTTCACATCGAACGCCACCCAGTCCTTCACCTGCGTGACCGCGCCCTTGGCCGTATCCCAGCGATAGACGCGATAGTACTGGCGCGTGCGGAAGTGATTGTCCTTGGTCCACTCGAT
>CADEEC010000180.1 GCA_902826255.1 uncultured Hyphomicrobiales bacterium | reverse complement strand
GAGCTGCGGAATGTCGCCGCGGCGCTCGGCGAGGCCCGGAACGCGCAGCGGCACCACGTTGAGGCGGTGGAACAGATCCTCGCGGAAGCGCCCCTCGGCCATGTCGCGCTCCAGGTCGCGGCTGGTGGAGGAGATGATGCGCACGTCAACCGCCACCTTCGGCCCGCCGCCGACGCGCTGGAACTTCTGCTCGACCAGCACACGCAGCACCTTGCCCTGCGTCTCGATCGGCATATCGGCGACCTCGTCGATGTAGAGGGTGCCGCCGTGCGCTTCCTCGAGCGCGCCGACCTTGCGCGGGCCGGCGTGATCCTCGGTGCCGAACAGCTCCTCCTCGACGCGATCGGGCGCCATCGAGGCGGCATTGAGCACCACGAACGGGCCGTCCTTGCGCAGCGACTTGTCATGCATGACACGGGCGCACAGCTCCTTGCCGGAGCCCGACGAGCCGCGGATGAGCACGCGGCTGTTGGTCGGCGCGACACGGTCGATGGAGGCGCGCAGGTGATTGATGGCCGCCGAGTTGCCGATCATATCGAAGCTGACCACGGAGCGCTCGCGCAGGGAGCGCACCTCGCGCTGCAGCTTGGCTGCTTCCAGCGCGCGTTGCGTCACCAGCATCAGCCGGTCAGCCTTGAACGGCTTCTCGATGTAGTCGTAGGCGCCGCGCTTGATGGCGGTGACGGCCGTCTCGATGTTGCCGTGGCCGGAGATGATGACGACCGGCAGATCCGGGTGGGCCTTCTTGGTAATGTTGAGCACCTCCAGTCCGTCGAGCCGGCTGCCCTGCAGCCAGATGTCGAGGATCACCAGGTGCGGGCGGCGCTCCTCGATGGCGCGCAGCGCCTCGTCGGAATCGCGGGCGAGCCGGGTGCGGTGCCCGTCGTCCTGCAGGAAGCCCGCCACCATCTCGCGGATGTCGGCCTCGTCGTCGACGACCAGGATGTCGGAAGCCATGATTTGCTCCTCTTCTCGTACGCCAGCTCAGTAGCCACCGCCGGCTGCGGCGGGTGCAGGTTGATCGGAAGCTCCGCGCGACGCGCGCGTGCTCAAGGGAAGGCTGATGCGGATCAGCGCGCCGTGGGTGCGGCCGGGTCCCGGCGGTGCATCCTCCAGCGCGAGGGTGCCGTTATGCTGCTCCACGCTCTTCTGGACGATGGCGAGGCCGAGGCCGGTGCCCTTGTTGCCCTTGGTGGTGACGTAGGGCTCCAGCAGGCGGCTGCGCTGCTTGGGCAAACCGGGACCGTTGTCGATCACCTCGATGTCGGCGCGGTCGCCGTTGCGGCGCAGAACTGTCTCGATGCGGCCGGCAAAGCCCGGCTCGGCACTGCTGCTTTCCGCGTAGGACTGGATTGCTTCCTGCGCATTCTTCACCAGATTGGCGATGGCCTGCGAGATCAGGCGGCGGTCGCAGGAGACGATGATCGGCTCCTTGGGTAGGCGCGTGTCGAAGGCAATGCCGGCACCGGCCATCTGACGGTCGAGCACGGCAGCGCGCACGATCTCGCGCAAATCCTGCTCCTCCATCTGCGGCTTTGGCGAGCGCGCGAAGGCGGAAAATTCGTCGACCATGCGCGTGACGTCGCCGACCTGACGGATGATGGTATCGGTGCAGCGGTCGAAGGTTTCGCGGTCGTCGGTGATGGCGTTGGAGTACTTGCGGCGCAGGCGCTCGGCCGAAAGTTGTATGGGCGTCAGCGGGTTCTTGATCTCGTGCGCGATGCGACGCGCGACGTCCGCCCAGGCCGAGGTACGCTGTGCGGACACGAGCTCGGTGACGTCGTCGAAGGTCAGCACCGAGCCGTAGTCGGTGTTGTCCGGCGCCTGCTCGGTAAGGCGCACGGCGAAGTTGCGCTCCTCGCCGCCGATCACCAGCGTGATCTGATCCTGGCGCCGGCTCTTGGTGGAGTCCTTGAGGATGAGCGCGAACGCCGGAACGGCGGTCGCCAGGTCCTTGCCGATCAGGGTGTCGGCCGACACCCCCAACAGCTGCTCGGCGGAGCGGCTGACAAGCGTGATGCGGTCCTCGCGGTCGAGGCCGATGACGCCGGCGGAGACGCCCGAGAGCACGGCTTCCATGAAGCGGCGGCGCTCGATGAGCTGGCTGTTGGCGTCGACGAGTTCGGTGCGCTGGCGCTCCAGCTCGCGCGTCATGGTGTTGAAGTTGGCGGACAGGCGGCGCAGGTCGCCCTCGCCGCGGCGCTCCGGCAGCTCCACCTTCAAGTTGCCGCGCGCAACCTGCTGAGCGGCATCGATGAGACGTCGGATCGGCGCCACGAACAGGCCGGCGAACCATAGGCCCACCCAGATGGCGGCACACAGCGCCGTCAGCGAGATCATGAAGTAGAGCAGGCCGTGCGCCAGCTGCAGGCCGCCGCGGGCGCGGCGCAACTCCTGATAGGCGGCAACGCCTTCCTGCGTCTGGCGCAGATGGCCGACGACGCGCGGTTCCACGCCACGCGCCACGTAGAGGTAGGAATCGGGATACTTCGCGAGCTTGGTGACCGCCGCGACCCGGCCGCGCTGGGCATCGCGCACCAGATGCGACGGCAGCAGGTCGTAGGGAATATTCTCCTGGTCGAGCGCCTGCAGCTTCAAGGGCAGCAGCAGCGGCACCTGGCCTGCCTCCGCGGCGTGCATCAGACGCTCGGGCGGCACGATATAGGGGATGCGATTGTCCTCCAGCACCGCGAGCTTCACGGCGCCTTTGTGATCGATGATGTAGGCCGCAGGCAGGTCGCGCAGGGCAGCCTGCCCGATCATCAGCTCGCGCAGCTTGGCCTGATCGCCGCCGACGAATTCGGCCGCATCGTCCAGATCGCGGGCCATGTTGACGATGTCGGTGCGGATCACCTGTCCGTGCTCGAGCAGGTAGGCGTTGCCGACCTGAAGCGAGTTCTGGACGATGGTCATGGTCTGCTGGTTGAACCAGCTATCGAGCGCGCGCGAGAAGGTGGTGGTGGCGGCGATGGCGAGCAGCAGCGCAGGCAGCGCGGCGATGACGCTGAACAGCCCGACGATGCGCGCATGCAGGCGCGCGCCGGCAACCCGGCGCTTCCAGGCCCGCCGCAGGCCGAAGATGTGCAGCGCGATCACCGAGATCATCGCCACGATCATCACGACGTTGACCGCCAGCGCCGCCAGCACGACCTCGTTGCGCGGCACGATCGGCGTCAGCCCGGTGAGGATCAGGTAGGTCGCAAGGCCCGAGGCAATCGACAGCCCGACGACCACCAGGCCGACCCAGAACGCGCGGTCGCTGGTGCCGGGAAGGTCGGGCGTCCCCCCGTCGAAACCGGGCGCCTTGCTGGCAAGCCAGCCCGTCACCGCGCCGGTGGCCTTGGACGCACCAGCGCTCGCCCACGCCGACGTGGACGCGGCGGCGGCTTTTGCTCGAGCTAGTGTGTCGTGCGCTGACACCGGTTCGCGGCTTTCATGCAACAAAGCAGGCCTCCACATGGCGGTGGAGTGTGGCATTTTCGCGACAATGTGGCTTAGCCAGCGGGCCACGCGCCGTCAAGCGGTGGACAGCGCGCGGCAGGGGATTGCCCGTCCGAATGCGCCCTTTCGCCGTGGTCAGCTGCTGGCCGGGGTGCGGAAAACCTGGATGTCCAGGTCACGGATCTTCTTGCGCAGCGTGTTGCGGTTGAGGCCGAGCAGGACCGCGGCCCGAATTTGGTTGCCGCGGGTTGCCGCCAGCGCCGCCATCAACAGCGGCCGCTCCACATGCTGCAGCACGCGGTCGTAGAGGCCCGGCGGCGGCAATTCGCGGCCATAGCCGGCGAAGTGACCGGCCAGATAGCGCTCCACCATCTCGGACAGCTCGCGCGGGGTGCTGCCATCGTCGACGGGCGGCGGCGGCGCGGCTTCGGCGAGCTCCGCGTCCATCATGGCAGCCGTCAGCACCTCTTCCGGATGCAGGGCGGCCAGACGACGGATGACGTTCTCAAGCTCGCGCACGTTGCCCGGCCAGTGATAGCGCTTGGCGCGCTCTATCGCCGCCGTCTCGATGGATTTTTGTCCGAGCCCTGCCTTCGCAGCCTGACGCAGAAAGTGGCGCACGAGGTCACCGATGTCCTCCAGGCGCTCGCGCAGTGGCGGGATGCGCAACGGCACGACGTTGAGGCGATAGAACAGGTCCTCGCGAAACAGGCCCTGCTGGATCTGCGCCTTCAGCTCGCGGTGGGTGGCGGCGATGATGCGCACGTCCGTCTTGATCGGCGTGCGGCCGCCGATGGTCGTGTACTCGCCCTGCTGCAGCACGCGCAGCAGGCGCGTCTGCGCTTCCATCGGCATGTCGCCGATCTCGTCGAGAAACAGCGTGCCGCCCTCGGCCTGCTGGAAGCGGCCCTCGGTTCGCGACTGCGCACCCGTGAACGCGCCCTTCTCGTGCCCGAACAGCTCGCTCTCGATCAGCTCGCGCGGGATGGCGGCCATGTTGATGGCCACGAACGGGCCTTTGCGGCGATTGGAATAATCGTGCAGCACGCGCGCGACCAGCTCCTTGCCGGTGCCGGACTCGCCGTTGATCATCACGGTGAGGTCGGTGCGTGTGAGGCGCGCCAGCGAGCGGTAAATCTCCTGCATCGGCGCGGAGCGGCCGATCAGCGGCAGCTCCTCGGCGTCCGGTTCTGCCGCCGGCCGCTCCTTGCGGCGGCCGGGCTCGGCGAGCGCCCGGCCGACCACGCTGACAAGCTCGTTGAGGTCGAACGGCTTGGGCAGGTATTCGAAGGCGCCCTTCTCGGCCGCCGACAGGGCCGTCATCAGCGTGTTCTGCGCGCTCATGACGATGATAGGCAGCTCGGGGCGCAGCTTCTTGATGCGTGGAATGAGATCGAAGGCGTTCTCGTCCGGCATGACGACGTCGGTGATCACGACATCGCCCTCGCCCTGCGACACCCAGCGCCATAGGGTCGCCGCGTTGCCAGTTGCGCGCGGCGCGTAGCCGGCGCGCGCCAGCGCCTGGTTCAGCACCGTGCGTATCGCGGTGTCGTCGTCAGCAATCAGTATGGTTCCCGCCGCCATGGCTCGTTCCTTCAACCGTTCCGCGAAGCCCGGTCCTGTAGCGGCAGCAGCACGCGAAAGATGGTCCGCTTGGGGGCTGACTCGCACTCGATCACTCCGCCGTGGTCGCCAATGATCTTGGCAACCAATGCAAGACCGAGGCCGGTTCCCGTGCGCTTCGTTGTCACGAACGGATCGAAGAGCTGAGGCTTCAGCTCATCCGGCACGCCAGGACCGTTGTCCTCGATCTCGATCATCAACGGCAGGCTGACGCGGGCGCCGGTCCCGCGCACGGCCAGCCGCACGCCCGGGCGGAACGCGGTGCGCAGGGTGATGCGGCCGGGATCCGGGCGCTCGGCAATGGCTTCTGCCGCATTCTTGATCAGGTTGAGGAAGGCCTGGATGAGCTTGTCGCGGTTGCCGGGCACCGGCGGCAGCGAGGGGTCGTATTCCACCGTGAACTTGGTGCCCTCGGCGAAGCCCGATTCCGCCAGCCGCTTCACGTGGTCGAGCACCTGATGGATGTTGACAGGCTCCGTACCCATCGGGCGTTCGTCGCCGAACACCTCCATGCGGTCGACGAGATCACGGATGCGGTCGGTTTCCGTGCAGATGAGCTGGGTCAACGCGCGATCCTCATCCCTGAGGCCGGGTTCGAGCAGTTGAGCGGCTCCGCGGATGCCAGATAGCGGGTTCTTGATCTCGTGCGCCAGCACGCCGGCCATGCCGGAAATGGAGCGGGCTGCCGCGCGATGCGTGAACTGGCGCTCGATCATCTGCGCCATGGTGCGCTGCTGCAGCATCAGCACGATCAGCGAGGGCTGGTCCGGCATCGGGCCGGCGAACACGTCGACGAGCTTCAGTGTGCCGGAGCGCGGCAGGTGCACCTCGATGCCGTACTCATTGACGGTTTGACCCGTCGTGCGCACCTGCCCCACCAGCGCGGCGAGCGGGCTGGAGAAGGCGATGATCTCGGGCAGCGTCTGGCGCTTCAGCACGCCCTGGCCGAGCGAGAAGAAGGCCTCCGCCGCGCCGTTCGCGTAGAGCACGCGCTCGTTGTCGCCGAGCACGAGGATTGGATGCGGCAGCGTCGAGAGCAGCAGGTCGTACTCGATGTGACGCCGCGCCGGCGGCAGACCGGATCGTGGAAGTTCCGCGTTCATGCGGCCTCCTGCGCTTGCCTGTAGAACGCGGCGAGACCGGCGCGCACGCGTGCCGCATCCTCCAGCGTGCAAAGCTGCTGGCGCCACGCCTTGATCTCCTGCAGGCCGCGGCCGCTGCGCGCCAGATACCAGCCGATATGCTTGCGCGCGGCGGTGAGGCCGCGGCGACCCTCGTGCTCGAGCATGGCGTCGAAATGCGCGACGGCGATGGCGGCCTGCGCATCGAGGGCCGGGTCGCCGGGATCGGTTCCGGTCGCGAGCATGTCGGCGATGCGCTTGGGCATCCACGGCGCGCCGTAGGCCCCGCGGCCGACCATCACGGCGTCGGCGCCGGATGCCTTCAAGGCCGTGAGCGCAGTGTGCGGATCGACGATGTCGCCGTTGATGACGACGGGAATGCCCACCGCCTCCTTGACCTCGCGCGCCAGACGCCAGTCGGCCGTGCCCTTGAAGAACTGGCAGCGCGTGCGCGCATGCACGGTGACGAGGCGGATGCCGGCGGCTTCCGCGCGGCGGGCAAGCTGGGGAGCGTTGCGGCTGTCGTGGTCCCAGCCGAGGCGCATTTTCAGCGTCACCGGCAGCGCGGTGGCACCAACGGTGGCGTCGATCAGCGCCAGCGCGTGATCGAGGTCGCGCATCAGCGCGGAGCCCGACTGCTTGCCTGTCACTTCCCGCGCCGGGCAGCCCATATTGATATCGATGATGTCGGCGCCGAGGTCCTGCGCGACACGGGCCCCTTCGGCCATCCAGCGCGCCTCGCAGCCGGCAAGTTGTATAACGAAGGGGCGCGCGCCACCGGCACGGGCCTTGTCGCGCGCGTGGTGGCGGTCCTTCACGAGATGCTCGCTTGCCACCATCTCGCTGATCACAAGCCCGGCGCCGAGGTCGTGGGCGAGATTGCGGAAGGCGAGGTCGGTGACGCCCGACATGGGAGCCAGCAAGACACGGTTGCGCAGCACGTGGCGGCCGACCGCGATCGGCGCCCCGCTCCATGGCCCAGGAACAACTGTTGAGCATATACTCATGTTGTAGGCCCTTTT
>CADEEC010000179.1 GCA_902826255.1 uncultured Hyphomicrobiales bacterium | reverse complement strand
CCAGGGTAAAGCGAGACACCCGAGGGATCGCGGTTGACGTCGATGACGGTGCGGGAGATCGCGGTATGGATGACGGTGGCGCCGAGGTCGCGGGCGAAGGCATAGAGTTGGTCGATCCACCAGTCGGCATCCTTGCGGGCCAGCCAGGGAGAGACGCAGCGCGCCTCGATGTCAGGCGGGATGTCGGTGCCGGTATGCGGGAAACTGACGATCAGCGGCGCACCACGCTGCTCGACGGTGAGCCAGGGTGGGTGTTTGGGCATCACAAAACTCCGCGCGCACTCCCTCTCCCCGCCTGCGGGGAGAGGGTCAGCCACAAGGGCCAACGTTGGAGTGAGTAGCCGCCCCTCACCCTAACCCTCTCCCCATGAAGGATGGGGAGAGGGGACCGCGGGGCACTTGCTGCAACGCTCGTCATGCCCATGCCTCCGGCAATTGGACGCCTGCCGCACTTGCCACCGCGCCGGAGCGGACGAGGTCGGCGGCGGCGGCGATATCGGGGGCAAGATAGCGGTCATCGTCGAGATGCGGAACCTGCGCACGCAAGAGCGCGCGCACGTGCTCCACCGGAGCGCTGGAGGCGAGCGGCGCGTGGAAGTCGCAGCCTTGGCAGGCTGCGAGCAGCTCGATGGCGAGGATCTGCGTGAGGTTCTCCGCCATCGGCAGCAGACGGCGCGCAGCGTGCGCGGCCATGGAGACATGATCCTCCTGGTTGGCGGAGGTGGGGATGGTGTCGATACTGGCCGGCGCGGCGCGCTGCTTGTTCTCGGTGACAAGCGCGGCGGCCGTCACCTGCGGGATCATGAAACCGGAGTTGAGACCGGGCTTCGGCGTCAGGAACGCGGGCAGGCGCGACAGCGCCGGATCGACCAGCATGGCGATGCGGCGCTCGGCGAGCGAACCGATCTCGCACACGGCGAGTGCGATCATGTCGGCCACAAGCGCGACCGGCTCGGCGTGGAAGTTGCCGCCGGAGAGCGATGCGCCATCCTCGGCAAAGATCAGCGGATTGTCGGAGACGCCGTTGGCCTCGTCGGCGAGCACGCCCGCAACGTGGCGCAAGGTGTCGAGCGCGGCACCCATGACCTGCGGCTGGCAGCGCAGGCAATAGGGGTCCTGCACGCGGTCGTCGCCGACGAGATGCGAGGCACGGATGGCGCTGCCGGCCATCAGGCGGCGCAGTGCATCGGCGCAGTCGATCTGGCCGCGGTGGCGCCGCAGCGTGTGGATGCGGGCGTCGAAGGGCGCGTCAGAGCCCTTGGCGGCTTCGGTGGAGAGGACGCCGGTGATGAGGCCGGCCTGGAGCAAGTCGGCAGCGGCGAACAACGCGGCGAGGGCGTAAGCGGTGGAGAACTGCGTGCCGTTGAGGAGAGCGAGCCCTTCCTTGGGGCCGAGAGCGAGCGGCGAGAGGCCGCCATCGCTCAAAGCCCGCGCAGCAGGTTTGCGACCGTGCGCGGTCTCAATCTCGCCGACGCCAAGCATGGCGGCCGTCATGTGGGCGAGCGGTGCGAGATCGCCGGAGGCGCCGACCGAGCCTTGGCGCGGCACGACAGGGATCAGATCGTTGGCCAGCATGGCTTCGAGGAAGGCGAGCGTCTGCGGGCGGACGCCGGAAGCACCCTGGCCTAGGCTCGCGAGCTTGAGAACCATCATCAGGCGCACGATCGCGCGCGGCGTAGGCTCGCCGACACCTGCAGCATGCGACAGCACGATGTTGCGCTGAAGCTGGGCGAGATCCGCCGCCTCGATGCGAACGCTGGCGAGTTTTCCGAAGCCGGTGTTGATGCCGTAGACCGGATCGCCCTTGGCGATGATGGCATCGACGGCACGCGCGCTGGCTTCAACGCGCGTGACGCAGGCGGGATCGACCGCGACGGTCGCGCCGGTGTGGATCGCGCGCCAGACGCCGAGCTCGAGCGCCGTGCTGCCGACCTTGATGGGCGCCGCGGTCACTGCCCTCTCCACACGCGCGCATGCAAGGGATTGAAGCCGATGCGGTAGGGCAGCTCGGCCAGGCGCTCGACGTTCCAGATGGCGAGGTCGCAGGACTTGCCGACCTCGAGCGTGCCGATCTCGGACTGGCGACCGAGCGCGTGCGCGGCTTCGCGCGTCACGGCGGCGATGATCTCATCGACGGTGAGGCGAAAGAGGGTTGCCGCCATGTTCATGGTAAGCAGGAGAGATGTAAGCGGGGACGAGCCGGGGTTGGAATCTGTTGCGATCGCGATGCGCGTGCGGTGCTTGCGGAAGAGATCGACCGGCGGCTTCTGCGTCTCGCGGATGAAATAGAAGGCGCCGGGCAGCAGCACCGCGACGGTGCCGGCCTTGGCCATGGCGACGGCACCGGCCTCATCGGTGTGCTCCAGGTGATCGGCCGATAACGCGCCGTAGCGGGCGGCCAACGTGGCACCGCCGAGATTCGAGAGCTGGTCGGCATGCAGTTTCACGGGCAGGCCGAGGCGCTTCGCCACCTCGAACACGCGCGCGGTCTGCCCGCCGCTGAAGGCGATGCCCTCCATGAAGGCGTCGACGGCGTCGGCAAGCTTCTCAGCGGCGATAGCGGGCAGCATTTGGGCGCAGAGGCGGGCGATGTACTTGTCCTTGTCGCCGTCCGCTTCCGGCGGGAGGGCGTGCGCCCCGAGGAAGGTGGTGGTAATGGAAACGGGGCGCCGCGCCCCCAAGGCGCGGGCAGCGCGAAGCTGTCGGGCCTCTGTTTCCAATTCCAGGCCGTAACCGGACTTGATCTCGACGGTGGTGACGCCCTCGGCCAGCAGCGCATCGAGGCGCGGCAGGGCTTGCGCGACCAGCCTCTCCTCGGACGCGGCACGCGTCGCCTTGACGGTAGAGAGAATGCCGCCGCCGGCGCGCGCGATCTCCTCGTAAGTGGCGCCGCCGAGGCGCAGCTCGAACTCGTGCGCGCGGTTGCCACCATAGACGAGGTGGGTGTGGCAGTCGATGAGGCCCGGTGTGATCCAGCGGCCTTCGGCATCGATGCGCTCGATGGTTTCAAGCGCAGGCTGCTCGGACTTTGGGCCGACCCAGATGATGCGGCCGTCTTGGGCGGCAATTGTGCCGCTTTCGATAATCCCGAGACCGGGGCGCGCCGGATCGAGCGTGGCGATGCGCGCATTGGTCCAGAGACGGTCAACTTTCATGGTGCCTCTTTGACCTCGCCGCTGCACACAATGCCGCGGTTCGACAAAGGTCGCCACCAGCGTAGCACGCGTGGCTGCCCCTCACCCCAACCCTCTCCCCATAAGAATGGGGAGAGGGAGCATGGACCGGTGGCGACCCTCTCTCCATTCTGAAGTAGGATAGGGGGCGGGACCAGGAACTGAGATATGCACCACGTTTTCGTCAACCAGGCTTTGCTGGAGAGCGGCTGGCAACGCGATGTGCTGATCGGCATCGACGGGCGGACAATCGCCTCGATCGAGACCGGTATTGCACCGCCTGCAGGCGCAGAACGGTTCGCCGGCGCCGCAGTGCCGGGGGTCGCCAACGTGCACAGCCATGCATTCCAGCGGGCGATGGCGGGACTCGCGGAGCGGCGGGGACCTGACGACGACGATTTCTGGACGTGGCGCGAGGTGATGTACCGCTTCCTCGCACAGCTTACGCCGGACGATGTCGAGGCCATTGCGGCGATGGCGTATGTGGAGATGCTCGAATCCGGCTTCACCGCCATCGGCGAGTTTCATTACCTGCACAACGCGCCAGATGGGTCGCGCTATGCCGACCCGGCCGAGATGGGCGCGCGCATTGTGGCCGCCGCGGAGACGACGGGCATGGGCCTCGCGCTGCTGCCGAGCTTCTACGCACAGGGTGGATGCGGCGGGCGCCCGCCGACGCCGGGGCAAAGGCGGTTCATTTCAAACATCGACAGCTTCTGGACGCTGCTGGAGGCCAGCAGGCGACACGTCTCGCAGCTCGATGGCGCTGTGCTCGGGCTGGCGCCGCATTCCCTGCGCGCGGTCGATGCGCCGGAGCTGGCTGCATTGCTGGAGCGGTGGACGGAAGGGCCGGTGCACATTCATGCTGCGGAGCAGACGCGCGAGGTGGACGAATGCCTGGCCTGGTCGGGCGCGCGGCCGGTGCAGTGGTTGCTCGACAATACCGACGTGAACGAGCGTTGGTGCTTGATCCACTGCACGCATATGACGGACGACGAGAGCCGGCGCCTGGCAAAGTCCGGCGCGGTTGCCGGCCTGTGTCCGATCACGGAAGCCAACCTGGGCGACGGCTTCTTCGAAGCCCAGCGCCATCTCGATGCCGGCGGACGCCTCGCCGTCGGCTCCGACAGCAACGTCCGCATCGCGCTCAACGAGGAGCTGCGCACACTGGAGTACGGCCAGCGCTTGCGCGAGCGGCGGCGCAACCGACTGGGGTCGGAAGGGGAGTCCATCGGCCGGCATCTGTTCGATGTCACACGCCGCGGCGGCGCGCGGGCGCTCGGGCTGAGAAGCGGCGCGTTAGCCACCGGCCAAACGGCCGATATCGTCGTACTGGATCTGGCACACCCGGCGCTCGCCGCCCGTCGCGAGGACGCGATCCTGGATAGCTGGACCTTTGCCGCAGGGGATGACGCGGTTCGCAACGTCATCGCCGGAGGCCGTACCGTCGTGCGCGACGGGGCACATATTCGACGTGGCGAAATTTCGCGCCGGTTCAGCGCCGCAATGCACAGCCTCGCGGACCGCAGCTGATCGGGCAGCTTGCGCGCGGGACGCAGCAACCCAGAATCTGGCGTCCATGTCACCGCCGGGACATCCGTACGCGGATACCCACTGATATTGTGACGTCCACTGCATTTCGTGTGGGCTGTCTTGGCCTGCGCGTCCGATCCCGGTGCGGGGTGGCGGTCGTAAGACCGCCTCAGGGCCACGGAAACGCTAAAGGTTTCCGTGGCCCACGACCGGTCGACAAATCATCTGCTCACCCGCATTATCGCGAGTGCTTTTCAATCTCCGGAGGTCCACAGGTGCAGGGCACCGCGGTCGCGGGCGTACTTGGCAAGACGGCATTGTTCGGTTCGCTTTCCCAGACGGACCGGCTGCAAGTGGCGGGACGCCTGAGACCGATGAGCTTCAAGGCGGGCCAGACGATCTTCTCGCGCGGAGATGCGGGCACTGAAATTTTCATTGTGACCGAGGGCCGGGTACGGCTGTCCGTGCTGTCGGCGGAAGGGCGCGCGCTCTCGTTCAAGCTCGCGGGCCCCGGCGACATCTTCGGCGAGGTCGCCGTGCTGGACGGGGGCACAAGATCCGCCGACGCCATTGCCGTGACGCGCGTGGCGGCTCTGGCGCTGACGCAAGCGCGCATCGAGCAGCTTCTGGCCTCCAATCCGCGCGTCGCCCGCGCAGCGATCGCCTACCTGTGCGGACGGCTGCGGCAGACGAGTGAGCAGGCAGAGTCCATCGCGCTGCACCCGATCGAGGTGAGGATTGCGCGCTTCCTGCTGGCGCGCTTGAAGGTTCGCGATGGATCGCGCGAGGCGGCCAAGATCACGGTCGACCTTGGCTTGACGCAAGGCGAACTCGCCTCCCTGGTTGGCGCCAGCCGGCAGAAAGTCAATGCGGCGCTCGCCACCCTCGACGCAGTGGGCGCCGTGAAGCGGGCCGGCAAGCAGTTCGTTTGCAGTCCGGCCCAGCTCATCCGGCTGACGACATCCGCGGGATCCGACGCCTGAACGTCGGCAGGCACAGCGGATTCGAATTTCTGAAGCTCAAATGACGTGCACAATCTTTCGCGATAGCCACGGGTGCTGTTATGATTTGTCACTGAGGTGACAGGGAAGCATGACGCATACGTCACCGGCAGCCACTGCGGAACGCCGGCAGCTGACAGTACTGTTCTGCGACGTGGTCGGCTCGACCGCCCTGTCATCACGTCTCGACCTGGAAGACCTGCGCGACGTGCTGGCTATATTTCAGCGGCAGTCGACGGCGGTGATCGAAGCCGAGCGCGGCAGGGTTGCGCGCTACCAGGGTGACGGGGTCCTGGCCTGTTTCGGCTATCCATCGGCGAGCGAGGACGATGCGGAGCGCGCTGTGCGCGCGGCACTGACCCTGGCGCGCGGGATAGAGGCCGAGGTCGCACCCGGCGGCAGACTGGCGGTCCGCATCGGCATTGCCACGGGCGTGGTGGTGGCGGGGGACCTGTTGCAATCAGAGGTGGCGGACAATCCCTCGGTTGTCGGCGAAACGCCCAATCTGGCGGCGCGCCTGCAAGCTCTTGCGGAGCCGGGCGCGATCGTCGTCGATGAGGCCACGCGCCGCCTGACGGGCGACCTGTTCGCCTACCGCGACCTTGGTTTCCTGGCGATCGGCGGGCTGACGGAGCCGGTTCGCGTCTGGCGGGCCGTGAGCGATGGCCCCACCGCGAGCCGCTTCGAGGCGCTCCGCTCGCGCAATCTGCCGCTGGTCGGCCGCAAGCACGAGCTGGATGCGCTTCTCCAGCGCTGGGCGGTGGCGAAAACCGGCCACGGCCAAGTTGCCGTGATCTCCGGCGATGCCGGGATCGGCAAGTCACGGGTGGCCTACGAGCTGACAAGCAGGCTGAAGACCGACACGCCGGTGCCACTGGCGCTGCGCTACTACTGTTCGCCGCATCACCAGGCGAGCCCGCTGCACCCCATTCTCGACTGGCTGCGCCGCGCCGCCCGCTTCGACCGCGCCGACGCCCAAAGCGTGGGCCGCCTGCAGCCGCTGCTGCCGCAGGGGAGCGAGGACGAGCGGATTGGCGCGGAAATCCTGACCCAGATGCTGGCGGCCCCTGCGGGAGGCGGCGAGGACCAGCTTTCGCACGACGGGCGCCGGACGCGCGAGCTGCTGCTGAAAGCAATCGTCGCCACGCTTCGGCGCCTTTCCAGTGCGCAGCCGACGCTGATCGTCGTCGAGGACGCGCACTGGCTCGATCCGACGTCGCGCGATCTGCTCGATATCCTGGTGGGCGAGGTTCTACCGTGGCCGGTGCTCCTCGTGATCACCGCCCGGCAGGATTTTCAGCCCGCCTGGCGCTATGCGTCGCATGCCGCGCTCATAGAGCTCGGCCACATCGCAGTTGCGGACGCGGAGACACTGATCCGGCATGTGCCCGGCGGCGGCAATCTGCCCATCGAGGTGGTGCACAGGATCGCGCAGCGCGCGGACGGCGTGCCGCTCTACATCGAGGAGCTGACGAAAACCATCATCGGCGGGGCCGGTCGCACACCACCCGCGCAGTTCGCGATTCCTTCCAGCCTGCACCCCCCGCTCGCGTCGCCGCTAAGCACGCCCGTGGCGGCACGCGGG
>CADEEC010000178.1 GCA_902826255.1 uncultured Hyphomicrobiales bacterium | reverse complement strand
GCGCGATATGGCGCACACGCTCGCGGAACTCCTTGGTCTTCTGCGGCAGATCAAACGACACGGATTATCTCCCCGATCCCAATGCAGCAGTCTTCGTCGCCTTGAGTTCTTTGATGCGGGCGTCGTCGTAACCCAGGACGTCCCGCAGGATTTCCTCGGCGTCCTGTCCCAGTCGCGGCGGCGCTCGCCGGTACGTCACTGGGGTTTCCGACATATGTATCGGGCTGCCGATAAGGTCGATGCTTCCCTCCTTACTGCCAGGATAGGGAATCGAAACGCGCATCTCGCGATGACGAACCTGCGGGTCGGCAAATACCTGATCGATCCTGTTGACGGGGCCGCCGGGCACGCCAAGCTTTTCCAGACCCTCGACCCATTGCGCCGTGGTCTTGCGCGCAGTGAGCGCTTTCAGGAGTGGTATTAGTTCATCGCGATTGCGCACGCGGTCGGCGTTGCGCGCGTATCGATCACTTGCAGCAAGCTCTGGAGCACCGGCGAACTCGCAGAAGCGGGCGAACTGGCCATCGTTCCCGACAGCGAGGATGAAATGGCCATCGGCAGCCGGAAACACCTGGTAGGGAACGATATTAGGATGGCCATTCGCCAGCCGCGGCGGCGGAACGCCCGATGTCAGGAAATATTGACCGGCGTTGATCAACCACGCTACCTGCGTATCGAGCAGAGCGAGATCGACGTATTGACCTCGTCCCGACGTATCGCGATGGCGAAGCGCAGCAAGAATAGCGACTGCAGCGTACATCCCGGTCATGATGTCGGTGATGCCGACGCCAACCTTCATCGGCTCGCCGTCGGTCTCTCCGGTCACGCTCATGATGCCGCCCATGCCCTGGGCAAGAAAATCGTATCCACTTCGCGCTCCGTACGGGCCGTCCTGGCCAAAGCCGGTGATGGAGCAATAGACCAGGCGCGGGTTGCTCTCCTTCAAAGACGCGTAGTCGAGCTTGTATCGGGCCAGCGCTCCGACTTTATAATTCTCGATTACAACATCAGACTCCGCCGCCAGTTCACGCACCAGCGCCTGGCCGCGCGGTGTCGACATATCGATGTCAATCGAGCGTTTGTTGCGATTGGCACAAAGATAGTAGGCGCTTTCGGTCGTTTCGCGATCGTCTCGGTCTAAGACGAACGGAGGACCCCATTTGCGTGTATCGTCGCCTTCCCCAGGTCGCTCAACCTTGATGACGTCCGCACCGAGATCACCAAGGAGCTGAGTGCAGCTTGGGCCGGCAAGAATACGCGAAAGGTCTAGAATGCGAATGCCTGCGAGAGATCCAGGCTCGCCGGTTGGGCGATTTTGTTTTTTCATTGGATACTCCGGCGCTGCCGAGCCGAAGTTAGCAATATTTCTCCACCTCGCTCTCATTGAAAGATTGAATAGCTCTATAAGAACAGGCGCAATGGCGTCCGATTGCCGACATGCACTAAGATCATTTTCTACCTCTTCAACTGCAGCGAGATAGGCATGTCGTCCAAGCCGGGTTTCCGTGGTGCTGATGCGCTTGCGCTGACATTGAAGCGCGCCGGCGTCGAGCGTGTGTTTGCACTGTCGGGCAACCACATCATGTCGGTGTTCGACGCCCTGTTCGAAGCCGGCATCGAAATCGTTCACACGCGCCACGAGGCATCCGCCGTGCATATGGCCGATGCCTGGTCGCGTGTAAGCGGCACGCCGGGCATCGCGCTGGTGACCGGCGGTCCGGGCCACGCCAACGCCGTCTCGGCGCTGTACACGGCGCTGATGTCAGAAGCCCCAGTCGTACTATTGTCCGGCCATGCCCCCAACAATCAGGCCGGCGCCGGTGCGTTCCAGGAGATGGCGCAGGCCGACATGGCGCGTCCCGTTACCAAGGCGGCCTGGGCATGCCGCGGCGGCGAGCATGTGGCAAGCGATGTCGCAAGCGCCTTGGACATCTCTCGTGCAGGCCGCCCAGGCCCGGTCAACCTCAATCTGCCGTCGGATGCGTTGCAGGCAAGCGTTGATGCGCGCGGCATGCCGCGCGCGCAGGTGAGAACCAATGTGCAGCGCCTCGATGAGGCTGCAGCCCGCGCCGTGATGGATAGTTTGGCGACCGCCTCCCGGCCCGTCATCCTTGCAGGCCCAAGCCTCGTGTACCGGTCAGGCCGCATCAAGCTGAAGGAACTTCAAGAAGCAAGCGGCGTGCCTGTCATCGGCATGGAAAGCCCGCGGGGGATGCTGGATCCCAGCCTTGGGGCGTTCGCCGAAGTGCTGTCGCAGGCTGATCGCGTGCTGCTGCTCGGCAAGCGCATGGACTTCACTGTGTCGTTCGGGGGGGCGCCGGCCTTCGGCGCTCAATGTGAATTCCTCCAGATCGACCCCGAGTATGCGGAGATCGGCCGGTCGATGCGGGCCGCAAAAGATCGCCTCCTGCTTTCAGCCGTCGCAGACCTGTTCCCCTCGATAGATGCGCTGATTGCCGCAACGCGCAAGCCGGCAGGCGGGGGCTGGCGAGCTGAGGTAGAGGCCGCCGTGGCCTACAGGCCGGCCGCGTGGGATACCGCGACATCGCGCGTTCCGAACCGGCTGCACCCCGTGGAGCTTCTGCGGCCTCTCCAGAAACTGCTCGATAGCCATCCGGATGCCGTCCTAGTGGCTGACGGCGGAGAGATCGGGCAGTGGGCCCAGGCATGCCTGAGCGCGCCGCACAGAATTATCAACGGCGTCGGCGGGTCTATCGGCGCGGCGCTTCCCTTCGCGATGGGAGCGCGTTTTGCTGAAAGGGATGCGCCGGTCGTTGCCGTCATGGGCGACGGCACATTCGGCTTCCACGCGATGGAGTTGGACACTGCCGTCACGCACAAGCTGCCGTTCGTGGCCGTTGTCGGTAACGATTCGCGCTGGAACGCGGAGTATCAGATCCAGCTGCGCGAGTTCGGTGCCAACCGCGCGCGCGGTTGCGAGATGCGACCTCTGCGCTACGACGGTATAGCGTCCGCACTGGGTGCGCACGGCGAGCATGTGTCTGAGCGCGCCGCGCTGTTGCCCGCGATCGAGAGGGCTTACGCTTCAGGGCTCCCCGCTATCATAGATGCGGCCATAGAAGGATTGGCGGCGCCGAAAGTGCAGCGCGACGCGCAGGGCTGACGGCACCGGTAGTGCAGTTCAGGGACTGGTCGCCCGCACCAACAAGCGGTCGCGCGTGAAGTTGAGAAAACTCGTGATCAATCGCGAGTGCATGCGCTCCCTGGGATAAATTGCAGAAAGGTGCCTCTTGAGTGCGGGCATCAACGGCCGCCGCACGAGCAATTTCAAGCTCACCTCTTTTTCAACTGCCATCTTGGACGCGAGCGAAAACCCCATACCGGAAACAATCAAGCTCTTCACAGCTTCAGTGCTGCCGGCCTCAATCGCGACCTGCAGCATGCCCGGAGACAAGCCGGCATCCTGCAGATAGCGGTCGATCACCTGACGCGTGCCGGAGCCCGCTTCCCTGCTTATGAAGTGATGGTAGGCGAGCATGTCGGGGGCAATCTCGGCAAGCTTCGCGAGTGGGTGATTTGGCGTACAGATGACGTGCAGCTAATCCTCACAAATCGGGTCGACAACGAGAGAGGGTTCAGTCGACGTCCCCTCTATGAAGCCGACGTCCGCACCGCGCTCCAGAACGAGCGTTTGAACGTTCGAGGAATTGGCGACGCAAAGGCGAGGCACAATCGCGGGAAAGCGGGCCTTGAAGTCCGCAATAACCTGCGGAAGTAGGAAATCGGCCAAGGTCGTGCTGGCAGCAACGAGCAGTGGGCCGCCGATTGCGCCCCCAAGTTCCTTCATCCGAGTCTTGAGCTCGGAGGAGAGGGCGACAATTTTCTCGCTGTATTCCAGCGCAACAGCGCCCGCAGGCGTGAGCGTGATGCGGCCCCGCCGACGATCAAAAAGGCGCGTGTTGAATTCCTGTTCCAGCTGCCGGATCTGAAAGGTGACGGCAGGCTGCGTCATGAACAATACTTCTGCTGCCTTTGTAAACGAGAGGTGTTTCGCGACAGCGTGAAACACTTGTATGCGTCGATCAGACATTTGTACGAGGCAACGTAGCCCAGCCCACTTTCAGCAATCCCGGCGTCATGAGAACACCGGGCCTAGAGAATACGCTAGTGGTGTCAGCACGTTAAGGCAAAAGGAAAAGCTGGGGCGGCATGCCGAGATAATAACGACCTACGCTTTGCATTCTCGCAACGCTACCCTGCACCTGCTGCGCCACCGTGTGCATATCTCGGAAACGTCGCTCAAACGGCTGGTTCTTGAAGATGCCGGTGGCGCCAGCTTCCCGGAATATCATGTCGACAGCCTCAGTGGCTTCATTGATCTGATGCGTGCACGCAAGGCGAATTCTTACGCGCAGGGGGAAGCTGATCTCGCCCTGGGTGGCAGCCTCGTGCCACGCTTCTTCGAGCAACTTCACAGTCCAGGCACTGGCCGCACTGATCTTGGCGTCGGCATGTGCGATGCGTGCTTGTATCCACGTATCATCACGCAACGAGTGGGTGGCGCTGGAGGGCGATTTCTTTCTTGCCAGCGCGATGAAAGAGTCGAGCATTGCTCGCGCAATGCCAATGGCGACCGAGGTCAGTCCCGCCTGGTGTGCGGCCTGACTCGAACATCGGTATAGTATCCCCTGCTCCCGCCGCTCCGGATCGGGTGGCGCCTTCACGCCCTCGGGCAACTGCTGGTCGCTTGGAATGCATCTGGCCACCACGGAGTAGTTTGTCGGGACGAACAGATCGGTAACCGCATAGCTGTCGCTACCGGTACCCACCAGCCCGACGACATCCCAAAGGTCATCGCGTACACGGGCAGAAGACCGCGGAAACAGCATGGTTCGCTCCATGACGCTGCCATCGGGGCGAAGCCGCGGTGCCCCCTTCTCATCACAAAGCTGGGCATGACCACCAAGCCATCTGCTGAGGCGATTTCCGCTCGCGAATGTCCATGCTCCATTGACCATCCATCCGCCCTTCACAGGCACAGCACGGCAAGGCGGTTGATTGCTCGCAAATCCCCAAGTCAGGACGGCATCACGAGGGCCGAACATTTCCTTGGCTACCTCAGGATCCAAATAGGCGGCGGACATCGAGCAGCCGGCAGACTGAGCAATGCACCACGCCACGCTCGCATCGCCCTCGGCGATGATCGCGACGACCTGCGCGAACGTCGCAAGATCAAGCTCCGCACCACCAACCGATTTCGGGAGCATCATACGGAACATGCCGGCATTGTGCAGCGCCTCCAGCGCGTCTGGCGGCACGGCTTGACCTTGCTCAATACGCGGCGCGGCAGCCTCCAATATCGGCTTCAGCGCACGCGCGCGTGAAATCCAATCCCGCTGCACCTCGGCCGGCGTTGAATGATTCTTTTGCGACGGCATTAGCCCTCCGACACGAACGCAAAGCATGAATATTCATATCGATATGAACAGTAAGCGATAATGATCCTTTCCGGACGCAAATTTTCTATATCCGGTCATAAAACCATTTTTGTTGTGCGCACTGACGCGATCGCAAAGATGGCGCTGCGGCTAGTCCGCTTGCACCTCTTCTGGCCACACATCAGAGGAGATCAAGGGAGGAAAATTAAATGCGTCTATCTCGAATCTCAAAATTCGCTGTCATCGGCGCGATGACATGCTTATCGACCGTACCCCAGATACAAGCGCAGGAAGCGACCAAGGTGGGCGTGCTCACCATCAGAAGCGGTTCCGGTGCTCCTGTCGGGGACGACATACTTGCCGGCATTCAAACCGCGACGAAGATGTTTGGGCCGGTCAATGGACGGCCAATCGAACTCATCGTTGAGGAGAGCCAATGGAACGCTCAACAGGCGGTGACCAAAGCCACCAAGCTGGTACAGCAGAACAAGGTGGCAGCTATCCTAGGCACGAGCACTGTCGAGGCGCTTGCACTCCTGCCCGTCGCTGACCGCCTCGGGGTTCCTATCGTTACCTCGAACTCCGGTTCGGCAGCGCTGACGCGAGAGAACTGCAATACCTGGGTGTTTCGCACCAATGGCGAGGACTTGATGTCCGTCGAGGCGCTTCGCTACCTCATCTCGCAAAACGAGAAGCTGCGCAGTGCCAAATGGTTCACGCTCGGCCACGACTATCCCTTCAGCCGGCTGGTTGCCAAAACCGTCCAGTCCGTCAAAGAGATCAACTATGTCGGCGACAGCTTTGCGCCGATGGATACGACCGACTGGTCCCCCCACATCGCACGCGCACGTGCGATGGGCGCCAGCGCGATCATGGTCTCCGTAACCCTTGGCACGCCGCTCCTTCAATTCTTGCAGCAAGCTAACGATTTCGGCCTTCCGAAGGAGGCACAGCTCGTTGCGCCAATCGGACTTCCAGATTGGCTTGTTGCGAAGCTCGGCCCACTATCGACCACACTGATTTCTGCGGGATCGTGGGGTGCGTGGCGCTACGAGGACACCGAGCCGGCGACCAAGGCCTTCAACGAAGCGTTCCACAAGATGCACGGCCGCGTTTCCGGCATGCAAGCGGTCCAAGCGGGTGGAGCTGCGATGATGCTCTATAGTGCCATGGCCAAGGCGGGCACTGCCGAACCGAAAGCTGTCGTGCGCGCACTTGAAACCATCGAGGTTCGCACTCCGCTGGGTCCGCTGAAGTTCCAACCGGGCGGCCGTCAAGCAATGGTACCATTGTTCCTTGGCCCCTATGAGAAACTGGATCCGCCGCGTTATGGTGCTGAGTATGCACAGCGGGTCGATATCGCTTTCCCTGCCAGCAAGTCGCTTCCGGCCACGGCGGCGGAGGTCGGCTGCAAACTGAAGGCTGGCTAGGCAGCGAGCGCATAGCAAACTGATGGACCTCAACTTTCTTTTTGTGAACGCGCTCAATGGCGTGGTTTACGGCGCTTTCCTGCTGTTGACGAGCTTGGGGCTCAGCCTCGTGTTCGGGTTGGGACGCGTCGTGAACTTCGCCCACGGCGCACTGTTCGCGCTCGGCGGCTATGCGATCGTTACGATCATGCAGAAGCTGGGGCTGAATTTTTGGTTTGCCCTGGCTCTCGCGCCGCTGCCGGTGGCCCTTCTCGCCATCGTCATAGAGCGCGTCACCATCTTTCCGATCCGGAATCGACCGGAGATTTACACGTTGCTCGTCACGTTCGGCATGTCGTTCATGCTGATTGGTGGCGCTGAGCATATCTGGGGGACCGGCACGGCACTGGTGCGCGCGCCCGAAGGACTACGTGGAACGGTGCAGGTCTTTGGCAATCCGTACCCGGCCTTCCGACTTGTTGCTGCGGGCTTGTCGCTTCTGATTTCCGCTGCGGTGTTTGTCATCATCCTGTTTACGCCGTTCGGTTTGCGCATTCGCGCCATC
>CADEEC010000177.1 GCA_902826255.1 uncultured Hyphomicrobiales bacterium | reverse complement strand
GCACGGACGCCAGCTTCCAGCCGAGGTTGAAGGCGTCCTGCATGGATACATTCATGCCCTGCCCGGCCTTGGGGCTGTGGGTATGGCATGCGTCGCCGGCGATGAAGACGCGCGGCAGGCGGCGCGCCACCTCTCCTTCGGGAACGTCATCGAACTTGTCGCACAGGCGCTGCCCGATATCGTACACCGACCACCACGGCACCTCCTTCACATCGAGCACGTAGGGATGCAGGACGCGCTGCGCGGCCGCGATCAGGCTGTCGATAGTGAGGTTGCGGCTGGACACCCGCTCGTCCGCCTTCAGCTTGTCGAGCTCGACGTAGATGCGAAACAGATATCCCCCCTCGCGGGGGATGATCAGGATGTTGCCCTCCTTGGCAGACTGGATCAGGCACTTCATGCGCACGTCGGGAAAGTCGGTGACGGCAAGCACGTCCATCACCCCCCACGCCTGATTGGCCGAGTCGCCATGCAGGGCGCGCCCGAGAGACTGGCGCACGACGCTGCGCGCGCCGTCGCAACCCACGACGTAGCGCGCCTTGACCGTCTCCACCTGTCCCTCGCGCCCGGGATCGGTGCGTTCCAGTTTGACAGTCACCGGGTTCAGCAGATCTTCGGGTGCGCTCTCGATGTGCAAGCCGGCAAGTCGCCGTGAGTAATGCGGCTCCAGGCGGCTCGCGGCGTTGCGCATGACATCCAGGTAGAAGTCGTGCACGCGCGCCTGGTTGAGGACGACGTGCGGAAACTCGGACAGCCCGTCTTCCACATCCTGCACCCTGGCATGGCGCACGATCCTGTCCGGCGCGGCCTCGTCCGGTTTCCAGAAAACCGTCTCGTTGATCCAGCAAGCCTCCTTCATCACCCGCTCGCTGAACCCGAACGCCTCGAACATCTCCATGGTCCGGCAGGCGATGCCGTCGGCCTGGCCAAGCAGCAACGGGCCGGACTTCTGCTCGACGATGCAGGTGTGAATGTCCGGAAAGGCGGCGAGCTGTGCGGCCAGAGTCAGGCCGGCCGGCCCGCAGCCGACGATCAGGACGTCGACCTTGTCGGGGAGGCTGTTGGCCTGCGCCTGATGCCGCGGCGATGGCTCCGCGACGTCAGGGGCGCCGGGTTTGAAACCGTCGAGATGGAACTGCACGCCCGCCTTCCCTTGCCATGCTGCCAGCTATCACGCGCAACCTTTTCAATAGTCTGACACGGCACGGCCAGACAACCGCCGCGTACACGTGCGGAGCTAGGATGCGGTATGCCAGCCAACCGATGTCAATTGCCCGAGGGCTTCGACGGCGGCGTGAGGTCGGGGATCGTCAGGCCTGGCGGCAGGCCGATGGACCCCGGCTCCCCGAAAGTCGGGACGCGGATCTCGATGGTGGCGGGGTCAACCTGAGGGGTCTTGTCGAGCCAGTAGGTCACCGAGCCCGGCCAGAAGATGACGATGGCCACCAACGCCACCTGCAGAAACAGCCAGGGGATGGCGCCAATGTAGATGTCGGAGGTTGGCACCGTGTCCCGTGGCGCGATGCTGCGCAGATAGAATAGCGCGAACCCGAACGGCGGGTGCATGAAGCTCGTCTGCATGTTGGCGCACAGCAGCACGCCGAACCAGATGAGGTCTATGCCGAGCTTCTCGGCCACCGGTGCCAGCAGGGGGATGACGATGAAGGCGATCTCGAAGAAATCGAGAAAGAACGCCAGCACGAACACTATGGCATTGACGACGACCAGGAAGCCCGTCACGCCGCCCGGCAGGCTGATCAGCAGGCCTTCGACCCACTCCTTGCCGCCCACGCCCTGGAACACAAGGCTGAATACGCGCGCGCCGAGCAGGATCATCACCACGAAGGCGGTGATGCGCATGGTCATCTCCATGCCCTGCCACAGCAGCGGCCAGGTCAGGCGCCGGTTCAAGGCAGCCAGCACCAGCGCACCGACCACGCCCATGGCACCGGCTTCCGTCGGCGTCGCCAGGCCCATGAAGATGGTGCCGAGCACCAGGAAGATCAGCACCAGCGACGGGATCATGCCTTTGGTGCATTTCCAGGCCAACGCCCAGCCGTGCAGCGTGCGCGCTTCCGGCGGCAGCGCCGGCACGTCCTGGGGACGTATCACGCTCAGGATCGCCACCCAGATGGCAAACAGGGCCACCTGCAGAATGCTGGGCCCGATGGCACCCAGATACATGTCGCCCACCGAGCGGCCCATCTGGTCAGCCAGTACGATGAGCACGAGCGAGGGCGGAATGAGCTGGGTGATGGTGCCGGAGGCAGCGATCACGCCGGTGGCATGCCGCACCGAGTACCCGTACTTGATCATGATCGGCAGCGAGATGATGCCCATGGCGATCACCGAGCCCGCCACCGTGCCCGTGATGGCGCCCAGCACCGCGCCGACCAGGATCACGGCATAGGACAGCCCGCCGCGCAGGCCGCCGAACAGCTGCCCAAATCCCTCGAGCAGGTCCTCCGCCAGTCCACAGCGCTCAAGAATCGCGCCCATCAGCGTGAAGAAGGGGATCGCCAGCAGCAAATCGTTCGAGATCACCGAGAACATCTGGAAGGTGAGATTGCCGAGGAAGATCGGCGGGATCAGACCCAGCTCGATACCGATCAGCCCGAAGAACAACCCCACTGCGCCGATCGAGAACGCGGCGGGGTAGCCGATGACCATGCCAACGATGAGCCCCGCGAACATCAGCGGGGCCATGTTGTGGGAAATCCATTGGATCATTGCAGGGGCTGCTCGTAAGCGTGCTCACGCGTGTAGTTGGAGGTCAGCACCGCGATGCACTTGATGATCTCGGAGATGCCCTGGAGGAAGATGAGCGCAAAGCCCACCGGCAGGATCAGCTTGGCCGGCCAGCGCACCAGCCCGCCGGCGTTGGTGGAAACCTCGCCGCTGAACCAGCTATCGACGAACCATGGCCACGTCAGATAAGCGAGCATCGCGCACATGGGCAGCAGGCACAGGACGCCGCCAAACAAATCGATCCACGTGCGCGTGCGCTCCGACACCCAGCCGTAGATCAAGTCGACGCGCACGTGCTCGTTGACCTTCAGCGTATAGGCGGCTCCCAGAAGAGCCATCACGCCGAACATGTACCACTGCGCTTCCAGGAACGCGTTCGAGTTCTGTCCGTACCAGGAGAGGATCGCCTGCAGCACACCGAAGCGATCCTGCGTGCCGGCAAGGTAGACGAGCTCGTTGATGAAGTAGCGGAAGAAGGCGTTGGCGGCGCTGAGCAGCGCCGAGATCAGGACGAGCCAAACCGCTATGCGGCTTGTCCAGCGCCCGAATGTATCGATGGCCTTGCTAGCCTTGAGCAGCGCCCCCAGGACGCCCCCATGCTCCGTCGCTCGCGGCATAACGATTGCGTCCCACCCTGGCTTGCCCGGCCGCGCACGAGTTTCCACGGCTGTCCGCGGAGGGTGGTCCACGGCGTGCGGGGAGACTGTGACGGCTCTTGTTCTTGGCGGAGATTACGATTGCGCGTGTAGCAGCTGTAGAAAATTCCCGTACTTTCCCGTAACTTCCTCATAAACAACTTCAACGCGATCACAAAGGCCCTGGGTGGCTGGTTCCGGCCCAGCCCCTGGCATCGCCTGCCGCGGACTACCGGCCGGCGGCACGTCCCAAGGGGCTCGCCCGAGCCCGTATCGGCCGACGACCCGAGTTCGGGATTTTCGCCCGCCTAACCCGGCTTTTGCCGGTAGCGCATGCGCTCCACGGCCTGCTTTCTCAGCGTGGCAACGTCCGTGCCGTGATAGGGAGCGACGGCGAGCAGCGCACTTGCCAGCTTCCAGCGCGCCCGTTCGGCATCGATGCCGCGAGCATAGTTACCCTCGATTTCGATCCACGCCTGCGCGAAGGCCTTGTCGATCGCGTCGGATGTCGTCGTGTTGGTCCGCAGGCTGTCGAGAAGCTGTTCCGGCGATTTCATGCCCAATAGCGTGCCCCCTTGATCGCGGCAGACCTGGAAGCGTAGCCAGCCAAGTGCCGACCGCCGTAACGCATGGAGGCCCGGGAACCCGTCTCATGCAGGCTCGCAATCCACGCGCCCTGATGCCGGAATACCGCCCCCCGCGGTCCACCCAGGGCAACCGCCGCGTATCGCTTGATATGACTACAAAATCTCGACCAGAACCGGCTGATGGTCGGAGGCTCTGGTGTCGGTTTCGTAGCCGATGCGGGTGAGCCGCGACACAAGGTCCCGGCTCACGAGCACGAAATCGCAGCAGTGCGGCTCTCCGTATTTTTGGTCTGCGATACAGAACGAGGGTGGATGCGCGACGTCCGGATGCAGGCTCTCCCACGCATCCGCGAGCCCCTGTACGTCTCCCACCGGCTCCGAGAGGCTGCGCTTCACCGGATCGTCGGGCCGCATGTTGAAATCGCCGGTGAGCACCGTCGCCGCCGGCATTCCACCGAGCTCGTATGGGCCCGTGCCCACCTGCGGTGGACGTCGGGCACGCAGCATGCCGAGCCGGTAGATGTCACGGATCGCCGCCACCTGCTTTTCGCGCAGAGGCGCCGAGAAATACTCCAGGTGCGTCGTCATCACCCGCACCGGCCCGAAGTCGGCTGCCACCTCGATGTCGAGCAGTATCCGAGGCATGTTGCGCGTCGTGCTATCGGCATCCCATGGCAGTGCGTGGCGCAAAACGCGCCCCACTGACAGGCGCGAGAGGATCATGCTGCCGAAGCGCCGGCGTCGCCCGCCGTCCCCTGGCAGATCGACGGCAATGCCCTCCACCGCGGCGTAGCCCGGCAGCAGCGCCGCCAACTCGGCAAACTGATCGCCGCCGTCATGGCCTTCCAGCTCGGAGAACCCGTCAGCCACCTCCTGCAGACACAGCACGTCGAAGTCCGCGATGCGCCGCGCTTCGTCGACGATGCGCGCAAGATCGACGCGGCCGTCCATGCCGCGGCCCCACTGGATGTTCCAGGTGATGAGTTTCATCGCCCGTCCTCAGCGGATGCCGGCGCGCATGAAGCTCTGCACGAACTGGCGCTGGAACAGCAGGAAGCCGATCAGCAGCGGGCCCGATGTCATCAGCGTCGCCGCGCAGATGATGGACCAGTCGATGCCCTGGTCGGTGGAGGAGAACACCTGCAAGCCGACCGTCAGCGGCCGCGACTCCACCGAATTGGTGACGATCAGCGGCCACAAAAAGTTGTTCCAGTGATAGCTTACCGACACCAGCCCGTAGGCGAGATAGATGGGCTTGGCGAGCGGCACGTATACCTTCAACAAGGTCTGCAATGCACCCGCGCCTTCCACGCGCGCGGCGTCGTCCAGCTCTTTCGGCACCGACTTGAACGTCTGCCTGAGCAGGAAGATGCCGAACGCGGACGCCACATACGGCAGTGCGATGGCCGGAATGGAATCGAGGATGCCGAGCTTACTCATGGTCTTGTAGTTCTCGACGATCAGCACGTCCGGCATGATCATGAGCTGCGCCAGCACCAGCGCGAAGGCGAAGTTGCTGCCTGGGAAATCGTAACGCGCGAAGGCATAGGCCGCGAGCGTGCACAACACCAGTTGGCAGGCGAGGATCAGCGTCACCAGCATGAACGTGTTGAAGAAATAACGCGCGAACGGCGCCGCTTCCCACGCGCGCGCGAAGTTATCGAGCGTCAGCGGCGCGAACAGCGTGAACCGGGCCGAGAACTCCGGCGGATGAAAGGCTGTCCAGATCGCGTACGCCAGCGGCAGAACCCACAGGATCGCCAGCAGCCAAGCGGCAATCGTCTCCAGCCAGCGCCACATACCGCGCGGCTCATAAGGCCCGATGCTGGCCACCGCGCCGCTCATCGATAGTGAATCCGCCGCTCCAGGAAGCCGTATTGCGCCAGCGCCGCCAGGCCGAGTCCCGCCAGCAGGATCACGGTCAGCGCGGCAGCCAGAGCCGTGTCCCAGAAGCTGAAGCCCAGCTCATAGATGCGGAACAGCAGCAGCGAGGTGGCGTTGTCCGGCCCGCCACGCGTCATGACGATGATGTGGTCGACCATGCGGAAGGCATTGATCACCGCATTGACCAGCACGAACAGCGTGGTCGGCATCAGCAGTGGAAACTGCACCCGTCGGAAGTAGGTCCAGCGCGAGGCCCCCTCCAGCGATGCCGCCTCGCCGAGACTGACCGGGATCTGCTGCAGGGCCGCGAGGTAGAAGATCATGAAGAAGCCCGCCTCCTTCCATATCGCGACGATTGTCACGCACAGAAGCGCGGTGTCCTTGGAGCCGAGCCAGTTGGTGTTGGAGGTGCCGCCGAAGGCGCCGAGCGCTTGTGCCAGGAGGCCATACTGCGGCGTGTAGAAGAATAGCCAGATGTTGGCGACCGCAATCATCGGCAGCACGGTCGGCGTGAAATAGGCCATGCGTATCAGCGTGCGTCCGGCGATGCGGTCGTTGACCCACAGCGCCATCAGCATGGCCAGCGCGATGGAGACCGGGATGGTGCCCACCGCGAACCACAAATTGTTGGTCAGCGACTGCCAGAAAATCGGATCGTCCAGGATCTGGCGATAGTTGTCGAGGCCGACATAGCTCGTGGCGCGGCGCGGCCGCGGCGTCGAATAGAAGCTGTCGATCAGCGTGCCGATCGCCGGCCAGTGCGTGAACAGCGCGAGAAACGCCATGGCCGGCAGCAGCAGCAGCCAGCCGTGGATCGTTGCTGTCAGGCGGTTCATGCCGGAAGTGCCCGAGGTCCCTCCCCGCCGGACGGCGAGGAGGGCACTATAGCGGATCAGCGATAGCGCGCGAGGATGCGCTCGGCTTCTGCCTGCGAGTCCTTCATGGCCTGCTCTGGCGACTTGGTGCCTGTCAGCGCCGCCTGCAGGCCGTCGTTCAGCGCCTTGGTGACGCGTTGGTTCTCGTGCGTAGAGAGCTCGGCAACCGCGAACTCGAGCTGGTCGCGCGCGACCGCCGCCGCCGGAAACTCCTCCACATACTTCTTGAGAACGGGCGTCTCGAACGCATCCTTGCGCACGGCGACGTAGCCCGTGTCCACGCACCACTGCGCGGCACGCTCCGGCTCCGTCACCCACCGCACGAACTTGTAGGCCGCTTCCTGCTGCGCCTGCGGGGCGCTCTTGGAGATGTGGAAGTTGCCGCCACCCGTCGGGCTGCCGCGGCGCTTGCCGGCCGGCAGCATGGCGACGCCGAACGGGAACTTGGCATTGTTGCGCACGTTGGTGAGGTTGCCGGTCGTGGTCCACATCATCGCGATCTTGCGCTCGAAGAAATCGCGCGGCGTGGTCCCCCACTCGACGATGCCCGTCGGATGCACCTTGTGCTTGCGGGAGAGGTCGACCCAGTAGGTCAGCGCCTCCACCACTTCGGGCTTGTCGAACGCCGTGCGGTTGCCGTCCTGGTTCATCAAGATGGCACCCGCCTGGGTGGAGAAGCCCTGGAACAGCCAGTAGGGGAAGCCCGTGGAGGGAACCTGGAT
>CADEEC010000176.1 GCA_902826255.1 uncultured Hyphomicrobiales bacterium | reverse complement strand
TTTCGGGGGGGACGACACTCCAGCCATCGGCTTGCGCCAGGGCCTGCAAAGTCAGGCGGCCCGTGGCCAGAGGTTCGACTCCTTCGGAGATGCGCCGCAGCAGCACAAGGTCGGCAATGCCTATGGTGGACGTCACCTTCCTTGTCAGCTTTCCCTGTCCAACGGTCCCGGTGTCGCGCTGTCCTGCAAGTCTTCCTAATATGACGTTGCCCACGATGAGCAGTGCCGCGAGCGCAGAGTCAAGGCGGCCGGGCAGCAGCAGGACAGGCCGGCCCTGCATGGCCCCCAGCGCGGCGCTTTCGCCCGGAGCGATGCCCAACCCGTGCCAAACGAGCTTGCCAACGCGTGCGAGAGTGTCCGCCGATGCATCCCGCTGGCCCGCACCTGTGCCTCCGATGGCAATCACGGCGTCGACACGCTCGTCGCGCAGGGCCTCCTCCAGGCTTGCGGTTCGGGTAACCTCGACGGTGCAGCCAGCCCTCTCGACCACGCGGGCGACGACCGGCGAGACGGTGTCCGCTGTGGAGAACGTCGGCACCGTGGTGGAGATGAGCGCAACCGTTGGGCGGCGCACGGCGACGGAGCTGATGCCGCATGAGGCCAGCACTGCTGCATCGCTCGCGCGCACTGTGTATCCCGCGCGCCGCAACAGCGTACCTTTGGCGATCTCTCCACCCGCGCCCGCCACACCGTCTCCTGCCGTCGCGGGTGCGGTTGCTTCGGGTCCGGTACGCGCTTGCGTGACATCCTCCGCCCGCAGGATTGTATCCGTTGGCAGATCAACAGGCTCGCCGACCTCGGTCCAGCGCGCCGACGGAACGAGGGGGAGCGGTGCCAAGGGGCTTGCATCCAGGACATGCTCCGAAGCGACAGCCCATCCGTCGCGCGTTGCGACCGGATGGGGCGGCCATTCCGCTAGCGCGGTCACGTCGGCGGCGAGCACGCATCCAGCGGCGGCACGCGGCTCAAGGTCGACGGGAGACACCGGGATTACTGCGTCATCCAGGTACGCGAGTATCTCGGAGAGCGGAGCCAGTCGGGTGACGCGCTGCAATGCCTCGGGTCCAGTTGACTAGGTTGCAACCCTCTTACGTGCGCCCCATCAGGAAGTCATCCGGACCCTGTTTCTTCGAGGACCCGCGTTATCGACAACGCGACATTTGGCATATAGTATGCCAAATGGGAAACGCACAGTGGATGAATTATGACAGTGATTGCCGGCCTTGGCGCTGAGCGCGCAATACACCCCGGGGCCGGGAGGCGCAAGGCAGCACCCCATCCCCGCGGTCGCGTCCTTAGGGAAGACGAGGTTGCCGCGGTCAGGGCCATTCTCGGTGAGGCACCCCGCGACCGTGCCTTGCTGATCGAGTACCTGCACCTCATCCAGGACCGCGAAGGCTGCCTGCCGGAGGGCCACCTGCATGCCTTGGCGGAGGAATTGCGCATCCCCATGGCCGAGGTCTACGAGGTGGCAACGTTTTATGCACATTTCGACATCGTGCGCGAGGGGGAGGAGCGGCCTCCCGCAGTAACCATCAGGGTGTGCGACAGCCTGAGCTGCATGCTCGCCGGCGCAGAGCGCCTTTTGGCAGAGCTGCAACGCGAGCAAATGCCGGACGTCCGCGTTCTGCGCGCTCCGTGCATAGGCTCCTGCGATACGGCACCTGCCGCCGAGGTCGGCCATCATCATGTCGACCATGCGAAGGTCGACACCCTTCTCACTCTCGCCAGGCAACGTCAGCTCAAGCCGACAATTCCGCAATTTCAGGACTTCGACGCCTACGTCGAGGCAGGCGGGTATGCCATCCTGCGCGACTGCATCTCCGGCAAGCGGACCGCGGACAATGTAATCTCCGCTCTGTCCGACAGCGGGCTCAGGGGTCTCGGCGGTGCGGGCTTCCCCACCGGGCGCAAGTGGGGGCTCGTGCGCAACGAGAAGGGCCCGCGGCTGATGGCCGTCAACGGCGACGAGGGAGAGCCCGGCACGTTCAAGGATCGCTTCTACCTCGAGCGCCAGCCGCACAAGTTTATCGAAGGCGCACTGATTGCGGCATGGGTCGTCGAGGCCGAGCAGCTCTTCATCTACATCCGCGACGAATATCCGGCCGTCATCAAGATCCTCAAGCAGGAGCTGGCCAAGGTTACGGCTGCCGGGCTTGCCGCGCATACCAAGGTGCATGTGCGGCGTGGCGCAGGCGCCTACATCTGCGGTGAGGAAAGCGCCATGATCGAGTCGATCGAGGGCAAGCGCGGCCTTCCTCGGCATCGTCCGCCCTATGTGGCGCAGGTCGGCTTGTTCGGACGTCCAACGCTCGTCAACAACATCGAGACGCTGTACTGGGTGCCGGACATCCTGAAGCAGGGCGCAGCCTGGTTTGTCGACCAGGGCAAGAACGGCGCCAAGGGATTGCGCTCCTACTCCGTATCGGGACGGGTGAAGAAACCTGGTGTCGTGCTCACGGCGGCGGGCTCGACCGCGCGGGACCTGATCGAGCTGTGCGGCGGCATGGCCGAGGGACATGCCTTCAAGGGCTATCTTCCCGGCGGCGCTTCGGGTGGTATCCTACCGGCCTACATGTCGGACATCCCCCTCGATTTCGGCCAGCTGGAGAAGTACGGCAGCTTTGTCGGCAGCCACGCCGTTGTGATTCTGTCCGACCAGGACGACATGAAAGCCGTGGCTTTGAATCTGATGCGCTTCTTCGAGGACGAGAGCTGCGGCCAATGCACGCCCTGCCGCAACGGCACGGAGAAGGCCGTCAAGTTGATGAGTGCGGGCACCTGGGATCCAGAGGTATTGGACGATCTCGCCCAGGTGATGGCAGACGCCTCGATCTGCGGCCTGGGGCAGGCGGCTCCAAACCCGCTGCGCAGCGTGTTCAAATACTTTCCGGAAGACCTGAGGTGAGGACGCGATGACCGCGAAAATCACGTTCGAACTCGACGGCCGTCCAGTCGAGGCCGAACCGGGCGAGACCATCTGGCAGGTCGCCCAGCGCCACGGAACGCGCATCCCGCATCTGTGCTGGCATCCAGCCCCAGGCTATCGCGCCGACGGCAACTGTCGCGCGTGCATGGTAGAGGTCGAAGGCGAGCGCGTGCTGGCGGCATCCTGCCAGCGCAAGGCTGCCGACGGCATGAAGGTCAAGACCGCTTCCGAGCGCGCCAAGAAATCCCGCCAGATGGTGTTCGAGCTTCTGATGGCCGATCAGCCCGAGCGCGAGGAGAGTCACGATCCCAAGTCCAGTTTCTGGAACTGGGTGGACAGCATGGGGATTGATGCGTCCAGCCGCTTTCCGCGCGACGCCCGTCCGCCTACCGACAGCACCCACACGGCCATTGCCGTCAATCTCGACGCTTGCATCAACTGCAATTTGTGCGTCCGTGCATGCCGCGAGGTACAGGCCAACGACGTGATCGGCATGGCCTACCGCGGGCATGGCTCCAAGGTGGTGTTCGACTTCGACAACGGTATGGGCCATTCCACGTGCGTCGCCTGCGGCGAGTGCGTGCAAGTCTGCCCCACGGGCGCTCTGATGGAGAGGAGCTTGCTCGATACCGCCGGTAAACGCGTGAACTTCGAGACGAAGTCGGTCGACACGCTGTGCCCCTACTGCGGCGTCGGCTGCCAGACCACCGCGCATGTGAAGGACAACAAGATTCTCTACGTCGACGGCCGCGACGGGCCGGCAAACAACAATCGCCTATGCGTAAAAGGTCGCTTCGGCTTCGACTACATCCATCACTCTGACAGGCTCACCAAGCCCCTCATTCGCCGTGAGGGTGTGCCGAAAGACGCCAACATGCAGATCCGGCGCGATGAAGTGAGCAAAGTCTTCCGCGAGGCGACCTGGGAGGAGGCGCTGGCCAAGGCCGCGTCCGGCCTCAAGACCATCTACGAGCGCGACGGCGGCAAGGCCCTCTCCGGCTTCGGGTCGGCCAAAGGTTCGAACGAGGAAGCCTATCTCTTTCAGAAATTCATCCGTCAAGGTTTCAAGACCAACAACGTCGACCACTGCACGCGGCTGTGTCACGCCTCGTCGGTTGCGGCCCTCATGGAAGGCTTGAACTCCGGAGCCGTCACAGCGCCGTTTACGGCCGCTAAGGACAGCGACTGCATCATTGTCATCGGTGCGCGGCCTTCGGAAAATCACCCTGTTGCCGCCACGTTCCTCAAAAATGCAGCCAAGCGTGGCGCCAAGCTGATCGTGATGGACCCGCGCGGCCAGAACCAAGGCATTTCGCGCTACGCCAGCCACATACTTCAGTTCAAGCCGGGTCGCGACGTGGCTCTGTTGAACGCCATGCTCAACGTCATCATCACCGAAGGCATGGTCGACATTCAGTACGTGCAGGCGCACACGGAAGGCTATGAGAGCCTGCAGCAGCGCATCAAGGATTTCACGCCGGAGAAGATGGAAGAGGTGTGCGGCATCCCCGCCGCCACCATTCGCGAAGTTGCGCGGCTCTATGCCCGCTCGGAGCGCTCGCTCATTTTCTGGGGCATGGGCGTGTCGCAACATACCCATGGCACGGACAATGCCCGCTGCCTGATCGCGCTGGCTCTGGTCACCGGCCAGATCGGTCGACCGGGATCAGGCCTGCATCCGTTGCGCGGGCAGAACAATGTGCAGGGCGCCTCCGACGCCGGCCTGATCCCGATGGTCTTTCCCGACTACAGGTCGGTGGAGGACCCCGCAATCAGGGGCGAGTACGAGGCGTTCTGGGGCACCGAGCTCGACCCCAAGAAGGGCCTGACCGTGGTCGAGATCATGCACGCCATCAAGGACGACGTGATCAAGGGCATGTACGTGATGGGTGAGAACCCGGCCATGTCCGATCCCGATGTGCAGCATGCGCGCGAAGCCCTTGCGAAACTCGAGCACCTCGTCGTGCAGGACATCTTTCTGACCGAGACCGCGTGGCATGCCGACGTGGTGCTGCCCGCCTCCGCCCACGCAGAGAAGTGGGGCACGTTCACAAACACGAACCGGCAGGTGCAAATCGCGCGTCCCGTCATCGATCCTCCGGGTGAGGCGCGCCAGGACTGGCAGTTGATCGTGGAGCTGGCCAAACGCGTCGGCCTGCCGTGGCGCTATACCGAGGTGGCCGAGGTGTTCGGGGAGATGGCGCAAGTGATGCCGTCGCTCAAGAACATCACCTGGGAGCGGCTGTTGCGCGAAGACGCGGTGACCTACCCGTGCGATGCCCCCGACAAGCCCGGCAACGAGATTATCTTCGCCACTTCGTTCCCGACCAAGTCCGGCCGCGCCAAGATCGTGCCGACCGAGCTGTTGCCGCCTGACGAGCTGCCCGACGAGACCTATCCGCTGGTGCTCACCACTGGTCGCTTGCTGGAGCACTGGCACACCGGCTCCATGACGCGGCGCGCCTCCAACCTCGACAGCCTCGAGCCGGAGGCGATTGCCGGGCTGCACCCGCGGGAGATGGCAAAGCGCAACATCGCGCCCGGCAGCTTCATCCGCGTTTCCACGCGGCGTGGCGAGGTCGTTCTGAAGGCCCGTGCCGACCGTGACGTGGCCGAAGGCATGGTGTTCATTCCCTTCTGCTTTGCAGAAGCCGCCGCGAACCTCCTCACCAATCCGCAGCTTGACCCGATGGGTAAGATTCCCGAGTTCAAGTTCTGCGCCTGCAAGGTGGAGCCGGCCGAGGTCCTGGCCGCCGCCCAGTAACGGGCAGTGGCGGCAGCTGGCGCCGGAACACGGGCAACGTGCTATCTTGATCGCTAGCCCCGTGCGTGTGCCTCGCGCGCGGGCCTGTGAGCCGAAGGAACCATGGCCAAGCCGCACAAACTGCTCGACGATTGCTTTGCGCACGACAAGAAGCGGCTGCGCCACTCCGAGGCGATCGACATACTGAAGGCGCGTGTGGCCACTGTTGCTGCGATCGAGCCAATCAAGCTCGTGGACGCCGCCGGCCGCATTCTGGGCGAAACGGTGCAGGCAACGCAGCCCATCCCGTTTCATACCAACGCGGCCGTCGATGGTTTCTCGTTCGCGGCGTCAGACTACAACTCTGGTGCCGCCGAGGAGATGCCGGTGGAAGGACGCGCCGCGGCTGGACATGCCCTGGCTACGCCGCCGGCACAGGGCACAGCGGTGCGCATCTTCACTGGCGCCGTCATGCCCGAAGGCCATGACACCGTCGTCATGCAAGAGGACGTCCGCTATGGCGTCGTCGGCGGCCAACCAACCGTGTCGATTCCGCCGGGCTTGAAGCCGGGCGCCAACGTCAGGAAGGCCGGCGAGGACGTCAAGCAGGGTGAGATCCTGCTGCAAGCGGGATCGGTTCTCAGGCCTCAGGACTTGGCCGCGCTGGCCTCGATCGGCACCGGCACCGTCGGCTGCTTCACCCGGTTGAAGGTCGGCATCGTGTCGACTGGCGACGAAGTGATCCGCAGCGGCGAACGCCTCAAGCCGGGACAGGTCTATGATGCCAACGCACCTATGCTGTCGGCGCTCATCACGAGCGCCGGTGCACGACCGGTCGACCTCGGTATCTGGCCCGACAACCTCGATGACATAAAGCGCCGCCTGGCCGTAGCCGCGCAAGATGTCGATGTGATCATCACCTCGGGCGGCGCCAGCCGCGGCGAAGAGGATCACGTCGTCGCCGCGCTGGATGCGCTCGGCAAGCGGCACCTATGGCAGCTCGCCATCAAGCCCGGGCGGCCCATGTCGTTCGGGCAGATTGGCGATTGCGTGATGATTGGCCTGCCTGGGAACCCGGTCGCCGTGTTTGTCTGCTTTCTGCTGTATGTGTGGCCGCTGCTCCGACGCATGGGTGGTGCGCAGTGGCCGGTGCCGCGGCGCTACCAGTTGCCTGCCTTGTTTGCGTTTCCGAATCGGAAGACCGGACGTCGCGAGTTCTGGCGCGGGCTCCTGAAGGACACTCCGCGGGGGCTGGCGGTCGACAAATTCGAGCGCGATGGATCCGGTCTTATCTCCGGGCTGCGCGCGGCCGACGGACTTATCGAAGTACCTGAGGATGTGACGGCAATACGCCCTGGTGACGGCGTGGCCTTCATTCCTTTCACCGAGTTTGGCATGGGTGGGCGCTAGCAAACGATTGAGCTTCGAAGCCGCGTTCCTACCGACGGTGGGTCTCGTGCGACGTTCCGCCAACCGCTTAACTTGCTTGCGGAAACGGCGCCCATCGCCGCGCAGGCCAGAGACAGGTCCTGGGTAAGCGTTCTGGTTGGCTGGGGAACTAGGATTCGAACCTAGATTAACGGAGTCAGAGTCCGCTGTTCTACCGTTGAACTATTCCCCAACGACGACCTCAGGGGGCCGGTAGGCTTCGCGCTGCTATCTATCAGTGGTTACCGGGCTTCGCAAGCAACCGTAGAGCCTGCGTTCCCTTGTTTTCAGGCCTCGCGCTGGTGCGCTCCGCCTGATAAATTGGTTCGTAAGCCAAACAAGAAAGGACGCTTGGCTGTTCCGCGGCTGCGGCTGTGGACGGCAAGCGCCGGAGAACGATGGAGGAGGGTGAGGACCGTGGCGCCGGTGCGCAAGCACCGGACGGTCCGCAATTGGTCCGGCAACAGGGGC
>CADEEC010000175.1 GCA_902826255.1 uncultured Hyphomicrobiales bacterium | reverse complement strand
CTTCTGCACCTGCCGGTCAGATGCCTGCGATGCGCGATAGGGGTCCCCCATCCTCCTGACGTCTTCAGTAAAATCTGCAGCCGCCGGGAGTGCTCCAAACACGCTGAGCACGACAGCTGCCGGCAATAACGCAAACACCCGTCTCATAGACCAACTCCTTTTTGCCGATGGCCAAGGCGCAACCAAAACGCCGCCGCCAGAGGGGAGCTGCTCCCGATCCGGACAATTCGCTCCGCAAGCCGCGGAGGTGGCTGCTATCGTATTGATGTTGTCCCCGTACCGTTCGCCGGACCGCTCTGCACGCCGCATCGGGTCCGAACCGCCCGTTCGGCGGCGGCGCAAACGAGCAACCGACCATCGGCCGGTCAACTCACAAAATATGAACCTGATTCATGATTTTGACGCAGTTTCTTCAAATGCCACATGAGAATTCAGGGACCTACTAGCTCGGCCACACGCGGTGCCCATTTGGACACGCGACAATAGGCGCACATCCGAAAACGGATATGCGCCTCTTCGATCCACCGAGGGTTGCAGGCTAAAGCGTCAGCTCTACAGCGCGCCGGGATACCCGCCGCCGTCGATCAGGATATTCTGCCCAGTGATGTAGCCGGCATGCGCCGAGCATAGGAACGCGGCGACCTTTCCGAACTCCTCCGGCGTGCCGAAGCGGCCTGCAGGCACGGCCGCCTTACGCTCATCGTCGATGACCGACAATGACACCTTGCGCGCCTCCGCCATCTTCTGGCTGGTGCCACGCAGGCGGTCAGTATCGAACGGCCCGGGAAGTATGCCGTTGATGGTGACGTTGTTGCGCGAGGCCTTGCGCGCGAGCACCGCGACCCCGCCGGTCAGCCCGAGACGCGCACCGTTGGAGAGCTCCAGCGCCGCGATCGGCTGCTTGATGGATGCAGACGTGATGTTGAGGATGCGCCCGAAGCCACGCTCCATCATGCCGTAGATCGTAGCGTGGATCAGCGCGATCGGGCTGATCATGTTGCCCTCCACCGCCTTGCGCCAATCGTCGAGGCTGAAGTTCTTGAAGTCGCCGGGCGGCGGACCGCCCGCATTGTTGATGAGGATGTCCGGGTTGGGACAGGCCTCAAGCAGCAGCTTGCGTCCGGCATCCGTCGTGACGTCGCACGCGACGGGCGTCACCTTCACGCCACTGCCGGCCAGCTCCTTGGCGGTGGCATTGAGGGCATCGGCACCGCGCGCGCAGATGGTGAGGTCGACGCCCTCGGCGGCGAGTGCCTGCGCGCAGCCTTTCCCCAAGCCCTTGGAGGCTGCACACACAATCGCCTTTTTGCCCTTGATGCCCAAGTCCATGACGTCCTCGCTGGTTCGCGTTCGGACGGCACCATGCACGGCAGAGCCGACCCGATCAAGCCGTGCGCCGGTCAGCCGTTCCCCTGGGGCAGCAACCCTACGGCTCCGTGGACACGCTTTGCATCGGCTGCAACCGGCATCGCCTGCGGCCGGTTCACCACTGCGACCAGCACGTAGCTGATGATCATCAACAGGAACCAGGCGCCGAGCTTGCCGAGCGATACCAGCGACCACGACTGGCGCTGATGCGGATAGATCCAAGCTGCGGTGAACGTGCCGATGTTCTCGGCAAACCAAATGAATACTGCGACCAGCGCAAAGCCTACCAGCAGCGGCATCCGGCGATGCACACGCCAGACCTTGAAGTAGATCCAGCACCGGCTGAACAGCAGCGCCGTCAGGGCAAACAGAATGACGCGCGCATCCCAGACATAGTGGTGCGCGAAGAAATTCAAGTAGATGCCGGCGGCCAGCAGAAGCAGCGCCCACAGCGGTGGATGATGAGAAAAGCGAAAATCAAACAAGCGCCAGGCGCGCGCAATATAAGAGCCGATGGCTGCGTACATGAAGCCCGTGAATAGCGGCACGCCGCCGATACGCAGCAACGACTCCTCGGGGTAAATCCATGAGCCGACCGACGTCTTGAAGATTTCCATCGCCGTGCCGACGATATGGAAGATCAGGATGACCTTGGCCTCCTCCCAGGTCTCCAGCCTGAAGGCCAGCATGGCAATCTGAATTGAGACAGCGGCGATCACCAGGAAGTCGTAGCGTGCGAGCCACGCATTGCGTGGATAGACAAGGTGGGTCGCGATCAGCAGCGTGAGCAGCAACGCACCGAACAGACAGGCCCAGCCCTGCTTCACGCCGAAGCGGACGAACTCATAAAGCGCCGCCGTGACGGGCCGGTGCGCTGCCCACGCGCCGATCCTGGCCTCGATCGCAATGAACCGGCCTAGCGGCGCCCAGATACGGGCCGCACTCGACGTGGTGGCCGGTCGCTGCATACGATCTCCTCACCTTGCGCGGATCGGGCCTATGGCGCGGGCGCGTTGATTTCATTAGATTCAGGCGCAGCAAGGTTCGAAACACGGCCAAATCGGACACGCCATGAGCCGCATCCCGGATTTTATGACCATTGATCTGCTTAGCGGCAGCGCGCCCGCAAGCCCGCCTGCGGTGGGCGAGCCTTGGAACACGCCCGAAGGCATCGCCGTGAAGCGCCTCTATACCGCTGCCGACACAGCGGGCCTGGACTTCCTCGACGGCTACCCCGGCATCGCCCCCAACGTGCGTGGCCCCTACCCGACGATGTATGTCACCCAACCGTGGACAGTGCGCCAGTACGCGGGGTTCTCGACCGCCGAAGATTCAAATGCCTTCTATCGCCGCAACATCGCCGCCGGACAGAAGGGCCTCTCGGTCGCCTTCGATCTTGCCACCCATCGCGGCTACGACAGCGATCACCCGCGCGTGCGCGGCGACGTCGGCATGGCGGGTGTGGCGATCGATTCCATCTATGACATGCGCACGCTGTTTGACGGCATCAACCTCGCCGACATGACCGTCTCCATGACCATGAACGGCGCCGTGCTGCCGGTGCTCGCGCTCTACATCGTGGCGGGTGAGGAACAGGGCGTACCGACGGAGAGGCTCGCCGGCACCATCCAGAACGACATCCTCAAAGAGTTCATGGTGCGGAACACGTATATCTATCCGCCCGATCCCTCCATGCGCATCATCTCCGACATCTTCGGCTTCACCAGCACCAAGATGCCGAAGTTCAACTCGATCTCGATCTCCGGCTACCACATGCAGGAAGCCGGCGCGACGGCAGATCTCGAGCTCGCCTACACCCTGGCCGACGGCATCGAATACGTGCGCGCGGGCGTGAACGCCGGCCTCGACATCGATGCTTTTGCGCCGCGCCTCTCCTTCTTCTGGGCGATCGGCATGAACTACTTCATGGAAGTCGCCAAGATGCGGGCGGCACGCCTGCTGTGGGCCAAGCTGATCAAAAGCGAGTTCGCACCGAAGGACCCCAAGTCGCTTGCGCTCCGCACGCACTGCCAGACAAGCGGCTGGAGCCTCACCGCGCAGGATCCCTTCAACAACGCCGCGCGCACCTGCATCGAGGCGCTTGCCGCCACGCACGGGGGCACCCAGTCGCTGCACACCAACGCGCTCGACGAAGCCATCGCGCTGCCGACCGACTTCTCTGCGCGTATCGCGCGTAATACGCAGCTCATCATCCAGCAGGAAAGCGGCACCTGCCGCGTCATCGATCCGTGGGGCGGCAGCCACTACGTCGAGCGGCTGACGTGCGAGCTGGTGCGCAAGGCCCAGGCCCACATCGCCGAAGTCGAGGAATTTGGCGGCATGGCCCAGGCAATCGCCGCTGGCATTCCCAAGATGCGCATTGAGGAAGCCTCCGCGCGAACCCAGGCCCGCATCGACTCCGGCGCGCAAACCATCGTCGGCGTCAACAAGTACCAGGTCGACAACGAAGCCGAGATTGACGTGCTCAGGGTCGACAACAAGACCGTGCGCGAGAGCCAGATCGCGAAGCTCAAGCGCCTCAAGGCCGAACGTGACCCCAAGACCGTAGCCGCCGCACTCGATGCCGTCACCGAGACCGCCAAGACCGGGAGTGGCAACTTGCTGGAGCGGGCGGTAGCTGCCGCTCGGGCCAAAGCCACCGTGGGTGAGATATCGGACGCGCTGGAAAAGGTGTGGGGCCGGCACCGCGCCGAGTCGCGCGTCGTGTCCGGCGTCTACAGCACGGAAGCAACAGCCATCGCCAAGGACGTGGAGCGCGTACGCCAGATGTGCGCCGCCTTCGAGAAGCGCGATGGACGGCGCCCGCGCATCCTCGTCGCCAAGATGGGCCAGGACGGCCACGATCGCGGCCAGAAGGTGATCGCCTCGGCATTCGCCGACTTGGGCTTCGACGTCGACATAGGCCCGCTGTTCGCGACGCCCGATGAAGCCGCGCGCCAGGCCGTGGAGAACGACGTGCACATCATCGGCGTGTCGTCGCTGGCAGCCGGACACCTGACGCTGGTGCCGGATCTCACTGCCGCACTGGAGAAGGAAGGCCGCCCCGACATCATGATCGTCGTCGGCGGGGTGATCCCGCCGTCCGACTATGATGCGCTGTTCAAGTCTGGCGCAAAGGCGGTGTTCGGCCCGGGCACCAACATCCCGGTCGCGGCGGCCGACCTCATCGACAAGCTCAACGCGCAGATGGGCTACACGCCGCGCGTGGCGGCCGAATAGGGCTCGGCCCCCGGCCCACACAAACCGGGGACATTTGATGCCTCGACCTTATGTCCGTGTCTGCGCGCGCACCTGGTAGGTGTCGAACGACAGTTCGTTCACCTGCCACCACTGGTAGGCGTCTTTGCGGAACGCCGCGACGCTGTCGTACATTTTCTTGAAGCGCGGGTTCTTGGCGGCTTCCTCTGCGCACGCCTCTTCCGTGGCCCTGTAGCCTGCATCCATCACGGGAATGGGGAACGGCTTCAGGATCGCCCCTTGCGCGACAAGCCGCTTGAGCGCTGCCGGATTGGAGTAGTCGTATTTGGCTGTGAACCAGGAGCCCGCATCGTGTGCGGCAGATGTCAGGATCGCCTGATAGTACTTCGGCAGTTCGTTCCACTTCCCCATGTTGACGAGGAAATGGCCGGACGCGCCGCCTTCCCACCAGCCGGGGAAATAGTAGAACTTCGCGACCTTCACGAAGCCGAACTTCTCGTCATCCGTCGGCGCGATCCACTCGACGGCATCCAGCGTGCCCTTCTCGAGCGCCGGATAGACATCGCCGGCGGCGATCTGCTGGGGGATCGCCCCCATCTTGGCGAGGATGCGGCCGGCGAAACCGCCGATGCGGAACTTGAGACCCTTGAGGTCCTCGACCGAATTGATCTCCTTGCGATACCAGCCGCCCATCTGGCCGCCGGTATCACCCATCTTGATGACGTGCGTGTTGTATTGCGCGAACAGCTCCTGCACGAGCTCGAGCCCGCCGCCGTGCTGATACCAAGCTTCGCCCATGCGCGCGTTGAGGCCGAATGGAATGCCCGTGGTGAAGGCGAAGGCGGTGTCCTTGCCCCAGTTGTAGTAGCCGGTGGTGAACGAGCACTCGACGCTGCCGGCCTGGACGGCATCCAACACCTGCAGACCAGGGACAAGTTCGCCCGCGGGAAACACTTGTATCTGGAACTTGTTGTCCGTCATCTCGGCAACCCGCTTGGACAGGGTGTCGGCCGCACCATGCAGTGTGTCGAGCACGCGCGGGAAGCTTGAAGCCAGCCGCCACCTTACCTCCGGCATCGACTGGGCAATCGCCGGCGCAGACAGAGTTGCAGCCGCTACCCCTGTCCCAGCAGCGGCACCCAGCTTAAGAAACTGGCGGCGTTTCATGGCGTCCTCCTCCAATCGTCATCGGCGTGTTGACCCATCTATAGGGCTCGCAGACTCGCGCTGTCCACCTCGGCCAAGCCCAGGCCTGTTCACCCAATCGGACCCTCACTCATCACGTTGCAGTGCACCTCGGCTTGACAGCCCGGACTCCCTTGTCTATGTGACCGGCCGGACCTCTGGCACTCATGAATGCTAAGTGCTAACAGACGTCCAGCTGCATCGCAAAACAAGCCGTAACCTCACGAAACTGGAGCGTTTTCACCGATGAAGTTCAGGCCCCTGCACGACCGCGTCGCCGTGCGCCGCGTCGATAGCGAAACAAAGTCTGCCGGCGGGATCATCATTCCCGACACCGCAGCGGAGAAGCCCCAGCAGGGCGAGATCCTCGCCGTCGGCCCCGGCGCCCGCGATGAGAGCGGCAAGATCGTCCCGCTCGATGTGAAGAAGGGCGACAAGGTGCTGTTTGGCAAGTGGTCCGGCACCGAGGTCAAGGTCGACGGTCAGGAAATCCTGATCATGAAGGAGAGCGACATCATGGGTGTCCTCGACAAGTAGTGCCTCTCGCAGCCCGGGGGCCTGCGGGTCCTTCGCCAGCTGCCGCGAACACACCCGCATGTTCACGAGGCCAATCGTAGGTTCAGGAGTTCACTCAATATGGCTGCCAAAGACGTCAAGTTTTCAGGTGATGCCCGCGAGCGCATGCTGCGCGGCGTCGACACCCTTGCCAACGCCGTCAAAGTGACGCTCGGTCCGAAGGGCCGCAACGTCATCATCGAGAAGTCCTTCGGCGCACCGCGCACGACCAAAGACGGCGTGACCGTTGCGAAGGAGATCGAGCTTGAGGACAAGTTCGAGAACATGGGCGCGCAGATGGTGCGCGAAGCCGCCCAGAAGACCAACGACATCGCCGGCGACGGCACCACCACTGCCTGCGTCCTGACGCAAGCAATCGTGCGCGAAGGCCTGAAGTCGGTTGCGGCCGGCATGAACCCGATGGACATCAAGCGCGGCATCGACAAGGCCGTGAAGCAGGTCGTCGAGGAGATCGAGAAGAAGGCCAAGAAGGTCAAGAACAGCCAGGAAGTGGCCCAGGTCGGCACCATCTCGGCCAACGGCGAGAAGGCGATCGGCGACATGATCGCCCACGCCATGCAGAAGGTCGGCAACGAGGGCGTCATCACGGTCGAGGAGGCAAAGAGCCTCGAGAGCGAGCTCGACGTCGTCGAAGGCATGCAGTTCGACCGCGGCTATCTCTCGCCCTACTTCATCACCAACGCCGAGAAGATGATCGCTGAGCTCGAGGACCCCTACCTGCTGATCCACGAGAAGAAGCTCGCCAGCCTGCAGCCGCTGCTGCCGGTGCTCGAGGCCGTGGTGCAGACCGGCAAGCCGCTCCTCATCATCGCGGAAGAGGTGGAAGGCGAGGCGCTCGCCACGCTGGTCGTCAACAAGCTGCGCGGCGGCCTCAAGGTCGCGGCCGTGAAGGCACCGGGCTTCGGCGACCGCCGCAAGGCCATGCTCGAGGACATCGCCATCCTGACCAACGGCCAGGTGATCAGCGAAGACCTCGGCATCAAGCTGGAGAACGTCGCGCTCGACATGCTCGGCCGCGCCAAGCGCGTCCGCATCGAGAAGGAGAACACCACCGTCATCGACGGCGCCGGCAAGAAGAAGGAGATCGAGGGCCGCGTTGCGCAGATCAAGGCCCAGATCGAGGAAACCACCTCCGACTACGACAAGGAGAAGCTGCAGGAGCGTCTGGCGAAGCTCGCCGGCGGTGTCGCGGTGATCAAGGTCGGCGGTGCTACCGAAGTCGAGGTCAAGGAGCGCAAGGACCGCGTCGACGACGCGCTCAATGCGACCCGCGCCGCGGTCG
>CADEEC010000174.1:4911-7660 GCA_902826255.1 uncultured Hyphomicrobiales bacterium | reverse complement strand
CAGGCTTGGCGTGCCTTGTTGGCATCTCGTTGCTGACGCATCGTCGCCTGTTCGACGCGCGCATACGCGCGACATCCTCATTCGGTGACATTGCCATTCTGCTGATCCTCTTCGCGCAGCTCCTGCTCGGCCTCGCCACCATTCCCATCTCGCTCGGCCACCTCGACGGCCACGAGATGGTCAAGTTCATGAACTGGGCGCAGGGTATTCTGCTGCTGCGGCTCGATGCCTGGATGCTGGTGGCCGATGCACACCCGATCTTCAAGGCGCATCTGTTCCTCGGGATGACCATCTTCCTGGTGTTTCCCTTCACGCGTCTGGTGCACGTATGGAGCGCACCGATCTGGTACCTGGGGCGCCGAGGTTACCAAGTCGTGCGATCGAGCGGCCGGCCGCATGGCGCACCGGCTCAGCGCCGCCGCCCCGTGCAACCGGCGGAGTGATGCCATGAGCTGCCAGACCCATACTATTGTTGCTACGGTTGCTCGCACGCCTGTCATGGTCGACGGCATAAGGATTGCACACGATGCGATCTCACGGGAGGTGCAGAACCATCCTGCCCCTACGCCGGTTGCGGCCTGGACCGCCGCGGCACGCGCGCTTGCAGTTCGTGAGCTGCTGCTCCAGGAAGCGCGCCGCCTCGGCCTCCTACCCAATCCGATCATCGATGCCGAGGGCAGGCGGGAAACGGTGGAGGAGGCACTCGTGCGCGCGTTGATCGATCGCGAGATTGCGATGCCGGTTCCCAGCGACGAGGACTGCAGACGCTACTACGACAACAATCGCCTTCGCTTCCGCTCTGCCGATATCCATGAGGCCTCGCACATACTCGTGGCTGCGCGGCGCAGCGATCCGGCGACCTTTGCAGCGGCGCGCGCGCGTGCGCAGGTCCTGCTCGAGCGTCTCCGGGTGGAGGAGCACAGCTTTGCCGATCTGGCCCAGGCGCACTCTGATTGCCCGTCAGCTGCCGCCAAAGGAAACCTCGGGCAACTGACCGAAGGGGCTACGACAGTACCTTTCGAACAGGCTTTGCTCAGGCTCGAGCCGGGTGAAATCTCTGGAGAGCCGGTGGAGACCGACTACGGCTTCCACATCATCCGTCTCGACCGACGCATTGGCGGCGCGTTGCTTCCTTTCGAGCTCGTATGCGGCAGGATCGCCAACTATCTCATGGCGCGTGCGCGGCGCACAGCTATCGCACAGTACGTGGCGCGCCTGGCCGCGCGAGCTGAAATTACCGGAGTGGAGATGCCCACACCCGAAGATCTCCGGGTGTACTAGCTGGACCCATGTCATGGTCACAACTGCGGAGCAAATCCGCCGCTACGCCGGTCCGGCGATCCTGAGCTACGGGTTCCGACCATTCTTTCTGCTCGGTGCCGTGTGGGCAGCACTGGTAGTCGCCATCTGGCTGCCTATGCTGACGGGTTCGTTCGATCTGCCCACGGCGTTCGCGCCGCTAGAGTGGCACGTGCACGAGCTCTTGTATGGCTATGCGCCAGCCATAGTCGCCGGCTTCCTTCTGACGGCAGTACCCAACTGGACCGGACGACTACCGGTTACGGGAACACCGCTGTTGCTGCTTGTACTGATCTGGACATGCGGACGCATCGCGATCCTCTTCTCCAGCCACATCGGCACAATCATTGCTACGATCGTCGATCTGCTTTTTCTTGCCAGCCTTTCCGTCGTCATAGCCCGTGAAGTTTTGGCCGGTCGAAACCTAGGCAACCTTAAGGTGCTGGTGGTGGTCAGCCTGTTGTTTGTCGGCAATGCCGTGTTTCACTGGGAGGCGATGTCAATCCAAGTTAGCAGCGGCTACGGCACGCGCATTGGGATAGGCGCTATGATCCTGCTCATCATGCTGATCGGCGGGCGCATAGTGCCGAGCTTTACGCGCAACTGGCTCGCCCGCGCGCATCCAGGTCGCTTGCCGATACCGGCCAATCGCTTCGATGCGGTTGCCATCACGGTCGGTGCAGTCGCGATCGCCTGCTGGACCGCCCTGCCGCAAGCCGCGCTGACGGCAGCCTTGGCCATCGCGGCCGGTTCGCTGCATGCCGCGCGCCTGGGACGTTGGGCTGGATACCGCACTGCCGCCGAACCGCTGATTCTCGTGTTGCACGCGGCTTATGCATTCGTGCCTATCGGCTTCCTGCTGCTGGCTCTGGCCATTGCCGTACCGAGTTTGGTTGTTGCCAGCGGCACGCTGCACGCATGGACGGTTGGGGCCATCGGCACCATGACGCTTGCTGTCATGACGCGGGCGAGCCTCGGGCATACCGGCCAAGCCTTGATCGCTTCCCCTGCGACGCAACTCATCTACATTGCCATTATCATTGCGGCTGTGACCCGTATCGTCGCTGCCTTCGATATATGGCGCGAAGGCCTCCTCACCGTGTCGGCGGTTGCCTGGGTCGCTGCGTTCGGCGGGTTTGTGCTGAGTTTTGGTCCTCTGTTCATCAAGCGGCGCACGGACTCTTAGTCAGGCAAAATGCGGAATGCATCCTTCGAGATTTACCTTGCGTGGTCTGACAAGCACCTGCCGGTGGCGCCTGATACCTCAGTGCTGGCGGTCCTCCTGACCGTCGGCATTGCTGTTGAGGTAGGCTGTCTCACAGGTGGATGCGGGTCGTGCGTGCTTGCCTATGTCGAAGGCGATGTGATCCACAAGGACACCTGCTTGTCTCCCGCGGATCGTGCCCACTACTTCTGTCCATGCGTCTCCAGGGCACAGACTCGGATCGTG
>CADEEC010000174.1:0-4811 GCA_902826255.1 uncultured Hyphomicrobiales bacterium | reverse complement strand
GTCGTGTTCCGGCCTGCGTGCACCGGACCTGCGCGGACTTGACGTTGGTCAATGTGGGCTTGGGAAACAGGCCCTATCTCCTCGTCAGACGACGAGGAGAGACTGCACGTGTCCTACAAAACCATTCTCGTACAGTTGGGCAACAAGCGGCGTGCGGATGCCATTCTGGAACCGGCGGTTGATCTCGCCAGTCGTTTCAACGCACATCTGATCGGCCTCTATGTGCAAGCAACTGTGCCCGTCCCCGCCTTGCCGCTGCCGTTTGCGTCCTCGGTACTTGAGAAGCTTGCTGCGCAAGAGCTGGCCGCGAGCTCTGCTGTCGAGGAGGTATTTTCCCGTGCCACGGCTGGAGCAGCACTGACGCCCGAGTGGCGACCTCTGAAGCTGGCCAAGGCAGACGTAACGTCCCTTGTGGTCGGACACGCACGCAGTGCCGACCTCGTCGTGGCCGGGCAGACGGACCCTGACTGGGACATGTCGCCTGTATTCGATTTTCCCGAGCGGCTCGCGCTGGAATGTGGCCGCCCCGTCCTGGTCGTTCCCCATGTGGGGCGCCATCCAAGAATTGGGCGCAACGTGGCCGTCGCATGGAAGCCGACGCGCGAGGCTGCCCGCGCGGCATTCGATGCTCTGCCCCTGCTAAAGCGGGCTGAAACCGTCCACATCCTGGAAATGGGCGAGGACGACCTCAGTCCTGGCACGCTTCGCGCGGACTTATCGATCGCTACCGCCTTGGGCAGACATGGCATCAAACCCATCGTGCACAGCTCATCTGCTTCGGGATTGGATATCGGCAGCGCACTGCTTTCGAGGCTTGCCGATCTCGGCGCCGATCTGCTGGTCATGGGCGCCTACGGCCGCTCCCGCATGCGGGAGCTGGTGTTCGGCGGCGCCACCCGCGAGATTGCCCGGCACATGACCGTGCCGACGCTGTTCTCGCACTGACCCCAATCAACCAGTGGTCACCTACAGTTTCGTCGAGGTGGACTAGTCCTACAGAGAGCCGGAGGGCTGAAGGCTTTCGCTGCCATCGGGCGGCCCGGCTGCGGCTGCCAGCTTCTCCTCGGCAAGCACGAGGATGCGGCGCACATCGCAACGCCGTATGGCGCCGCTTGCCTCAAGTTGCCGCAATTGCCGGCTGACGGTTTCGAGTCGCAATCCCAGATAGTCCGCCATTTCGGTGCGCGTGAGCGGTAGAACAAGCTCTGTCTCCACGTTGCCACGCTCGGAACCGGGCTTTGCCGAGCGCGCCATGATGGTGAGCAGAAGCGTCGCGACCTTCTCCCGCGCGGTCTTCCGGCCCAGCAACAGCATCCAGTCCCGTGCGACATCGACGGAATCGAGAGTCCGCTCCAGAAACGCCTGTTTAAACTTCGGATGGTCTCTCAGAAGCCCTTCGAAGGAGGTCCGGCTATAGCAGCACAGGTGCACGTCGGTTGCGGCCTCGGCTGTGTAAGGAAACTCCGCCTGGAACGGGCGCCCGAGAAAGTCTCCGGGAAAAAGCAATGCCACGATCTGCTGACGACCGTCGGGCAAAATCTTCGACAGTTTGACGACCCCTTCAAGCACGGTCGCACACCAATTCTCGCAAGCCGCGACCCCCGCGATCATGCGACCCGCTGGGTACCATCGCCCGTAAGAGTGACGATTGAGATGCGCGAGTTGCTGTAGATCCAAAACCCGGCACAGTGCGATGAACCGGACGGCACATGCCGCACAAGACTTCGACCGGGCCACCATGACTTTCAGATGCTCCGCATATGTTCAAAGAGCCAAGTCCAATTCGCCGCGGTGGTCCTTGACCCAAGTCAAGCGGTCGTCCGAAATGACCGGCCACTTTCAAAACCGGCGGTGCGGACATGCTCGGGAACCTCAAGTCAGGAGGCATGCCATGCGATGGTGGATGACACGCCGGGTCGAACGGCGCGCAACACGAATGCAGGAGATGATGGATCGCCTGGATGTCGACGGGGCAGCGCTGGCCCGCGCTGAACAGGGCCGTCTCTATGCCCAAGCACGCAACCAATGCTTGTCATGCGGGACAAGTGACCGGTGTCTTAGATGGCTCGACGGAGATGTGTCAGTGCGAGACCAGCCGCCAGGCTTCTGTCCCAATCAGCGGCTGTTTCAGAGGTTTGCGAAGTACTCGGCGTCGTAGAACTGCGACCCGAATGCGACCACGCGGGTTGCGGCCACGCCTCCGGAGTCGTCTCAGCGACCACCCTCGGCGAGTCGCTTGAGTTCCTCGGTATTCGCAAGGCGGACCTCGGTGCAGTGTGCCAGCTCGATCAGCCGCATCAACTTGAGCTTGGTGAATGTTCGGCTCACCGTCTCGATGGTCAGGCCAAGGAAATCGCCGATATCCATGCGCGTCATCGGCAGCTCGAATACTGCGGGATCCTTGCCTTGCCGCTGGTTGCGGCGCGAAAAGGCGAGTAGGAAGCCGGCGACACGCTCCATGGCGTTGCGCTGGCCGGTGGTGAGCATGAGGTCGCGCGTAGCGGCCAGCTCCTTCGCCATGGCTTCGTAAAGCTTGAATCCGAAAGCCGGATCGGTCGCCGCAAACTGCCGCAGTGAACCGATTGGCAGGCAGCGCACACGCGTCGGCTTCACGGCCTGCGCATTGATGGTATAGGCCTCGTCCAAGCCTAGTCCGACGATGTCGCCCGGATAGGCAAAGCTCATGATCTGGCGGCGCCCGTCTGCCAGCACATTGTAGAGTGCGATGGCGCCCGTCTCGACACGGTACACGTGGGATATGGGGTCGCCTTCGGCAAACAGGAATTCCTTGGCCTCCACACGTTTCAACTGCGCATGGGCGAGACTGCCCTCAAGCCCGTCTGCAGGCTTGGGGGAGGAAACAACAGCAAGGCGGAGAGAGGACTGGGCGACGGTCTGGACTGTCATGGCGGCTCCCAAGGTCTGGTGGGATCGTTGCTCACCGCCTTTTGGACCACGCGCCGGTCGCGGGCATTTCGCACATCTGGAAGAATTTGTAACGGATTGTAACGACGCTGGCCTCACGATTTGACGAGATCATGCACGCCTACGAGCGTGCATCCCGCTGAGAGTAAGATGCGATAGGCGTTTTGCTCATCCTCGCTGTCGTAGAGCTGCACCCAGACCAGAATCTCGCCGTTCTCAACAGCACGCTCCAGCTGTAGCGCATGGCGCGGAATGAGCCAGGTGGCGAGCGCGGATTGCAGAGTGAGAGCGCCGCTGTCCAGCTTCCGAGCAAGGCGTTGGGCTACTTCGCCCTCGGTGCAGGCCAGGGGCTGGGCGTTGTTAGGAAACGGCAACTCCAGCAGGCTTGTGCGCGCGTTCAGCGCTGACCTGGAGCCAAGGTAGCTGATACTGCCGGCCGGCCTTGAAACTGTCTGAAGGTCTTGCGCAGCTTTTACTGCAGCACTGCTGGATGAAAATGCTGCAATCGCGAAACGGAGCTGCTGCTGGTTCGCGGACATGATCACACGCCGCGTAGGATTGTCAGCCGGAGGCTCTTCGCCGGCAATCTTGCAAGCATCCGCATAAAGGCAGCTCTGGCTAGCTTTCCTCATAGTGGCGACTACCGGAGGTCGCCGTCCGCTGCATTGACGCGGATCAAGGATTACTTGCCCAAAACCTCGCGCAGAGCGGCGATCAGGTCTGCCTGCTGATAAGGCTTGCGGAGTACCTTGAGGTTCTCACGCTGAAGCTCATCACCGCGAACAAGTTCCTCGGCGTAACCCGACGTCAGAAGAACTTTGATCCCGGGCCTCATCTCGCGCGCACGCAAGGCCACGTCCCGGCCCGAGAGGCCGCCGGGCATGATCAGGTCTGTGAACACGAGGTCAACAGGGGCCCCTCGCGCCAGAACCTCCAGTGCTGCGGGGCCATCGCTCGCTTCGAGCACGTTGTAGCCGATCAGCTTCAGGCGCTTGATGGTGAGAAGGCGCACGCGGCTGTCGTCTTCCACCACGAGGATGGTTTCACCCGCTCTAACTACCGTGTCGGCAGCCCCGGCCTTCGCTGCGCCTTTTGCTGCCGATGTGGCAGATCGTGGAAAATAGAGGTTGAATGTCGTGCCGTGACCAGGCTCGCTGTAAACGGTTACGTGCCCGCCGGACTGCTTGACGAAGCCGTACACCATTGCCAGCCCGAGCCCGGTGCCGCGCGCCTTCTCCTTGGTTGTAAAGAATGGCTCGAACACCCGGTCACGCACCTCGGGTAGCATACCCTCGCCAGTATCCGAGATCGTCAGCCGCACATACTCCCCCGGCTGCAGATCCTGCTGATCGAGATCATCTAGCTCGAGCAGCGTGTTGTGCGTCTCGATCACCAGCTTGCCGCCTTTGGGCATGGCATCGCGCGCATTGACCGCCATGTTGACGATCGCGCTCTGAAATTGGTCGGGATCCGCATGTGTCGGCCACGCATCGGCCGCAAGCGAGGTCGACAGCGTGATGTGCTGCCCAAGCGTTCGCCGGAGCATGTCCGCAATGCTCACCACCAGGTCGTTCAATTGTATCACTTGCGCGTCTAGGTGCCGGCGGCGCGCGAACGAAAGAAGCTGGTCGGTCAGCTTAGAACCCAGGGCCGCCGCATCCTGCGCCTCCTTCAGAAGCGACCGTGTCTCCTCGCTTATGAGACGCGGCTCCAGAAGCTCAAGATTGCCTGATATGACGAGTAGAAGGTTGTTGAAGTCGTGCGCAATCCCTCCCGTCAACTGCCCAACCGCCTCCATCTTCTGCGACTGCGCCAGCCGCCGCTCGCTCTCTCTGAGGGCATCCTCGATGTGGCGCTGATCGCTTATGTCGTGAATGATGCCGGTG
>CADEEC010000173.1 GCA_902826255.1 uncultured Hyphomicrobiales bacterium | reverse complement strand
GCGCATCACGTCCATGCCGGTGCGGATGCCACCGTCGAACATGATTTCCATCTTCGAGCCGACGGTGTCGACGATCTCAGGCAGCACCTCGATCGACGACGGCGCGCCGTCGAGCTGGCGGCCGCCATGGTTGGAGACCACGATGGCCTGCGCGCCGGTCTTGGCCGCGATCTCGGCGTCCTCGACATCCAGGATGCCCTTCAGGACCAGCTTGCCCGGCCAGATCGAGCGGATCCAGTCGATGTCCTTCCAGTTCAGCGAGGTGTCGAATTGCGATGCCGTCCATTCCGAAAGCTTGGTGAGGTCCTCGGTGCCTTTGACGTGGCCGACGATGTTGCCGAAGCTGCGGCGCTTGCCGCGCAGCACGCCGGCGACCCATGAGGGCTTGCTGGCGAAGTCGAGTAGTTTCGACAGCGACCATTCCGGCGGCACCGACATGCCGTTCTTGATGTCCTTGTGGCGCTGACCCAGCACCTGCAGGTCGACCGTCAGCACCAGCGCCGAGCATTTCGCCGCGATCGCGCGCTCGATCAGCGCCTTGATGAAGCCGCGGTCCTTCATCACGTAGAGCTGGAACCAGAACGGCTTGTCGGAATTCTCGGCCACGTCCTCGATCGAGCAGATGCTCATGGTGGACAGGGTGAAGGGAATGCCGGCCTTCGCTGCAGCGCGTGCGGCAAGGATTTCGCCGTCGGCATGCTGCATGCCCGTCAGGCCCACGGGTGCGAGCGCCACCGGCATGCTGACGGGCTGCCCCACCATGGTCGTTGCCAGCGACCGGTTCGACATGTCGACCGCCACGCGCTGGCGCAGGTGGATGCGCTGGAAATCCGTTTCGTTGGCGCGGTAGGTGCTTTCGGTCCAGGCGCCCGAGTCGGCGTAGTCGTAGAACATTTTCGGCACCCGCTGCTGGGCGAGCACGCGCAAGTCCTCGATACAGGTGATGATCGGCTGGGCCATGTCAGTGCTCCTCCCCCGTGCGGGCGCCGCTCTGCGGCGTCCCACCGCTCGCTTTCAGCAGAGCGGAAGCGGATGATCAAGCCCCACGTGTTGAAGGAGTGCCTTGCCGGCCGGGACTCGCCTCATCTGGTGGTGAGGGGGAGGCCGAGCAGGGACCAGTACGGGAGCACGAGGAGTGCCGTCACGATGGTCAGCACAAGCATGCCCAATCCGAGCTTGCGGACATCGGCGGCATTGAACGCACCGCTCTCGTAGGCCATCAGGTTGGAGGCTGTCTGCACCGGATACAGGATCACCGCGTCCACGACGATCGTGATGATAAGGCCGGTCGTTACCGGATTGAGGCCGGCGCTCTCGGCGACCGTCGCGTTGATCGGCAACAGCAACGCGATACAGGCCGCGAGGTTGGTAATAGCGAGGTGAATGACGGCCGCCGCAAGAATGCTGACGACGACAAGGAGCAAGGGGGAGGCCGCAAGTGTAGAAGCGCGACCGAGGACAAGCTGGCCGATCCAGGCCGCCGCGCCGGAACGCGTCATCAGCATGGCCAGCGATAGCGAGGTGGCGACGGTCAGGATGAGCCCCCATGAAAGGCGCGATTCAAACGTCTTCCAAGACAGCGCGCCGGTTCCGGGAAGGAGCAGCAGCGTGGCGCCGAGCAGCGCGGGAATGGCCGGCGAAAGGTGGTGCACATGGTCGGCGAGCCATAAGAGCGATGTTACGGCCAGCACCGCGAGCGTGCGCCATTCGGCTGCGGAAAACGGCTTGCTCTCATGTGCCGGGGGGTGCGAGGCCGTTGCCGCCTCGAACGGACCCACGATCACCCTGATCCATATCGCCCCAGCCAGAAGCAGGGCGTAGTAAGGCACCGCCATCAGCGCGAACCAATGGAGCCACGAGAACCCGCCCAGCAGGGTCGCTGCCGTTATCGAGGTGATGCCACCGGTCAGCAGCGCGGATGACGCGAGCGGATTGAGCATGCCGAGTGCCAGCATGATGGCGCGTCCGGTCTTGCTGGATACGCCGGCGCCGACGCCCTTCAGAGCCTCGCCGTAGGCCGGGATCAGAATGGCGTTGCGCGTGATGGCGGATGGGACCATCAGCGCCAGGAATGGAAAGGCGGCGATCATTTGCACGTAGAGACGCGCCGGGTATCCGCGCGCGGATCGCGTCAGCACGGCGGCGGCGCGGCTTGCAAGGCCGCTGGTCTCCACGGCCGTTCCGATGGCCACTACGCCGATGAGAAAAAACGTGACGTCGGAGGTGAAGCCGCCAGCGATATCGGGCAGCCGGAGGCCGGGACACAGGCCGAGAAGCGCGAGGACAACTATTGCGGTAGTGCCGAGCGGGAGGGCCTCGGAAACCCACAGCAGCGTCCCGGCGAGCAGGACGCCGAGCGTCGCCTGCCCGAGTGGGGTAAGCCCGTCCAGCGGCGCTGCCAGGCGGGCCACCGCAAACGTCGCCAGTGCCGCCAGAACCCAGATCGCGGCATGAGGCTTTGGAGCGGTCATTGCGCTTCTCGTTCAAGTGATCAACGGGCACAACAAATGGCTTCCAAGTGCAGATTTTCAATGGATAGTTTGTGCAGTATCTGTGAGTAAATTGCATATGAAAGGACGCGCCCATGGTGCGCCGGCTGCCGCCGCTCAAGGCTCTCCCTGCGTTCGAGATCGCGGCCGATCGCTTGAGTTTCAGTGCCGCGGCGGCGGATCTCAATCTCACGCACGGCGCTGTCAGCCGCCAAATCAAAGCGCTCGAGGACCATCTCGGCGTCACCCTATTCCGGCGCCTCAACCGGCGCATCGAGCTGACGGAAGCCGGCGCCTCGCTGCTGCCGCCCGTGCGTGAGGCCCTGCACCAGCTGGAGGCGGGCGCGGCGAAGGTGGTGGCGCAGCCGAGACAGGGACCGCTCGTCGTCTCCTGCCTCGCCACCTTCATGATGCGTTGGCTCATTCCGCGCCTGTACGGGTTTAGCGCCGCCCATCCCGGCATCGAGGTGCGGCTGTCCGCCGCTCACGCGCCTGTCGAGTTTGCGCGTGAGGGCGTGGACATCGCGATCCGTATCGGCAAGCCGCCCTGGCCCCCCGGGGTGAGCGCACATCCGTTTCTCGAAGAGCAGGTTGGGCCGGTCTGCGCGCCTGGCTGGCTCGCCTCGGCCGCCTTGAAGCGGCCAGTCGATCTGAAGCGGTATCCGCTTCTGCACACGGAGACGCGGCCGAGCGCATGGCCAGACTGGCTTGCCGCAACCGGTGTCGATGGCATTGATCCCTCCGGCGGCATCCGTTTCGAGCACACGTACTTCTCGCTGGAGGCGGCAGCCGGCGGACTGGGGGTTGCGATCGGCTCGCTGCCGCTGGTCGCAGACGACCTGCGCAGTGGACGGCTGGTGGCGCCCTTTGGGTTTGCCCCCAGCGGACGGTCCTACTGTCTGCTGACGGCAAAAAAGTCCGCAGGCATCGCAAAGGTCAAAGCATTCCGGCAGTGGGTGCTCGCATTGCCGGCGGACGGTGCGGTGGCGTAGCGCGCGGCTTCTCGCTGACGAGCCAGCCCGTCAACGTCCTTGTGCGCACCGCGTGGGTTCAGTCCGCTGTCATACGGGCGAAGCCGGAGCCGCCCGTCCGCATGGACAGGCCCGATGCCTCTCCTCCGCGAAGCTTCGAGAGCAGGCGGTTGAGCTCACGTTGCTCGGTTTTGGAGAGCCGCGCGGCGACACCTTCTTCGAACGCTCGTATCTTCTGCCGGGCGGCGAAAAAATCTGCCTCGGCAGCCCCTTCGAAAAACAACGCGTGGCAGCGCCGGTCGCTGGGTAGCACCTCCCGCCTAATCAGGCCGCGTTTCTCCAGGCGGAAGATCACCGGGCTCATGGTTGATTTGTCGACCCCGAAGGCGGCGGCAAGAGTGACCTGCGTAATGCCGGGGTTGGCTCTGATGAGGGTCAGCACGCCGAACGAGCCGGGCGAGAAATCAAAGTCTTTCAGCGTGGCCTCGAACTCGGAGAAGATCTTGGCCTGGGTACGCCGCACCTGATAGCCGACGTAGCTAGGCAGCTCGTCGAACTCGACCGGCCGATCGCTGGTCTCGGCGGGAACCTGGCGCTTCACAGCTTCGTTCAGACGCTTCATGGATTGCTCATACTTGATGCAACGTCGTCCTAGTCAATCAGGCCGGGCAGCCACAGGGATAGGCCCGGGAAGGCGCATAACAGAATAAGGCGTCCGATATCCATCGCGATGAACGGATACGTTCCTCGGTAAATCCTGCCGAGAGGTATGTCGCGCGCTATCGAGTTGATCACAAATACGTTCATGCCCACCGGGGGACACACCAGCCCGAAGGTGACGGCCATCACGATGATCACGCCGAACCAGATGGGGTCGAAGCCGAGGCCGATCATCACCGGAAACACGATCGGGACCGTGAGCAGGATCATGGCCAGCTCGTCCATGACGGCGCCGAGAATGAAGTAGCCGACCATCACCAGCGCTAGAACCCCGTAGGCGCCGATGGGCGCGGTGGTCAGGAACGCGACGGCCTTCTGGGTAAACTGGGTTATGGTCAGGAAATACCCGAACAGGAAGGCGCCGATCACGATCATCATGATGGCCGAGGAGACGCGCAGGGAATCGATCAGCGCCGCCTTGATCTCCTTGCGTCCCAGCTGACCGCGTATCAAGCCGATCAGCAGCGTGCCGACTGCGCCGGCGCCCGCCGCTTCGTTCACGGTGAAGATGCCCGCGTACATGCCGCCCAGCACGAAGATGAACAATGCAATCACGCTCCACAGTCCGCGGACGGATTTGAAGCGCTCGCGCCAAGAATGGACGGGACCGCGCGGCATGATGTGCGGGTGTCGCCAGCTCAGATAGCGAACCACGATCAGATAGCAGATGACGCCGAGGATGCCCGGCACGACCCCTGCGAAGAACAGCTTCTTGACGTCGGTCTCGGTCATGAAGCTGTAGAGCACGAAGATCACGGACGGCGGGATCATGATGCCAAGGGTGCCTCCGGCCGCGATTACGCCAGCCGAAACGCCGGGGTCGTAGCCGGCGCGGCGCATCTCCGGCAGCGCGACCTGGCTCATCGTTGCCGCCGTGGCGACCGATGAGCCGTTGATGGCGGCAAACCCGCCGCAGGCCAGGATGGTCGCCAGTGCGAGGCCGCCGCTACGATGCCCGACCCAGGCATTGCCAGCGGCGAACAGCTCGCGGCTCATGCCGGCGTGGGTTGCGAATGCGCCCATAAGGATGAACATCGGGATGATGCTGAGATTGTAGTCGGTCAGCACGGACAACGGGACATTGGCGAGTAGGTTCAGGCCCGGTCCCCATCCAGCGACTGCGGCAAAGCCCAAGACGCCGACGATGCCCATGGCCACGCCGATCGGCACTCTGAGCGCCATCAGCGCGAACATGCCCACAAAGCCGAGCAGGGCGACCAGATCACGATCCATGGCCGGGCTCCGAGGGATCGCTTTCGACAGTGCCCCGGATCAACTCGATGATGCGGGCGACGGCGAGCACCACGGCCAGCGTCGCGCCGATAGCGGACACCACATAGAACGGGACGAGTGGAATGCGCATGTCGCTCGTCGCCTGCGTACCGGTCGATGAGACCTTCACCCAGATCATCCAGGCAGTCGGGATGAGAAATATCAACGTGATGACGATGGCGGTAAGGTCGAGAGCCCATTTGCCGCGCTTGTTCAGGTGCTCCCAGATGATATCGACGCAGATGTGTCCCGCGCGGTAGGTGGTCAACGCAATGCCGAAGAAGAGGGCGATGGCCTGGAGCTGCTTGGAGAAGTCGTACCAGTCCGGAATTTGCATGCTGAACGCGTAACGGACCGTGACATTGACGGTCACCAGCAGCGCGATCAGCAACAGGAAAAACGCGGCCATGTTCTCGACGCCGCGTAGAAGCCGATTCATTGTAACCACCTTGAAGCAAAAGCTCCGGGCAAGGGATCTTCGCCCGGAGCTGTGAGTGGTCGCGCGGTGTAGAGCGCTATTGCAGCGCGTTCCGCTTCTTCAGTTCGGCGCGAAGCTCCTCCAGTACCGCCTTGCCGTCGTAGCCAGCTTTGTCCGCGGCTGCGACCCACTGCTGGTAGACGGGCTCCGCGGCCTTCTTCCACGTTGCAAGTTGATCCGCCGAGATCGGCACGAGCTTATGCGGGTCCTTGGAAAGCGGGACGCGGCCGCCGTCCTCGTCGTTGCCCCAGTCGACGCCAACGCGATTCGACCACGCATTGGTGCAATGATCGTCGATGACCGCCTTCTGGTTGGGTGACAAGCTTGCGTACCACGTCTTGTTCAGCACCCACACGAAGGTCGCCTGATAGAGGCGCATGTCGGCGTGATAGCGCGCCACCTTGTCGATGCCGAACGTGATGATCGACTTCCACGGGAAGGTGATGGCATCGGCCGTGCCCTTCTCAAGGGCATCGCGTGCTTCGGGAGCGGAGGTTTGCACGCTCGTACCGCCAAGGGCGGATACGAACTGGGCAACCGTGCCGTTGGCCGGCCTGATCTTCATGCCCTTGATCTGGCCCGGGTCGGTGATCGGCGCTTTCGAGTGCAGTGTGCCGATATGCAGATGGGCGAAGCAAAAGTGGACGTCGTTCATCTCCTTGGCTGCATACTTGCGGTACCATGCGTCGAGCGCCGCAGAGCCGCCGCCGGGATCCTTCATCAGGAACGGGAGCTCGCCGGCAGCAAATACCGGGAAGCGGCCAGCCTGATATCCGGGGTTCACCCAGGTCAGTTCGGCGATGCCATCGCGCGCCATGTCGTAGTGATCGGGCGCCTTGCCGAGCTGCTGCGCCGGGAATAGCGAAACTTTGATTGAGCCTTTCGATGCCGCTTCGACGGACTTTGCCCAAGGCTCATTGCCGAGCTTGGCGAGCGGATGGTTCGCCGGCACCCAGAACGCGAACTTTAGCTCGGTCTGCTTGTCCTGGGCGGTTGCGGGGCTGGGGGCGAGAGCCAGCAGGCCCCCACACGCGCCAACGGCCGCTAGGTAACGCAATAGTCTCATCTAGTTTCCTCCTGGGTTTCTTACCCTTCAGCAATGGCCGTTGAGGCTCTTAGCGTCATTGGCGCGACGCACCGCATTGACGATGCAGCCGTGGCGCGACAGGCCGACTTGTGCTTAGTCTCCCTACTGCAAACAGCCGGGTGACCAAACCGTTTCTATGGGAAACAGTTAGGACACAGTCACCTATGCCGTCAAACGCTTAGGGCATTGTTGACGGCTTTGAAGAGGTTCTTGGCGCATGGCGCTCGAAGTCTCATTCCGTAAGGAAATCGCGAGCTTGCGGCTCGGTGACGGCCAGGAATTTCGGGGTGAAGGCATTCTGGCCGTCACCAAGGCGTTGTTGCAGTCCGGCGTTTCCTACGTGGGCGGCTACCAGGGTGCGCCGGTCAGCCACCTGCTCGATGTCCTGCTGCAGTCAGAGGATCTGCTTTCGGAGCTCGGTGTCCATCTGCAGACGTGCACCAACGAGGCGGCCGCCGCAGCCATGCTGGGCGCCTCGATCCACTATCCGGTGCGGGGTGCGGTGACGTGGAAGTCGATCGTCGGCACCAATGTCGCGGCCGACGCGCTGTCCAATCTCGCCTCGGCCGGCGTGAACGGCGGCGCGCTGATCGTCGTCGGCGAGGACTACGGCGAGGGCGCGAGCGTGATACAGGAGCGCACGCACGCGTTTGCACTCAAGTCGTCGCTGTGGCTGCTGGACCCCAGGC
>CADEEC010000172.1 GCA_902826255.1 uncultured Hyphomicrobiales bacterium | reverse complement strand
ACGTTGAGGCCGCGGTTCTCCTCGCCCACCAGATAGCCGATGGCGCCGTCCTTCTCGCCATACTTCATCACGCACGTCGGGCTCGCATGGATGCCGAGCTTGTGCTCCACGCCGGCGCAGATCACGTCGTTGCGGGCGCCGAGCGAGCCGTCCTTGTTGACGAGATACTTCGGCACCAGGAACAGCGAGATACCGCGCGTGCCGGGAGGCGCATCGGGCAGACGCGCCAGCACCAGATGCACGATGTTGTCGGTCATCTCGTGGTCGCCGTAGGTGATGAAAATCTTGGTGCCGAAGATGCGATAGGTGCCGTCGCCCTGCGGCTCGGCGCGGCTTTTCAGCTGCCCGAGATCGGAGCCGGCGTGCGGCTCGGTCAGGTTCATGGTGCCGGTCCATTCGCCCGTCACCATCTTCGGCAGGTAGGTTTTCTTCAGGGCATCGCTGCCCTGCGCCTCGATGGCGTCGATGGCGCCGAACGTCAGCAGCGGGCACAGCCCGAACGCGAGGTTGGCGGAGTTCCAGATTTCGCCGGCCGCCGTGGCAACCACCTGCGGCAGGTCCTGCCCGCCCCATTCCTCGGACGCCGCCAGCGCGCCCCAGCCGCCGTCCGCAAACTGCTTGTAGGCGTCCTTCCACCCGGCTGGCGTCACGACCTTGCCGTCCACCAGCTTGGAACCCGCACGGTCGCCGCTGATGTACAGCGGATCGAGCACCTCGGCGCCGAACTTGCCGGCCTCCTCCAGCACCGCACGGATGGTATCTTCCTCGACGCCCTCCAGCGTGCCGTTCGACAGGAGCTCATCCAGTCCCGCAGCGCTCTTCAGCACCTGCATGATGTCATTCACGGGAGCCTGATAGGCCATCGCTGCCTCGCTCTTTCTGGTGTGTCCGCCCTTGACGTTTACGGCAGCTTAGGCCGAAACGTCTCCGCTCGAAAGAGCAAGCTTCTCCGTGCAGGCGTGCCACGACGTTCAGCCCGTCGCGGCCAGGCTGGAGCAGCGCGCACGCTTTCTGACGCAACACCTATCGGCGCCACACTCCTGCCCGGCTTGGCTTGCAGGCGGTTGCCGCGGACGAAATCGACAAACGCAAGTGGAGGCCTCTATGCGCGCGACACCATTCCTGATGTTCCAAGGCGGCAAGGCCGAGGAGGCTATGAAATTCTACGTGTCACTGTTCGAGGATGGCGAGGTCGTCGACATCAAGCGCTATGGCCCGGAGGGGCCCGGCTCAGAAGGCACAATCTTCAAGGCGGCATTCCACCTCGCTGGCCTCGACGTATTCTGCATCGACAGCCCCGTGAAGCATCAGTTCGAGTTCACGCCGAGTTTCTCCTTCTTCATCGACTGCAAGACCGAAGAGGAGATCGACAAGCTCATAGTTGCCCTAAGCGAGGGCGGTATCACGCTGATGCCGGCGGGCGACTACGGCTTCAGCCGCAAGTTCGCCTGGGTGAGCGACCGTTTCGGTGTGTCGTGGCAGTTGAACTTGCCGTGATGGCGGACGGGCCGCCGCGGCCCTAGCGCTCGGCTTTGCCGTCGGAGACGACGTGCAGCACCTCCACCTTGCGATCGGCCAGCAGCTCGCTGGCAATCGGGCGGAAATTCTTGAAGTGGTCGCTGTCCTGGTGCGCCTTGATGGCCGCGTCGTCGGTGTAGACCTCCAGCATCACGAAGCGCGTGGGATCCTTGGGGTCCTGAGCCACGTCGAACTGCAGGCAGCCGGGTTCGTTGGCGAGGCAGCGCCTGGCCTGCGCCACCATCTGCTCCTTGAATTCGGCTTCCTTGCCGGGCTTGGCGGTGAGGTAGGCAACGATCGCGCGCATGAGGCACTCCCTGGAGGCATGGAGTGCCTATCCTCGCACGGCGCGCGGCCCCGCGTCAGCAGGTGTAGAACGGCGCGCCTAGGCTGCGGCTGCCGGCTGGTCGATGACCACGCGGTTGCGGCCTGCGCACTTGGCTTCGTACAGGCGTGCATCCGCGCGCTGAACTAATGCCGCCGCGTCGTCTCCCGACGCCATCTCGGCAACGCCGAAGGAGGCGGTCACCTGGCCGATGGCCTGGCCGCTGGTGTTGACGGCGAGTTCCTTTGCTTCGAGCTGGCGGCGGATGTTCTCGGTCAGCGTCTGCGCGTCCTTCAGCTTGGTCTCGGGCAGGATGATGGCGAACTCCTCGCCGCCGAAGCGGGCGACGGTGTCGCGACCCTTGACGTTGCTCGACAGCAGCTTGGCGAACATCTTGAGGATCTCGTCGCCGATCTGGTGGCCGAAGGCATCGTTGATATTCTTGAAGCGGTCCAGGTCGCCCATCACCAGGCACATCTGCGTGCGGTTGTCCTGCGCCTCGGTGATCTCCTTGGCGATGTTGATGTCGAAGGCGCGGCGGTTGCTGAGCGCGGTCAGCGGATCGCGCAGGCCGAGCTCCTGCGCCTCGGCGAGGTTCCACCTCAGTTTCTCTATCTGCTCGCGCGAGCGATCGAGATTGCCGCGCAGGTCTTCAGAATCGCGCCGCATCTTCTCGTTCTCGGCGACCAGGAACTTCACCATCGCGCGCACCTGCTCGGGCTTGGCCAGCGCGTGCAGGTTCCTGTGCGCCAGGTCCAGCGCGTTGGAATACTTGTCGTTGGCTTCGACGTAGGTGCGCATGAAGCGCAGGATGACCGACAGCTCGCTGTCGAGCAGCGCCTCGGTGGTCTGCACCGTCTTTTCGCGTTTCTTGATGTTGCCCTTCTTGCCGAATTTCGGCAAACGGCCGCCCATCGTACTGGCTACGGCAACACCAAGCCCCAGCAAGCCGAATACGAACGCTGCTGCAAAGATCAACTTGAGGGCCTGACCTCCGCCGGCGGTCGTAACGACCTCGTGCTCCGGCATGAATTGTAGAATCACTGCATGAAATCGCATGGCGCAGCCCCCTTTTGCCGCGTCGCACGGCGCCCGCCCGCCGCTATGTCATACATGGGACATCAGCCCTCAAAATCCGGTTAACGGGTGCCGCTACAGCCTGGCGTGCAGAGGTCGCGGCCGTAAACCGTGGATTGCAGTAGTTCTGAGCGGAGGTGCCGGATCGGCTAGGGTTGAAGTGCCCGGCTTCTGGCTCTTTGGCAGGCACGGGCTTATGGTTTTCCGAGGCAGCCGTGCCCTGCGGTACCGACCGCGAGACTGTACGCGCGTAGGGCGAGCTCGGAGGTAGCGACCATGTTCTACAAGGGCAACGACTTGGATCTGAGAGTTTCCTGGCGTACGGCGCAAGAACGGATGAGAAACGATACAGGCCACAGGCCTCACCCCGAAATCCTGCGCGGGACACCGATTTCGGTTGACCAGACGGTGCTCGCCTCCTGCAACGGCGCCTATGACGCGGCCATCTTCTTCGGCACGCGCGAGGTGCGGCCCGAGCATCTGCTCTACGCGCTGACGCGCGTGGACGGGGCGCGCGAGGTCCTGGAGCAGCACGGCATCCATACCCAGCACCTGCGTCGCGAGACCGCGGCGATGATGAGCACGCTGGAGCCGCCGGGCGGCGCCTGGGAGGGCCGCGGTCTCCCGTCGGCGTCGCCGGAGCTGGAAGACCTGCTCCGCCGCGCTGCCGGCCGGGCCGGGCAGGACGGCGCCGCCACCTCTGTCCACGATCTGCTGCGCGCCGTGCTCAATGCCGGTCGCGAGACGGGCCTTGCCGCCATCGTGCTGCATGCCGCGGCCGACCCGCAGGCGCTCGAACGCTGGGCGCTGGAGACGCCGCTGCCGCTGCAGATGGGCGTACCGCAGAGCCTGCAACTGGCCCAGCTGCAGCCCGACGTGATGGACAAGCTCAGCGGCCGCATCGAGCAGATGGAGGCCAGCATGCGCGCGCTGGTGGCCGAGGTGTCCGCCGACCGCAAGGCGATGCTCGACCTGTTGGGCGAGCTGCAGGAGGAAATCCGCAGCGCCCGCACGGCGACCGCGCAAGTGACCGAGCTGCGCCAGGGGATGGAAGAAGGCTTCACGGCGATTGCCGACCTTACTAGCCGTCTCGATCAAGCGCCTGCGCCGGACGTCGACGGGCGGCTCGCGGCGCTCGAGACGCGCATCACGGCACAGCCGCCGGCCATCGCCGAGGCGGTGGCCTATATGCTCGGCCAGAAAGCGGCGGCTACCGAGGACGGCGGTGCCGATGCCTCCGGCGTCGCCACCCGGCTTGCCGGCCTGGAGACGGCGCTGCGCGCTCAGGTCGAGCGCATGGACGAGGCCAGCAAGACGCACGAGCACGACCTCTCCGAGATCTACGAGGCGCTGGTGAAGATCGGCGGCAACCAGCAGACGCTCGCCGCCAACCTGGAAACCTGGCGGCTCGACAGCGGCGGCGACATGGGCATCGTCAGCAACCGCGTGGAGAGCCTGGAGAAGGTGCTCAGGGCCGTACTTCCCCGTCCGCGGCCGGAGCCGCAGCCGCAACCCGTCCAGCCGCCCCCGGCGGCCGCCGCTCGCCTGTCCAGCGACGATTTCTACGAGGGCGATGCGCCAACGGGCAGCTTCAAGCGCTGGCTGTTCGGCACCACACGCGTGCTGCCCACGAGCTGGCGCGAGGACATGACCGCCCTGCGCGAGAGCATCCGCCGCCGCAACGGCGTGTAGCTGCAGGCGCTAGCGGTCGCCGCGTTTGCTGGGGTCGATCCACTTCTCGATCTCCATGGTGGCGCCCGGCGCATAGCCGAGGCCGTCATAGAAGCTGAGCACGGCCGTGTTCTCCGCGCGCACCAGAAGGTTCACCTTCCACACGCCGCGCTCCAGCAGCCACCCTTCCGCCGCCGCCACGATCGCCCGGCCGTAGCCGCGGCCTCGTTCAGCCGGTGCGACGCTCACGTAGTACATGGCGCCCCGATGGCCGTCGTGCCCCACCATGGCGCTGGCGACGATACGGCCATCGGCGAGCCCGACCAGCACCTCCGAGTTGAACTTGGCTGCCGCGAAGGCGAGATCGCGCGCCGGCTCGTTCCACGGTCGCGTCAGGCCGCAGGCGCGCCACAGCGCGATGACGTCGCCCTCCTCGCCGTCGGCGACAGGGCGGATGGTCAATGAAGATGTGCTCATGGCGGCTGTCATACCGCGTACCCCTGTCGATGGTCGACACCGTGTCCTTGGTCTAACTCCCCGGTCCGCATGGGGAAAGCGGCTGCGACGCGCACCGGTGCCAATGCGCTATACGGAGCATATGGAAATCTAGCCCCGGTTTGCGATAGCTTGGCCGTCGGCATCATTGCGGGGCCGGGCCAATGCGCAAAGTCGCGGCAGCAGTTGCAATCTACACGATGCTTGCTTTCGCAGTGCCGTTTTCAGGCGCGAGCCAGACGCCAAAGTCGGTGCTGGAGAACTTCGGCTATCTCGGCCATTGGGCGCCGGATTGCAGTCGCAAGGCGCAGCCGGGCAACTCTCACATGAGGGTTTCGGTTGCACCTTCGGGCGGGGTGGTCGCGCGCAATTCCCTGGGCGAGAGCTATCAGGACAACGTGAACGATATCCTCGACGCAAAGTTGCTGAGCAAGGACCGGCTCTGGATTCGCACTTTGCTGAACGGGGAGCAGGAGCGCGAGTGGGAGGTGGTGCGGGAAGCGGACCGTATCCGCACCGTCCTCAACCGCAAGCCGGACGGCTCTTACATCACGAAGGACGGGATCGTTCTGAGCAGCGGCAATCCGACGCCGTGGCTGAGCCGATGCCGCTGAGAGCTTTTTGAGAGCATCAAGCATTTGATTTAGAGATGGAGCAGCAAAAATGTCGTTCGGATCGTGGTACCGCCTACTGCTCGGTGCATTCGTCGCACTCGCTTTGCTAGGGTCTGCACAGGCCGAAACCGTCACCGCCAACGACGGGAAGTTCACCGTCCAGTTCCCGGCGCCAGCAAAGTACACCACGTTCAACCAGTCGCCGCGTGCCGATCCCTCCAGTATCGTCGTGATCAGCGAGTGGGAAGCCAAGGTCGGGGACAAGATCTGGTTTGTGTCCTCCGCTGTCTACCCTCCGCGGCTCGGCAATCTGACCTATGACAACGCAGTGTCCGACCTCAAAGGCATCATCCGGCAGAGCACCTTCCGGCATGCAGGCTTGCAAGGCCGAGAAGTCGTCTCCAGCGCCGGCGAGGGTTGGGTGCGCCGCGCGAGATACTTGATTGCCGACCGGCATTTCCTTCGACTTTCCTACACGGGACGCACCGGGAGCGAGCACGATGCGGACGTCGATCGTTTCTTCAATTCGTTGAAGGTGAGGCGGTAGAGTCGCCCGGCTAAACGCACGCTTCCCACCAGGGAACGGACGGGAACGGCGTGCCGGCTGCAAAAACCTCGCCGAGCCGTGGCGTGACGATGTCGACACCGCGCGAGCGCGCAGCGGCGACCGCGCGCTTGATGGGCTCGTCCCAGGCATGGAAGGCGAGGTTGAAGGTGCCCCAGTGCACCGGCAGCATGCGTTTGGCCTTCAGCAGGATGTGGCCTTCGACCGCCTGCTCGGGGTCCATGTGGATGTCGAGCCAGTTCTGGCCGGGGCCGTAGGAGCCGATCTTGAGCAGGCTCAGGTCGAATGGCCCGAGGCGATCGCCGATCTCGCGGAAATGCTCGCCGAAGCCGGTATCGCCGCTGAAATAGACGCGATGCGCCGGGCCGGCGATCGACCATGACGACCACAGCGTGGCGTTGCCGTCGCGCAAGGCCCGGCCGGAATAGTGGCGCACCGGTGCGCTGGTGAATTTGACGCCGCGGATGTCGGCCGACTGCCACCAGTCCAACTCGGTGACTTGCGAGGCCGGCACGCCCCATCGCTCCAGATGCGCGCCGATGCCGAGCGGGACTAGGAAGTGCGATCCGACTTTTGCGAGATGCCGGGTCGTCTCCATGTCGAGGTGGTCGTAGTGATCGTGCGAGATGAGGACGGCGTCCATCTTCGGCAACTGTTCGAGCGGGAGCGGCGGCGGATGGAAGCGCTTCGGCCCGACGCGGGCCAGTGGCGAGGCGTACTCCGACAGCATCGGATCAAGCATGATGCGGGCGCCGTCGACTTCCAGGTAGACGCTGGCGTGGCCGAACCAGATGGCGCGCAGGCCGGGCGCCACGGGTTTGCTGAGATCGTCACGCTTGAGCGGGATGACGGGCGGACACGGCGCGGGCGGCGTGCGCACCTCGGTGCCGAGCATCTGCAGCTTGAAATACTCGAAAGATTGCGCCGTGGTGCGCGGCGTTTTTGGGATCACGTTCTCGAAATGGCCGCCACGGTATTGGGGGGAAGCCTGCGCGCGGGCGAGGCGCTCGCCTGAGAGGGTGCCGCCGAAGGAGGGCCAGAGGGTGAGGAAAGCGACGGCGGCGGCGCAGAGGGCGATGAGGAGGAGGGCGAGTGCAGCCGCGATCTTGCCAAGTCGTCTCATGGGCGGCCTCTGGGCGCATTTCAGCCTGCCCGTCATACCGGGGCTTGGCCCCGGTATCCAGCAATCAACGGAGGCTGCGTTTGTGGAGCGATGGATCCCGGCGACAAGTGCCGGGATGACGGTTGGAGGGCATATTGAACTTGACGGACCCAGCCCTTGAGCCTATTAGATTACGGCCTTTAGACGCAAAAAATTTCCATCGACGGCCTCCGCCTCCGCCTCCGCCTCCGCCTTTGCCGCGCCGGAGATCGCGCATGACCATCTGCATTGCCGCCGTTTGTGACGATGGCCCGCACCAAGTGATCATCCTGTGCGCCGACACAAAGGGGAGTAGCCCTCTTGGGACCACGCACTTGTCCTCAAAGCAAAGCAACCTGGGTGATGATTGGGCGTGTCTCTCAGCTGGGTCAGAGGACGAGTGCAACGCCATGCTG
>CADEEC010000171.1 GCA_902826255.1 uncultured Hyphomicrobiales bacterium | reverse complement strand
CCAGCATGCTGGACCTGATCGACGCAGGGCCCACCGGGCTTGCCCGCGCACGGGAGCTTGCTGGCACCTGGCCCGCGCAGGCGTCGCTGGACCTAGGCGCAGTACGGCTGCTCTCCCCAGTACCGGTGCCTCGGCAGATGCGCGACTGCCTGACCTTCGAATTGCATCTGCGCAACGCCATCGCGCAGACCGCGAAGAAAACCGGCGTCGAGCGGCCGTTCCCGGAGGTGTGGTTCAAACAACCGATCTACTACAAGGCCAACCGCTTCAGCTTCGTCGGGCACGAGACTGATGTCATCTGGCCGAAGTACTCCAATCACATGGACTACGAGTTGGAGCTTGCCTGCGTCATCGGCAAAACCGGCAAGGACATCGCGCCGGAGAAAGCGATGGAACACATCTTCGGCTTCGCCATCTTCAATGATTTCTCCGCCCGCGACGCGCAGGCCGCCGAAATGGCCGCCCAGCTCGGCCCTGCCAAGGGCAAGGACTTCGACAATGGCAACGCCATGGGCCCGTGGATCGTCACCCTGGATGAGATCGGCGACCCGCACAGCCTGAAGATGGACGCCCGCGTCAACGGCGAGCGCTGGGGCGGCGGCAATTCGAGCCAGATGCATCACCAGTGGCCGGCCATCCTGGCGCATATCTCCGCATCCGAGACCATCCATGCCGGCGAGGTGATCGGCTCGGGAACAGTCGGCACCGGTTGCGGCTACGAACTCGGCCGCCAGCTCCAGAACGGCGACGTGGTCGAGCTCGAGATCGAAAAAATCGGGATACTACGCAACAGAGTCCTGCGGGCCTGAGCACCCGGCCTCTGCGCAGCCGTGAGCCCGGCACGCCGGGCTCGGCGACGTTGGCAATAGTAAGGCGCGACGCCAGCCGCATGCGCGCCCCGCCCGGGTGCCCCCACCACTTGGCTGATTATCAAGCCTCGAAGTTGATGCTAAGGATGACGTCTGAGGAGACGTACAAGCGGTAACCAAGCCGGCGGCATTGATCGCCGAGCGCTGGATCGCTTCTGGGGATGGCGCATGGCGACAGTCGAGTTCCGCAACGTCCGGAAAGCATTCGGATCCGTGGAGGTGCTCCACGGGGTCAGCGTCAACATCACCGACAGTGAGTTCGTTGTCCTTGTCGGCCCTTCCGGCTGCGGTAAGTCCACCCTGCTGCGCATGCTGGCGGGCCTGGAGAACATCACCTCGGGCGAGATCCTGATCGGCGGCCGCGTGGTCAACGCCGTGCCGCCCAAGGACCGCGACGTGGCCATGGTGTTCCAGAACTACGCGCTCTACCCGCACATGACCGTGTTCCAGAACATGGCTTTCTCCATGAAGCTGGCGAAGGCGCCCAAGGACATGATGGAGCGCGAGGTCAACAAAGCCGCCAAGATCCTCGGTCTCGACAATCTCTTGCATCGTTATCCCCGCCAGCTCTCCGGCGGCCAGCGCCAGCGTGTCGCCATGGGCCGCGCCATCGTGCGCAACCCGCAGGTGTTCCTGTTCGACGAGCCGCTCTCCAATCTCGACGCCAAGCTGCGCGTACAGATGCGCTCGGAGATCAAGGCTCTGCATCAACGTCTCAAGGTCACCACCGTCTACGTCACGCACGACCAGATTGAGGCCATGACGATGGCCGACAAGATCGTGGTGATGAACCATGGGGTGGTCGAGCAGGCCGGCCCGCCGCTGGAGTTGTACGACAGACCGGCCAACCTGTTCGTCGCCGGCTTTATCGGCTCCCCCGCCATGAACATGATCTCCGGCGAGATTGCCGACGGCACGCTGCGCACCGTCGATGGTGTGACATGGCGACTGCCGACGAACGGCGCCGCCCCCCGCCACGGCGGTCCCACCATCTATGGCATCCGGCCGGAGCATCTGCGCCTCGACCCCGAGGGCGTCAAGGCCACCGTGCAAGTGATCGAACCGACAGGCTCCGAAACCCAGGTCCTGATGCGCGTTGGCAATCACGACCTGGTCGGCGCGTTCCGCGAGCGCATCACGGCCAAGCCCGGCGAGCTGCTGCCCATCAGCCCCGATCCTGCCCTCATACACCTGTTCGACAAAGAGACAGGACGGCGAGTCAACTAAAGCAACATGGAGGAAATCGCATGGCCTACATCATCACCCGGAGGGACGCGTTGCGCGTTGCGGCCGGCGGTGTCGCCGCCGCCGCACTGGCCGACGCCGCAAGCGCGCAGATTCCGCGCGCCGATGCCTCGCTGGAATTGAAGCCCGAAAGCGGCGCTTCGCTGCGCATTCTCAGGCCCGCTCGCTTCGTCGAGCCCGACGAGACCATCTTCCGCGCCAACACGGCAAAGTTCCAGGAAGCCACGGGCGTACAGGCCCGCGTCGACTTCGTCGGCTGGGAGGACATTCGCCAGCAGACCGCGGTGGCCTCCAACACCGGCACCGGCCCCGATGTCGTGCTCGGCTGGGCCGAAGACCCGCACGTCTATTCCGACAAGGTGATGGAGCTGACCGACCTCGCCGAATATCTCGGCAAGCGCTATGGCGGCTGGACCTTCCTCGGCGACAAGTACGGCAAGAAAGTCGGCACCAACAATTGGATCGGCATTCCCTTCGGCGGCTCCACGGGCCCGGTCGTCTACCGCATGTCGGCCATCAAGGAAGCCGGCTTCGACTCCATCCCGAACGATCACGCAAGCTTCCTCAAGCTTTGCCAAGGCTTGAAAAAGATCAACAAACCGGCCGGTTTCGCCCTCGGCAACGCCGTGGGTGACGGCAACAACTTCGCCAACTGGCTCGTGTGGTCGCACGGCGGTTTCTTGGTCGACGAGGGCGGCAAGGTCGCCATCAACAGCAAGGAAACCATCGCCGCCCTCACCTACCTCAAGGACCTCTACGCCACGTTCGTGCCCGGCACCCTGGCCTGGGGCGACCCCAGCAACAACCGCGCTTTTGCCGCGAGCGAGTGCTGGCTCACCTCCAACGGCGTATCGATGTATTTTGCGCTGAAAAACGATGCAGCCACGCGCCCGATTGCGGAAGACACCAACCACGCGCCGCTGCCTTTCGGTGTCGTCGGCAAGCCGCCGCAGAGTTCGCTGATCCTGAACGGCATGGTGTTCAAGCACACCAAGTTCCCGAACGCCGCCAAGCGATACCTCCAGTTCATGATGGAGGCAGAGCAGTACGATCCGTGGCTGACGGGCTGCCTCGGCTACTGGTCGCACACGTTGCGTGCCTACGGTAAGAGCAAGGTGTGGGACTCCGATCCCAAGCTCGAAGTCTATCGCAACGGCACCGACAACCAGTTCTGGTCGGGCTACAAAGGCCCCATCACGCACGCTGCGGGCACCGTTGCCGCAGAGTACATCATGGTGCAGATGGCCGCCTCGGTGGCATCCGGCCAAGCGACGCCGGAGGAAGCCGCGCGCGAAGCCGAGCGCCGGTCGCGTCGCTACTATCGCTAAGAGTTTCCGCTGCCGGGGCAGTTTCCTCGGCAGCGGCCGTTTCTTGCTAGCGAGGCCCGATGGCCACCACCACCGCCGACACCGCACCCTGGGTTCACAGGCGCGTCGAACCGAACTGGCTTGCCCGTTTCTTCGACTGGAAGCCGTTCCTGATCTTCATCTGCCTGCTGCCGGCGATCGGGTTGTTGATGGTGTTCCTCACCTATCCGCTGGGGCTGGGTGTATGGCTCGCCTTCACCGACACCACCATCGGCAAGACCGGTCAATGGGTGGGGCTCGAGAATTTCCAATACCTGATGGAAGACCGGCTGTTCTGGCAGGCGGTCTTCTACAGCGTTCTGTATACAGGCATCGCTACGATCGGGAAGTTCGCGCTCGGCTTGTGGCTGGCGCTTCTCCTCAACAATCACATCCCCTTCAAGAGGCTGCTGAGCGCCATCATCCTGCTGCCGTGGATCACGCCCACCGTCCTTTCCGCTATCGCGTTCTGGTGGATCTACGACCCTCAGTTCTCCATCATCTCCTACGTGTTCGTCGACGTGCTGGGCTGGCGGGACCGCTACATCGACTTCCTGGGCTCCACGTGGCCTGCGCGCTGGTCCCTGATCGCCGCCAACATCTGGCGCGGCATACCCTTCGTCGCCATCTCGCTGCTCGCCGGCCTGCAGACCATCTCACCCTCGCTGTATGAGGCGGCCCTGCTCGACGGCTCCACGGCCTGGCAGCGCTTCCGCTACATCACCGTGCCGCTCATCATGCCGATCCTGGCGATCGTGATGACATTCTCCATCATCTTCACGTTCACCGACTTCCAGCTCGTCTATGCGATCACGCGCGGCGGACCGGTAAACTCCACCCACCTGATGGCGACGCTGGCATTCCAACGCGGCATCCCCGGCGGCATGCTGGGTGAAGGCGCGGCGATTGCCGTCTCCATGATCCCCTTCCTCGTGTTCGCAACGCTGTTCAGCTATTTCGCGCTGGCGCGCCGCAAGTGGCAGCAGGGAGAAGGCAATGACTGACGCTGCCGCAAGCGCAAACGACCAGCCGAACCGGCCCACAGTTGCTGCTCCAGAGGAAATGGCCTGGGACAGCCGCACCAAGCGCGTGTTGTTCCTCTACGTGCCGCTCGCGTGTTTCGTGTTCATCCTGCTGTTCCCGTTCTATTGGATGGCGATCACGTCCTTCAAACCCAACGCCGAGCTCTACGACTACAAAACTTACAACCCCTTCTGGGTCGCCAAGCCGACGCTGGATCACATCCGCAAGCTGCTGTTCGAGACCGCTTATCCGAAGTGGCTGTTCACCACCATGTACGTGGCGGTCGCCTCCACTTTCCTGTCGCTGTTCTGCAGTGTGCTCGCCGCCTACGCCATTCAGCGCCTCCGCTTCAAGGGCAGCCAGTACGTCGGCCTTGCCATCTACCTCGCTTACCTGGTGCCGCCGTCGATCCAGTTCATTCCACTCGCGTGGATGGTGCACAGCTTCGGTCTGTTCGATACGCCGATGGCACTCATCCTCACGTACCCCACCTTCCTGATCCCGTTCTGCACGTGGCTCCTGATCGGCTACTTCAAGTCCATCCCCTACGAGCTTGAGGAATGCGCCTTGATCGACGGCGCAACGCGATTGCAGATCCTGCGTCAGATCACGCTGCCGCTGGCGGTGCCCGGCATCATCAGCGCCGGCATCTTCTCTTTCACGCTGTCGTGGAACGAGTTCATCTATGCCCTCGCCTTCATCCAATCGAGCGAGAACAAGACGGTGCCGGTGGCGATCCTGACCGAGCTGATCTCCGGCGACGTCTACCAGTGGGGTGCGCTGATGGCCGGGTCGCTGCTGGGCTCGCTGCCGGTTGCGATCTTCTATTCCTTCTTCGTCGACTACTACGTGTCCTCCCTCACGGGCGCCGTGAAGGAATAGCCGCAGACGCAAATTCTACGCCTGATTGACAGCTCTAGCTGCGGGTGATCTTGCAACGCTCTGGATGCACGCGATTTTTTGCCGTGCTGGTTGCGCTGCGCAAATCAGCAGGCGATCCGCAAACTTCTTGAATGTGGCCGAATTGCCCCGCCGGCCGGGATGTCGGTAGCGCCAGGGGCATCGCGGGATAGAATAGCGCCCATCATTCCCGAAGCGCGCTTCCGGTAGATCGTGCCATGTACGGCTTCCTGATACTTCTGCCGCTGACGTTGATCAGCCTGGTCATCGGCTGGTTCATCGGTTCAAGCCCGCAGATTGCCGACTACGTCGAGTTTTTGACCGGCAACATCGCTGCGCAAGCCATTCGCATGGAAGATATCTGGGCCAGCAAAGGGCTGCTGGCGCTGGTCGCATCGCACGTGGTCGCCTACTTCATTCTGTGCTTCGTCACGGTGGCGACTGTCCGCACCATATCCGCACCGCTCCCGGCCGATCGCCCGCCCCTGCTGCGATACTTTCAGCTCTTCCTGGAGCTGGTATTCGTCTGTCTGCCTCCACTTGTACTCCTGTGGATCAGCGGTAAGTCGCTCCTTGCAGACTGGCAAAGCGGGGTTCATCGCAGCGCCGCGATCGTGCTGTTTCTCGGCTTGGTGTTCTCCATCACCCTGACCGTGAGACGCAGCCCGCTGGAGCTGTTCAGCTCCTTCGGAGAGCCATTCCGGCTCACGAAAACCGATGTCGTGGCCATCCTCTGCGCCATCTTGATCGGCGGGATCATCGTCGTGTTCGCACTCTTTCCAAGAGAAAGCGCGCGCATGGTCGGCCTGTTTCCGGTGCTGATGCTGGTAACGGCTGCAGTTCTGCTTCTGCTGGCTGCGGTGTTCTCCCGGCACGCATCCCCGGTGGCCGTCATCTCGACCATGGTTACCGTCGTGCTTCTGCTGCACGTGATCGACAAGTCGGCGCTGCCCGTTCGCGAGTTCCGCCACAGCGCGGTCGGCCTGGACGAGAAGTCAGGCACGGTCCTGCCGGTGTCCGCCGTCAAGCAACAGCGACAGATTCCGGACCTGTTCACGGCGTTCCATCAGTGGCTGGCCCATCGCCAGCCCGCCATCGAGGAATACGCCAAGAAGGGGCGCACCTACCCCATCTTCTTCGTCACGGCGCAGGGCGGCGGCATGTATGCGGCCTACCATCCCGCCCTGTCGCTCGCGCGCCTCACTGACTATTGCCCCGAGTTTGCGCATCATCTGTTCGGCATCAGCTCGGTATCGGGCGGTGGGTTGGGGGCGGCCGTCTTTGCCGAGCTCGTGCGCCACGTACCGGCCAAGGAGCGCGGTAAGCCGGCAGCTGCCGCTATAGGCTGCAGCCGTGCGGGCGACCCAATGGCCTACAGGTTCCTCCAGGAAAAGGTCGAAGAGTTCTTCGCCACCGATTTCCTTTCGCCTGTGATTGCCAGCGGACTGCTGTTCGACGTTCCAAGCTTCGTCATCCCCCAGCTGCGCTTTGGCAGCGACCGTGCCGTGGCCTTGGAACGCGGTTTCGAGGATGCGTGGGAGAAACTGGGCGTGACGGCTGCCGGCGGTGGCTTGGCCAGCAACTTCTATGGCCAGTGGAAACCTGACGGCGATGGCCCCGCCCTGTTCATGTCGGCCACCGGTGTCAACTCGGGGATTCCGGTCCTGGTCTCGCAGATCGACTGGTCGTTCAACCCGTCACGCAGGACCCTCGCCAAGGAGGCCGGCAGAATGCTCGGCCCCGCCCAAGTCGTACCGGAGAAGGGCGAGGGGACCGTCCAGACTGTCCTGGATCGTCTTCAGAACCCCCCCGATGAGCTGCAGGTGGGCGTTGCCAACATTCTGGACTTCCGGCCCGACGTTCAGATGAACACGAGCACCGCTGTTGGCCTCAGTGCCCGGTTTCCGTTCGTAACGCCGCCCGGCGCCATCAAGCGCAACAGCAAGATCGAGATTCCGGAAGGAACGGTATTCGACAAGACCAAGATTCTCGAGCTGACGGATGGCGGGTTCTACGACAACAGCGGCAGCATCGTCGCCCGCGATCTCATCGCCAATCTCAACCGGGCATTGGACCGGGACGAGCGTCTCAAGCCGTTCAAGGAAAAAATCAAGTTTCACCTGATCCGCTTCGTCGACAGGCCCGAAAGGCGTCAGGCCTTGGCTGGCGAAGGAGGAAACTTCGAGCTTCTCGTTCCGTTCGTCGCCTACAACTCGGTCAGGCTGGCACGCGGCGTGAGCCTCGCCAATCCCCCGCGCAACACATCCATCTCCAACGTCTATCTGCTCGACGACTGGTACGAAGGCTCCCTTAACTGGTTGCTCTCGAAGAGCACCATTGCCAGCATCAGGAAGCGCAGCAGCTGGATCGCATTCGAGAACGAGGAATGCTGCGAGGTGCGACACCCATCGTTTCCCGGCGTCATGAGGCGCATGCCGCTCACCGACGTGCAAGTCGACGAGATCACGAAGTCCAGCAGCGGGATCATGCTCAAGCGCTTCATCCCGAACGCAGACGACTTCCTGGAGATCATGCAGCTCGTCAACGATGGCGCAGCGCGCTA
>CADEEC010000170.1:1102-7979 GCA_902826255.1 uncultured Hyphomicrobiales bacterium | reverse complement strand
CGCCGAACAGCCGGTCCGCCGTGCGCTTCATCTGCAGCACGTCCTCGGGATGCGGGCCGATGCCGCCGAGGAGACCGAATACCGACTGCACGAAGAACGGCGGCTTCACCACGCCGCGGTCGGCGAAGTGGCGCAACGTGTAGAGATGGCCAATGTCGTAGCACTCGATCTCGAAGCGCGTGCCGTTGTTGGCGCAGGTCGTCAGGATGTACTCGATGTCGGCGAACGTGTTCTTGAAGATGCGCTCGCGCGAGCCTTCCAGATAGGGCTTCTCCCAGTCGTGCTTGAACTCCTTCTGCCGCGCCAGCATGGGGTAGAGCCCGAAGTTCATGGACCCCATGTTGAGGCTCGCCACCTCCGGCTTGAAGGTTGCCGCCGGCCGCACGCGCTCCTCGATGGCCATGGTCGGCGCACCGCCGGTGGTGATGTTCACCACGCAGTTGGAGCGCTGCTTGATCACCTTCAGGAACGGCGCGAACGCCTCCGGCGACTGATCCGGCCGCCCGTCCTTGGGATCGCGCGCGTGCAGGTGCACCACGGCGGCGCCCGCCTCCGCCGCACCGATGGCCGCGTCCGCGATCTCGCTCGCCGTGATCGGCAGGTGCGGCGACATCGACGGCGTGTGGATCGAGCCGGTGACGGCACAGGTGATGATGACTTTGCGCTTCTTCGCCATGGATACGTCTCCTCGATGGTCCGGTCGTTGTCCGCCTGAACTTTGCCCGCACCTGTCATACCGGGGCTTGTCCCCGGTATCCAGCCTTCAGCGCACCGGGCGGGTGGAGGCAGGCATGCGCCATCACAGCGGCGCCATTGCGCGGCCGGACGCCCGAGCCTATCGTCCGTTTGCGGCCGTCCGGCCGCCAACGAAGCTGCGCCGCGCTGAAAGCGCATGCAGCACCGAACGGGAGGGTTGCCGATGAGGTTCGCCTGGCTTGCCAGACTTGGTCTTGCGTGCGCGCTGCTGTTTGTACCAGCCGCATCTCTCCTCGCGCAGGATTTCCCCTCCCGCAACGTGCACATCGTGGTGCCGCTCGCCGCCGGCAGCGGCATGGATGTGGTGGTCCGCATCTATGGCGAGGAACTCGGCAAGGCGCTCGGCAAGCCGGTCGTGGTGGAGAACCAGCCCGGCGCTGCGCTGATGCTGGCGGCCCAGAACGTGGCGCGCGCGGCACCCGACGGGCACACGCTGGTCGTCGCCTCCTCGCCGGTAATGGCGGTCAACCCGACGCTGTACAAGAAGGTGAACTACGACGCCGCGAAGGATTTCGTGCCGATCGCGCTCTATGCGCAGTCGCCGTTCGTGCTGATCACCAACCCCGCCTTCGGCGCGGAAACCGCCAAGGATTTCATCAAGAAGGCGCAGGCGGCCGCCGATCCCATCACCTACGCCACCACCGGCGCCGGCACGCTGCAGTTCCTGACCATGGAGACCTTGAAACGCGACCACAATTTCAAGGCCGCGCACGTCGCCTACCGCAGCCCGCCGCAGATCGCCACCGACATCGTCGGCGGCCACGTCGTCTCCTCCTTCTCCGAGACCGGTGCGGCGCTCACGCTGATCCAGGACGGCAAGATCAAGGCGCTCGGCATCACCGCCTCCACCCGCCATCCCGCGCTGCCGCAGGTGCCGACGCTGGCCGAGGCGCTCGGGCTGCCCGGCTTCGAGGCGGTGTCCTGGCATGTGCTGATGGCGCCGTCCGCGACGCCGCGCCCGATCGTCGATCGCCTGCACGCCGCCATGACCAAGATCACGGCCGATGCGGCCTTCCAGAAACGCGTCAGCGACGTCGGCCTGATGCCGCTGGTTCCGCGCTCCATCGCCGACATCGAGAAGTACATCAAAAGCGAACGCGACCGCTGGAGCAAAGTCGTGACCGAGCTGGGTCTGGCCGGGACGCTCTAATGTGTCGTCGTCATCCCGGGGCTTGTCCCCGGGATCCATCCATCAGCCTGCTCTGACGCTTATTTCACGCTGGATCCCGGCAACAAGTGCCGGGATGACGGGTGTCAACTCACTCCGCCTTCGGCTGCGCCCGCTTGTGCGCGACCAGCGCCGCGATGCGATCGTCGCGCCAGCGCTGCTTTTTCAGAATGTCCGCGCTCGATGGCGCTCTGCCCCAGCTTTCCACCGCGCGTGCCACATTCTCCTTGCCCCACACGTCCGGCGTCACCGGGCGCGAGGAGAGCTTGTACAGCGTCTCGCCGTAGCGCGCGCAGTAGTCGGGCGTGCCCTGCGGCGCGTTGAGCTCGATGGTCTCGAACGGCCCCATGAAGGCCCAGCGCAGGCCGAGCCCGTCGCGGATCGTCTTGTCGAGGTCCTCCGCCGACACGAAGCCTTCGCCCACCAGCCGCATGGCCTCCGACAGCAGCACCGCCTGCATGCGGTTGAGGATGAAACCGTCAATCTCCTGCTTCACCTCGATCGGCACCTGGCCGACCTCCTCGTAGATCGCCCGCGCCCGCGTCACCGTCTCCGGCGCGGTCCACGGGGCGCCGCACAGCTCCACGATCGGCACCACGTGCGGCGGGTTTACCGGATGCGCAATCAGGCAGCGCGCGCGGCCCTTGAGCTTCTCCGTGAAGCGCGAGGCGACAATCGCCGACGACGATGAGGCCAGAATGGCCGATGCCGGTGCCGCCGCATCGAGCCTGGCAAAAATCTCGAGCTTGGCCTCGACGCGCTCCGGCCCGTTCTCCTGCACGAACGCCACGTCGCGCACCGCATCTTCCAGCGAGGTCGCAACGCCGATGCGCTTCGCCGCCGCTGCCGGGTCCGTCGCCAGCCCGTGCCGCGCCACGTCCTGCAACGCCTTCGCGATCAGGTTGGGCGCGTTGGCCAGCGCTGCGGCATCCGGGTCCCACAGCCGCACGTCCCATCCGCCGCGCGCAAACACATTCGCCCACGCCCGCCCGATCAGTCCGGTTCCGATGATCCCCACTGTTGGCATGCGCGTCCTCCGCCGTTTGAGGTCTTCGCCCGGAGGCTAGCACGCGCGCTGCGAGATGGTAGGTTGCGGAGCAACGCCAACGCGGCGGCGGAGAATCCCCTCTCCCCGCTTGCGGGGAGAGGGTTAGGGTGAGGGGCGGAAGCACGTTCCGGCGGTGGTTGGAGCCGCCCCTCACCCCGACCCTCTCCCCATGGAAGAATGGGGAGAGGGAGCAACCACCATGGATCTCGGCATCAAGGACCTGCGCGTGCTGGTCACCGCGGGTGCGGCGGGCATCGGGCTCGAAATCGCCCGCGCCTTCGTGCGCGAGGGCGCCAAGGTTCACATCTGTGACGTCGACGAGACGGCGCTGGCTGCGGTCAAGAAGAGCGACCCCGCCCTCACGCAATCCATCTGCGACGTTTCCGACCGCGAGCAGGTTTCCAGGTTGTTCGACGACGCGCTGAAGGCGCTCGGCGGCCTCGACTGCCTCGTCAACAACGCCGGCATCGCCGGGCCCACCGGCAAGGTCGAGGAGATCAACCCGGAGGACTGGGACCGCTGCCTCGCCATCGACATCACCGGCCAGTTCAACTGCGTGCGTCTCGCCGTGCCGCACCTCAAGGGGTCGCAGAACCCCAGCATCATGAACCTGTCTTCTCAGGCCGGGAAGCACGGCTTTCCGCTGCGTTCCGCCTACGCTGCGGCCAAGTGGGGCGTGGTCGGCTTCACCAAGTCGATCGCCATCGAGCTTGGGCCCTTCGGTATCCGCGTCAACGCTCTGCTGCCGGGCCTCGTCGCAGGAGATCGCATCCGCCGCGTGATCGAGGCCAAGGCCCAGCAGGGCGGGGTGTCGTTCAAGGAGAAGGAGGCCGAGCTGTTCCGCAACGTCTCGGTCAAGGAGTACGTGACGCCCCAGCAGCTCGCCGACATGGTCGTGTTCACGGCCTCGCCGCGCGCCAAGACCATCTCCGGCCAGGCGATCTCGGTGTGCGGCGACACCAATATGCTGGGCTAAGGAGAACCCCGCGGCATGCCGAGGCTTGTGCCGGCGTTGCCGGTCACGTTATGAGCGACGGCCCAAGGAGCAAAAGGAACCCCATGACCTTTCGCATCAATCACATCCACATCAAGTCGCCAGAACCCGAGAAGGCGGCAGAGTGGTGGGTGAAGGCCTTCAACTGCAAGATCATCAGCAACGAGACCCGCGTGTTCGGCGACCGCTTCATCCGCTGCCAGACGGAGGACGGCGGCATGGTGCTGGCCATCTCCGATCCGCGCACCGGCGAAACGCTGGCGCCCGCCGATGCCGCGCCGCGCTTCGGCCTGGAGCATTTCGGCATCGAGACGGTGGATATCGAGGCCGACATCGCCCGCCTGGAGAAACTCGGTGCGCGCCTGGTCGAGGGCCCCTCGCAGGTTCCCAACGGCCCGCGGTTTGCCTTCCTGCGCGCGCCGGGCGATGTCCGCGTCGAGCTGGTGCAGCCGCCGAAGTAGCGGCCGCCCGCTGGTGTGATGATCGAGAAATTCGCCGGCACGCGTTGCGCGGTTCGGAGCGAATGTCTCGATCTGAATCATACTGGCAAGTTTATGCTTCTAGTCTCCCTTTGATTCCGAAGTTCGCTCGGGACGCGGGCTGCAAGGTGTGGCGAACTTCGGAATCGGGATGCTAGTCCCGGTTCCTGCCCGGCAGGGTGCCCATGTGCTTGCAGATGATGGACAGCATCACCTCGTCTGCACCGCCGCCGATGGAGCCGAGCCGCGTGTCGCGGTAGGCGCGGCTGATCCACGTCTCGTTCATGAAGCCCATGCCGCCCCAGTATTGCAGGCACGCATCGGAGATCTCGCGCGACAGTCGGCCCGATTTGAGCTTGGCCATCGATGCCAGCATGGTGACGTCCTCGCCCTTCAGCATCAGCGCGGCGGCGCGGTAGGTGATGGCGCGCAGCATCTCGACCTCGGTCTTCAGCTCCGCCAGTCGGAAGTGCACCACCTGGTTGTCGAGGATCGGTTTGCCGAACGCCGCGCGCTGGCGCGTGTAGGCGATCGTCTCGTCGATCATGCGCTCCTTGGTGAGAAGGCCGGAGGCGGCCGCATATAGCCGCTCCTCCTGGAACTGCTGCATCTGGTAGGTGAAGCCCTCGCCTTCTTCCCCGATGCGGTAACGCTGCGGCACGCGCACGTCCTCGAAGAAGATCTGCGCGGTGTCGGAGCAGTGCATGCCGAGCTTGTCGAGCTTGCGCGCCACCTGCACGCCCTTGGTTTTCATCGGCAGGCAGATCAGCGACTTGTTCTTGTGCGCCGGCCCCTCGGACGTATTCGCGAGCAGACACATCCAGTCGGCCTGGGTGCCGCTGGTGGTCCACATCTTGCCGCCGTTGATGACGTAGTCGCCGCCGTCCTTGCGCGCAGTGGTCTTGATCGAGGCGACGTCCGAGCCCGCGCCCACCTCCGACACGCCGAGGCAGGTGACGTACTCGCCCTTGATCGAGGGAACCAGAAACTCGCGGCACAGCTCCTCCGAGCCGAAGCGCGCAAGCGCCGGCGTCGCCATGTCGGTCTGCAGGCCGACCGCCATTGTGACGCCTCCGGCGCGGATGTGGCCGAGCGCTTCCAGGAAGACCAGCTGGTAGGAGTAATCGAGCCCGAGGCCGCCGTACTTGGTTGGCTTGTTGATGCCCAGAAAGCCCCGCTCGCCCATCCTTCTGAAGACGTCGTGGGCCGGAAATATCCCGGCCTCTTCCCATTCATCGACGTACGGGTTGATCTCCGCTTCGATGAAGGCCTTGACGCTGCGGCGGATGCTCTCGTGCTCGTGGCCGAATTCCATGGGAGGCTCCCCGAGATCGCTGTCGGATCGCCTCAGCCTATCAGGAATCGAGAGCTCAGCCGCGGGGAGCCCTGCTTCAGCGCAGGAACGGGCAGCGTTCGCGCGTCGCGCGGTTGAAGGGCTGGTAGGTGCCGTCGCTGCGGCGGAACGAGACGAAGCGCCGCTCGCAGGCGCGCAGCGCGTCATCGTCGAAATCGCCGCCGGCATAGGTACGCCTGCCGTCGGGCTGCGCATCCCGGCGATTTGCGGCCGGCATCGCCTTCAGTCGCGGGGGCTCTGCGCCCGGCCTGACGATCTGATCCTTGGCCGGTGCCTGTCCGCCGTCGGCCAGGTCCGTGGCCAGCGTGATGGTGCCCGCGCGCAGCATGGGCGCCGGCGCAGGCGCTTCCGACATCTTGCTCGGCGGCGCGTCGCCGGGAATGGCCAGCGGCCGCAAGTGAATGCGCTCGACCAGCACCGTCTGGCTGCTTGCCACCGGCACCAGCCACGCCGAAACCCGTCCGAAGAAGAAGCCGAGTGCCCACACGCCCAGCACCAGTCCACTCAGCCCGACAATGCGCATCCAGCGCGCTTCGTCGGGCCGCCACGCAAATTCACCACGGTACGCCACTGAGAGATCCCGGCCGGTCAGATTGGTTTTTCGGAAAACACTCCCGAACCTGCTCGGTTCCAGCTCGTATGTCACTGCGTTGAAAAGTCCCTTCCGCAAAACGCCTCAACTATCGGAAAAAGCGAACAATTCTGCGTCCGGGTCGGTTTTGCCCAGCAGACCCGCGGCGATCACCTGCGCCGCAATCATGCCGAACGTGAAGCCGTTGCCGCCATAGCCGAGCACGGCGTGGCAGTTCGCCATCCCCGGGATCGGTCCGATCGAAGGCAGGCCGGTGTCGCTTTCGCCGAACGTGCCCGCCCACACATAGGCCGCGGTGACGTCGAGCTGCGGCAACAATCCTCTCAGCTTCTCCTGAAGTGCCTTGGTCTTGGCCGGCAACAGCGCGTCCCGCTTCGCCTCGTCGTCGAAGGCCTCATCCTCGCCGCCCGCCACCACGCGGCCATCTGCCGTCGTGCGGATATAGAGATAAGGCGTCGCCGCCTCCCAGATGAGGTCGGCCCGGCT
>CADEEC010000170.1:0-1092 GCA_902826255.1 uncultured Hyphomicrobiales bacterium | reverse complement strand
GGTTGCGGCGGGGTAGCCAAGGCCCACGTACTGGTGCGCCGGTGTCCGCGCGTCGGCACGCCGTGGGCCAATTCGTAACCGGTCGCGAACACGAGGTGCTTGGCTTCGATCTCGAAGCCGTCGCGCGTCCCCATCGCCACCTTGTCGAGGCCGGGCCTTACCTCGTTCAGTTCGCACGGCGCGTACACACGGCACCCGGCGCGCCGCGCTTGCATCAGCACGCCCTCGGCCAGTAGCACGGGATTAACATCAGCAACCTGGTTGGAGAGCAGCGCGCTGGCGCGGTCGATGCCGGCGCGCGCTTTCACCTCACCCGCAGACAGCGCGATCGACGGCAGGCCGATCGAAGCGCGCATGCGCCCCTCCTCCAGCAACTGGACCGGGTCGAGCGCGTTGCCCGGCAGGTACAGCGCCTGCCGGGGCGCGAAATCGCAGGCGATACCGCGCCGATGCACGAGCCCGCCAAGCGCCTGCACGGCCTTGAACGAGCGCTGCCACGCGGCTCTCGCGCGCTCGAACCCGATGCCTTCGGCGAGCCGGATGAGCGGCGTGTCGATCTCCCACTGCAGCAGGGCCGTACTGGCCGCCGTGCTGCCGCGCGCGGGTGCGCGACGGTCGATGACGAGCGTCGACAGCCCGTTGGTGGAGGTTGCGAGGGCCACCAGTGCGCCGGTGATGCCGGCACCGACAACGACAACGTCGGCCTTCGTCGACTCCGAGAGCGATGTGCAGGCAACGCCGAGCCCCGGCCGGGCGAGCCAACCGGGCGTTCCCTCATGCAGGGCCCGTTTCTCGGTTGCCGAGGGTGACCCGGAAAACTCGCTCGCAACTGGAATGACAGCGCTCCGCTATAACCGAGCTTCGGAAACGCTCAAGTCCGGCCCGGGTTGCGTGCGGCTGTCAGTTTGCCAACGCGCCGAGGTAGGCGCGCACGCCGGGCTCGGCCAGCAGGGTGCCGTAGTCGTCGTAGGCGCCGACGCGGCCGCCACTGACGAACAGGAAGCGCTCGCAGATCTCCTGGAGGATGCTCAGTTGAAAAGGCGCCGTCGGGTGCAGGCAGACGAACACCAGGCGGCCCTCCGCCCGCAGCTT
>CADEEC010000169.1 GCA_902826255.1 uncultured Hyphomicrobiales bacterium | reverse complement strand
GCGCCTTGTCAGAGCCGCGGGTGGCAGCTAGCCTCGCCTGAGACCGATACAGGCGAACGGTCGCGATGGGACTTTACCTGCGCCCCTCGACCCTTGCCGACGCGCTGGCTGCGCTCGCCGACCCCAAGCTTAATCCACCAGGCCTTCAAAACGACCGCCTGACGCTGCTCGCGGGCGGCACGGATTTCTATCCGGCACAGACGGCACGGCGCGCCTGGCTGGAAAAGTCGCCGCAGAACGTGCTCGACATCTGGGGCATCGACGGGCTGCGTGGCATGCACCGCAACAGCGATGGCGGCACCAGCTTCGGCGCGCTCACCACATGGACTGACATTGCACAAGCCGCGCTGCCGCCGGCGTTCGACGCGTTGAAAAGCGCGGCGCGCGAGGTGGGCGGGCGGCAGGTGCAGAACCGCGGCACCATCGCGGGCAACATCTGCAACGCCTCGCCGGCAGCAGATGGCGTGCCGCCGTTACTGGCTCTGGATGCGCGCGTGGAGATTGCAAGCGTGCGCGGCGCCCGCACCTTGCCGTTGGCGGATTTCATCACCGGCAACCGACGCACCGGTCTCGCGCCGGATGAACTGGTGACGGCGGTGCATGTGCCGCCGCAATCGGACGCGGCACGCTCGCTATTCCTGAAGCTCGGCGCGCGCTCGTACCTGCTCATCTCCATCGTCTCGGTCGCAGCCGTGGTGTCGTGCGGTGGCGACGGCCGCGTGTCCGAAGCCGCCATCGCGGTCGGCGCCTGCTCGGCCGTGCCCACGCGGCTCGCGGGTCTCGAGGCGCAAATGCGCGGGCGCACGCTGCGTGAGATCGAGCCCCTGATCGCGCCCATTGCGGCCAAAGCCCTGAGCCCCATCGACGATGTGCGCGGTACGGCCGCGTACCGGCACCATGCCGCTGCCGTGCTCCTCCGCCGGGCCCTTGCCGGGCTCATCCCGGCCCCATCGCGAGCCGCGGCATGAACGAGCACGTGAGCCTGCCGCGATCCGCACTACGGTTGACGCTGAACGGCGTGCAAAGAACCCTGTCCACCACGCCGGGCGAGCGGCTGGCCGATGTCATCCGCCGCAGCGCAGGACTGACCGGAACCAAGGTCGGCTGCAATGCCGGCGACTGCGGCGCCTGCACGGTGCTGCTGGACGGCAACCAGGTGTGCGCCTGCATGGTTGCAGCCGCGCAGGCGGACGGCTGCACCATCGTCACAGTCGAGGGGCTGTCCGAGCAGCCGGTCGGCGCAGCCCTGCAAGCAGCATTTCATCGCAACGACGCAGCACAGTGCGGCATCTGCACGCCGGGCATGCTGATGGCGGCTGTCGATTTGCTCGCGCGCAGCAGCAGCCCGTCGCGGCAGGACGTGATGGACGCGCTGGGCGGCGTGCTCTGCCGCTGCACGGGATACCTCAAGATCGTGGACGCGGTGCTCGATGTGGCGCAGTCCGGCGTAACGCCCGTTGCAACATCAGGGCAAGAATCAAACGGCAGCGCCGTCGGCACGCGCGTGCCGCGCCTCGACGGGCTCGCCAAGATCACCGGCACCGCGCACTACGGCGACGATGCAGTCCCCGCCGATGCCCTGTGGCTGAAGGCGATCCGCTCCCCGCACGCGCACGCCCGCTTTGCCATAGGCGACCTCGCGTCGTTTCTGCGCCGCAACCCCGGCATCGTGCGCGCCTTCACCGCGCGCGACGTGCCCGGTCACAACAGCTTCGGCATCTATCCCCACATCAAGGATCAGCCGGTTTTCTCCGAGGTGCATGTGCGCTATCGCGGCGAAGCCGTGATGGCGCTTGTTGGCTCTTTGGAGGCGCTCGAGGCGATCGACATCGCCGACCTGCCGATCGTCTGGGAGCCGCTGCCGCCGCTCACCGGCACCGAGGCGGCGCTCGCACCTGGTGCGCCGCTCCTGCACGCCGACAAGCCGCACAACGTCCTCACCGAAGGCTTTCTCGTATCCGGCGATCCCGACGCCGCCTTCCCACACGCAGCCTTCACCGCCGAGGGCAGCTTCGAGACGGCCTTCGTCGAGCACGCCTACATCGAGCCGGAGGCCGGCTATGCCGTCCGCGTCGGTGACCGCATGGAGGTCTACGCCTGCACGCAAGCCCCGATGATGGACCGCGACGAGGTCGCGCGCGTGCTCGGCTTGGCCGTCGAGAATGTCCGCATCGTTCCCACCGCCTGCGGCGGCGGCTTCGGCGGCAAGCTCGACGTCTCCCTGCAGCCCATGCTTGCGGTCGCGGCCTGGCATCTGCAGCAGCCCGTGCGTTGCGTCTACGAGCGCATCGAATCGATGGCCTCGACCACCAAGCGCCACCCCGCCAAGATCAACGCCCGTGCGGCGTGCGACGCGCAAGGCCGCCTCCTCGCCTACACATTGGACGGCGACTTCAACACCGGCGCCTATGCCTCCTGGGGCCCCACCGTCGCCGGCCGTGTGCCGGTGCACGGCGCCGGCCCCTACAAGGTTGCCAATGTGCGCAACCGTGCCCGCGCCGTGCTCACCAACGAGACACCCTCCGGCGCCTTCCGCGGCTTCGGCATCCCGCAGGCGGCCATTGCGCACGAGACCCTTTACGACGACCTCGCCGAGAAAGCCGGCATCGACCGCCTCGAGTTCCGCCACATCAACGCGCTGCGCGCCGGCGACACCACCTATTCGGGCCAGCGCCTCGACGCCAGCGCCGGCCTCGCGCAATGCCTCGACGCGCTGCGCCCGCGCTGGGCCGAGCTCAGCACGGATGCCGCCGCCTTCAACGCGCGCAACGCACGCACCCGCCGCGGTGTCGGCATCGGCTGCATGTGGTACGGCATCGGCAACACCGGCATGTCGAACCCTTCCACCCTGCGCATCACGCTATCGCGTGACGGCAAGCTCGTGTTCTGGAACGGCGCCGTCGACATCGGCCAGGGCTCCACCACGGTGCTGACGCAGATAGCCGCCGATGCGCTCGGCGTGCCGGTCGCGCAGTTCGATCTCGTCGTCGGCGACACCGATCTCACCTTCGATGCCGGCAAGACGTCGGCCTCGCGCCAGACGTTCGTCTCCGGCAAGGCCGCGCAGCTCACCGGTGACTCCTTGCGTGCGCAGATCCTGCGTCTCACCAACGCCGGCCCTGGCGCCGTCATCGCGCTCAAGGGCCCGCACCTCGTCATCTCCGAAGGTGGCCGCGACACTGCCGTTGATCTCGCCCAGCTTCCCGACCGTGGCGACGGCATCGTGCTGGAGGCGATCGAATCCTTCGATCCGCCCGCCACGCCGCTCGACGCCAAGGGCCAGGGCAGCCCCTACGCCACCTACGGCTTCGCCGCGCAGATCGCCTCCGTCGACGTCGATCTCGACCTTGGCACCGTGAAGGTGCGCAAGATGGTCGCCGCCCACGACGTCGGCCGCATCATCAACCCGAGCATGGTGGAAGGCCAGATCCACGGCGGCATCGCGCAGGGCCTCGGCCTGGCGCTGATGGAAGAGTTCATTCCCGGCCGCACCGAGAACCTGCACGACTACCTGATCCCCACCTTCGGCGACATGCCCGAAATCGAAGTGATCCTGATCGAGGATAACGAGCCGCTCGGCCCCTACGGCGCCAAGGGCATCGGCGAGCCCGCCCTGATCCCAACTCCCCCCGCCATCCTGGGCGCCATTCGCCACGCCACCGGCGTCACCATCCGCAAGGTGCCGGCCCTGCCGCATCGCGTGCATGCGGCGATTGTGGAATCTAGGAAAAGCTAAGAGCGCTCGCTAAAGGTCCGGCCCGCCGGTCTTGGGCTCGTGCGTGCGCATGTAGCGGTCGGTGTCGCTCTCGCTCGGCGTATAGCAGCCCGACAGAGCGAGAAAGATCGCAAGCAGCATGAGCCTGAACTTCATGACAGGACTCCCGCGCAGATTGCAGCGCCAGAAATGAGAGAAGGGACGCTTGAAACCGCACCAAGCGTCCCCGCACCATCGACCGATCGGGGGATCAGTCGCGCGCACTAGACACCCGCGTGTGCCTCTCGTCAATGCGGCGACGGCGCAGCTCTCGCCGCACTTTGTCGCTTCGTCTGAGCCTGTGCGCACAGGATTTGCAAGCGCTGCTGTAGGAACGCCTCTCAATCAAGCAAGTTGCCTTTGCGCGCGGCGACAACGCCGCATCACGCCAAGCAAAAGAGGTTACGATCATGAAGGCATTGTACGTTCTCGCAGCGCTCACGCTGGCCGGCTCCGGCATCGCGATCGCGCAGACCACCAAGCAGCCGGGCGGCAACGTCGCCTCAGTTCAGGGCCCGTGTGCGCAGGGCTACACAAAGGCTGCCCCGGGCGGCCGCATGCAGCTCAGCGACGCGCAGATGAAGCAGATCGACACCGACAAGAACGGCAACATCAGCAAGCAGGAGTTCGACAACGCCTGCGCCAGTCAGCTGTTCGAGAACACCAAGAAACAGTAACGCAGCATCTCGACGGTGCCGGGTGCCTAGGCGCCCGGCACTCGCCTGCAGTCCGCGGTGAGTTGTCCACAGCCTCCCGCAACGAGAGGAAGAAACGCCCGCGTGATTCGTTGTGACATCGAACCGGCTGCTTCCCCAATTTGTCGGTTCGCCCGCACATACGAAGCGCCCTGGGTGGTATTGCGTTGTTCTGCGTACCAGGGCGCTTCTCGGTGTCCAGCCCGCTCCTGTTCAGGTCTGCTTGAAAAGACCCGCCAACAAAGCGCGCGCCGCCCGCCGGTAAGGCTCGACAGGCGCACCCTCGGCAATCATCAGAGCGGCCTTGTCGAACGCGGCCGACAGCATCTCGGCGACCTGCCCTAGCGGAACGGATTTTCCGCCGGCACCGGCCTCCTTCAGCCCCTCCAGCAGTTGCGCCGCGCCCGTCGCCTGATCGATCTTGTCCATCGTCTCGCGGCCGAGCACGACGGGGCCCTCCAGCAGAAGAAGCCGTGCGCGGCCGGGGGCCTGCATCGCCGCGAAATAGGCGTCGGCGCCCCGCATCAGGGCCTCCAGCGGCGTCTTGATCCCCCGCGTGTCGAGTACGATGGCATCGGCCACGGCCCGCGCCTCCTGCTCCACCAGGGCTTTCAGCACGTCGGCCTTGTCCGTGAAGTGATGGTAGAGCGCCCCGCGCGTGACTTTCGCCTGCTCCACGATCTCCGGGGTGCCTGTCTCCGCGTAGCCCTTCTCGACAAAAAGGCTCCGGGCAGCCGCCAGCAAGGCGGCCCGCGTGGCCTGCGTGCGGTCTGCGTTGGAACGTCGCGCACTTTTCTCTTGCATACATACAGCCTGTATGTTTTATGTGTCCACATACATACAGACTGTATCTAAACGCAAATCAGGAGAAAAGCAATGAAGTGCACCCAGTACTACCCGGTCATCATGACCGGCGACGTCGCCGGCACCGCCGACTTCTACAAGCGCCATTTCGGTTTCAAGGCCGCCTTCGTAGCCGACTGGTACATCCACCTGGAGTCGGAGGTCGACGAGTCGATCAACCTCGCCATCCTCGACGGCGACCATCCAACCATCCCCGCCGAGGGCCGCGGCCGCGCGTCGGGGCTGCTCATCAACTTCGAGGTGGAGGATGTCGACGCGGAGTTCGCGCGCGCCAAGAAGGCCGGCCTGCCGATCCTGCTGTCGCTGCGCGACGAGGCCTTCGGCCAGCGTCACTTCATCACCAAAGACCCCAACGGCGTGCTGATCGACATCATCAAAGTGATTCCGCCGACGGGCGAGTACGTCGCGCAGTACGTCAACCAGGCTTGAGATGCCGCGGGAACGGGAAGCGCGACGTGCGCGCTTCCCGTCGTCTCATGCGCAGTTGCCGGTGCCCGCGCGATAGTCGCGATGCACAGCATCGATGACGGGCTGATACTGCGGCTTGTCGGCGGCGGGGAACAGCATGGCCCAGCTGTTGATGTTGCGGCCGCCGCACAGAAAGTTCACGCGCTGGTAGAACAGCGTGCCGTCAGGCTTGATGCCCGACAGCACGAACCACGTGTCGCGCACGGGTGCATAGGTGATGTTAGCGCCGGCATAGGCTTCGCGCATCAGGAAGTCCCTGTAGGCGCGCAAGCTAGTGTTGCCGACGTTGGCAACCGTACCGGCAAGCAGCCGCGCCTTGCCGTCGGTCGAGACGAACTGACGCCCATCTTCGGTCGCCACCGGCAGCGCGATGAACTGCGCCGCGGGATACGTCAGCGTGAAACCGTGGCGATCGTTGCGGTAAGTGCCGGCCCCTTGGGCAAAGCTGACAGCCGCAGTCGCCAACGCCATTGCCGCCGATATGCCCGTCATCACGGCAAAGCGAGTGAAGTTTTTCATGTCCCTGCTCCGTCTCTCTCCGGTCGAACGGGCGCGGCTGCCGCGACAGCATGCTGCGGCAGCGCGCGTGCTCATGATCCGCCGTTCAGGGCAGGTTCTTCTCGATTTCCTTCCAGACGCGGCCGGAGTTGTCGCCCTTGAAGGTGGCGCTGGCCGGCACGGCGGCGGTGGCGAGAACGGCGACGGCGACGAGGGCTGACAGAATGGTCTTCATGGCTGCTCTCCTGTGACCGGGCGCCGTGATTGGCGCCGCTTGCAATGGTCACTACGGAGGCGCCGCGCTTGCGGATGCCGCCCTCACCGGCTCGTGAGCATGAGTGATCGTTGGCTTACCGCGCCGCCGCGATCAGGTCGGAGAGCTTGCGCTTCTGGCCGCCGCCGGCATCGAAGTTGTCCGGTGCCAGCCACTGCTCGTAGGCGCCGCGCACCTTCGGCCACTCGCCGTCGATGATGGAGAACCAGGTCGTGTCGCGGCTGCGGCCCTTGTACACTGTCGCCTGCCGGAACAGGCCCTCGTATCGGAACCCGAGCCGCAGCGCCGCCGCCCGCGAGGGCGCATTGAGGCTGTCGCACTTCCATTCGTAGCGGCGGTAGCCGAGCTCATCGAACACGCGCCGCATCATCAGGAACATCGCCTCCGTCGCGGCAGGTTTCTGCTGCAGCAGCGGCGAGTAGTTGATGTGCCCCACCTCGATGACGCCATTCGGCGGATCGAGGCGCATGTAGCTTGCTACGCCGACCGCCTTGCCCGTTGCCCGGTCGATGATCGCGTGAAAAACCGGATCGGCGCCTTCGGCCACCTTGTCCAGCCACGCCCGGTAGCTCTCGAAGTCCTTGAACGGGCCGACGGAAAGATACGTCCAGTTGCGGTTGTCGCTGTCCAGGCTGTTGGCCTCGAACAGCGCGCGCGCATGCTTCGCCGGATCGAGCGGCTCCACCGCGCAGAACCGCCCCTGCATCGCCGTGCGTGGCGGGACGGGACGCGCCACCCAATTCGGGAGCGGCTGGCCAACAGGCAGGTCACCTTCGGACATCACCTCAACCTCGCCGCATGCGTCATCCCGGGGCTTGTCCCCGGGATCCAGGGTCCAACACCCTGCAAGCTATGGAATGTGCCGCAAACAAAACCCCGGGCACAAGGCCCGGGGTGACGTCGCATGCGAAACGGACGGGCGGAAACTAGTTCTTGCCCGTGCTCATGTTCTGGAAGAACTCGCCGTTGGTCTTGGTGGACCGCAGCTTGTCGACCAGGAACTCGATCGCATCCATGGTGCCCATCGGGTTGAGGATGCGGCGCAGCACGTACATCTTCTTGAGCTGATCGGCCGGGACCAGCAGCTCCTCTTTGCGCGTGCCGGAACGCGCGATGTCGATCGCCGGGAACACGCGCTTGTCGGAGACCTTGCGGTCGAGCACGACTTCCGAGTTACCGGTGCCCTTGAACTCTTCGAAGATCACCTCGTCCATGCGGCTGCCGGTATCGATCAGCGCGGTGGCGATAATGGTGAGCGAGCCGCCCTCCTCGATGTTGCGCGCCGCACCGAAGAATCGCTTCGGCCGCTGCAGAGCATTCGAGTCGACACCGCCCGTCAGCACCTTGCCGGATGACGGCACGACGGTGTTGTAGGCACGGCCGAGGCGCGTGATCGAGTCGAGCAGGATCACCACGTCGCGCTTGTGCTCGACAAGGCGCTTGGCCTTCTCGATCACCATTTCCGACACTTGCACGTGGCGCGTGGCCG
>CADEEC010000168.1 GCA_902826255.1 uncultured Hyphomicrobiales bacterium | reverse complement strand
GTAGGCCGAGCCACCCGTCCTGTCGGCAAGGGCGACGCCCTTGGAGCGCAGCTCGCGCTGAATGGCGGCGGTGAGCGAGGTTGTCCCGTCGCCCGGCGCGCCGGTCACAGGCGGCACCAGGGCAAGCACGTTGCCGTCCTTGGTGATGCTGCCAGTCTGCGCCGGCGGAGCGGAGGCGACACGCGTTCCTGCTGCGGGACGCGCAGCCTTGGCGGGCGGCACCGACGCCGTCTCAACCTTCTCGCCGCCCACGCCGGACGGTGGCGCCGTGCGCGCGGAGGCGACGGCTGGTTGCGCGCTCGGCAACCAGGACACGAACGACCCGGTGGCCTTGGACGCGATCGATTGCATGACGGCAGGTGTGACCGCAGCCCAGGTATCTTTCGCCCCGGCTGCCGGCACGATCTCTTCGCCCGTGAAACGGTTGACGCGACTGCCGGCAGGATCGGTGACGTCCATCACGTAGGACAGCTTCGTGCCGCTCTTCTCCTTCGCGGCAACGATGTAGGGTCGCAGGTGATAGTCAGCGCCGCCGCCCTGGTCGGCCACGGCGACGCGCTGCACGCCGAGCGCCGAGACGATTTCCTGACGTAGCTGCTTGCCGAGCTCGTCCGGCGGTCCCACCACCGCGTTTACCACCACTCTGGAAATCGGCGCCTGTTCTGCCACCGCTTTAGGGGGCGCCACGTCCTGCGTGGGCGCACTTGCCGAGTCGAAGATAGAACCGCCACAGCCGGCAAGGCCAAACCCTGCAAGGCCAATGACGAGGGCCAGCGGCACCAAACGGTGTTGGCGCCGCGCCGCAGCAGCGTCCGTGGTCGTCACCTGACGTCCCCCTGTTTCTAAGTCCAGCTGAATCCCGGCTGCCGACTTACAAACTCTGCGGCGAGTGATTCTACAACCGTTACCCCAGCAGACTCCCCAACCCCTGACAATATCCCGGGCAGGATACGGACAGGGAAAACTGCGAGCATTGCTAACCTGCCAACTCGCAGCACCACCAAAGTTGTGGAAAAAGAACGCTACGTCAAGACGATGGCAGATATTTGGCGCCCGTAATCGGGCTCCCGGCGGGTTTGGGAGCCACGATAGCTGAAGAAATCCCCGGGGTTCTCGTAGGTGCAGGCTGAGCTTTGCACCACACACGCAATGCCGGCAGCCTCCAGGCGCGAGAGGGCGTAGCCGGACAGATCGAAATGCGGACGCCCTCCAGGCCCAGGTCCTGGCGTGAAAAACCGCGCGTTTGCCGGGTCCAGTTTCACGAACTGCGCCTCGAATTCCGGCCCGACTTCGTAGGCCCTCTGCCTGATGCAAGGCCCGACCGCGGCCGCGATCCGCGCCCGCGAGGCACCAAGCTGTTCCATCGCATCAATGGTCGCTTCGAGGATGCCGGCGATGGCCCCGCGCCAGCCCGCGTGCGCCGCGCCGACGACACCCGCGCCGGCATCCGCCATCAGTACGGGCGCGCAATCCGCCGTAAGCACGCCGACAGCGAGGCCGCGCGTGGCCGTCACCATGGCATCGGCCTTGGGCCGCACGCCTTCGGGCCAGACGGAGTCGACATGCAGTGCCGTCGTGCCGTGCACCTGATGCGCCGAGACGATGCCTTTCGCTCCAAGGTGGGCGAGCACGCGCTTCCGGTTTTCGCGCACGGCGTCCGGATTGTCGCTTGATCCCAGTCCGCAGTTGAGGGTGGTGTAGATGCCCTCCGACACACCGCCCTGCCGCGTGAAGAACCCATGCGCGACGCCGTCCAGACTTACCAGGTTTTCCGCGAGGACAGGTTTGAGCATGCCTCCTCCTAACCGAAGGGCACCGAGGGTGGAAGGTTCGATGAGCGCACGGCCATGACCTTGAACAAGCTTCCCATGCCGGTCGGCGAGATCAGCCTGTGCACGCCCGCTTCTATCTCGCCCGCACGCGCCGGGTTGGCTGCCATCAGCTTCGCCGCCCGCTCAGCGATGCCGAGACACCCGAGGAACTCGGCTTGAGTCAGCGGTCCATCCGCGGCGAGACCCAGATTGCGGGCCTTCTCACCAAAGGCTGCGAACTGCACATGGGCCGTCAGATCGGCAGCCCCTGGGGAGTCTAGAACATTCGTGTAGGCGTGGTCTCGCACAGCCTGCAGCGTGTCGCCCAGGCCGCTCGCCGCTGGGCCATAGTCGATGAGCAAAGCCACAAAATCTTGCAGTCGGCCGGCGAGCGCACCGAGCAACACCTCTTCTCCCGGGCGCATCTCTGCGATCGCACCCTGGGTGCCTTCCAGAGCGCAGGCGACAGCATCACCGACACCGAACTGCAATTTGCCGTCGGCACCCAGCATGAGCACGCGCTCGCGCCACCCGCCATCGAAGACGAGCTGCCGGATCGGCAGGGCATCGAGAAACTCGTTGGCGATCACGATCGCGGGCCCCGATGCAACATCGCCCACACTGTCGTGCCACGCGGGCTGACATCCACTGCCTGCAAGGGCCTGCGCCTGTCGCGTACGCAATGCGGGGCTCGTCTCCACGAGGTGCACGCGAATGGCCGCGGCGAAGGCCGGCACCGCGCGCGCTGCCCTGAGCACATCGCGCATCAATGTGCCGAGCCCAGGTCCGAGCTCGACAAGATTGACGGTGTCCGGCTCGCCCATGCGCTGCCAGGTCACCGCACACCACAGGCCGACAAGCTCGCCGAAAACCTGGCTGATCTCCGGCGATGTTATGAAATCGCCGCCCCTGCCGATTGTGTGTGCCCGTTGCCAATAGCCGTGCGCGGGGTCTTCCAGGCAGGCGCGCATGAAGGCGTCGACGGGCATCGGCCCGTCGCGCCGGATGCGCTCCTCGAGAATGCCCTGCAGGCCGGTGGCGACGATGCTGTCGTCAGTGCGCGGCATCGGCGACGGACGGCGTTCGGCGCATGGCATCGCGCACGAGCCACAACCCCACGATCACCATGGGAAGCGAGTACAGGATACCCGCCGTGAACGGCCCCATGGTCAGCCAGTGCCCGGGATCCGGCTCCCGGAACAGCTCGCAGAAGGAGCGGGCGAGGCCATAGCCGGCAAGGAAGGTGCCGGCCACGATGCCCGGCCGCTTCAGCGCCATCACCCGGTACGTCAGCCACCACAGCACGGCGAACAGGACAAGGCCTTCGAAGAACGCCTCATACAGTTGGCTCGGATGCCGCTCGAGAGGCCCTGCGCCCGGAAATACCATCGCCCACGGCACCGTCGTCGGCCGTCCCACCAGCTCGGCATTGGCAAAGTTTGCGAGCCGTCCGAAGAACAGGCCGATCGGCGTTGCCGCCGCGCACACGTCCAGCATGCTCCACACGTTGGCGCCGTTGCGGCGTGCGAAATATACGATCGCCACGATCGACCCGATCAGGCCACCATGGAAGGCCATGCCTCCGCGCCACACCGCGGGAATATCGAGCGGGTTCGTAAGGAAGTGCAGCGGCTCGTAAAACAGCACGTAGCCGAGCCGCCCTCCCGCAAGCACGCCGATCGTCATGTAGATAAGAAGATCGTCCACCCGCTGCGGGTCGATCGGCGCACCGCTCGCCGGCCACAGCTGCGGCTGCCCCAGCAGGCGCTTGATATAGAGCCATCCGAGGATCAACCCAGCGATGTAGGCGAGCCCATACCACTTCACGGCGAGCGGCCCGAGTTGGAGCGCCACGGGGTCGATCATCGGATAGGGAATGGCGAGCAGGTTCATGCGCGCACGTTTCCGGCAGCCCGTTCAGCCTGTCAAGTCAACCTCTTGGCAAGCCCGGCGCTTGATCGGGGCCGGCATGGACCCCATAAGTAGCCTATCCGGCGCGGCAATTTGGCGGAGCAGGCCCCATGACGCAGACCAGCAACCGCATCTTTGACGAGTTCTCCAAGCTGATGACAGATGCGGCCGGGGCCGCCCAGGGCATGCGTCGCGAGTTCGAGACGCTGATGAAGGCGCAGGGCGAGCGCTTCCTCCGCGACATGGACGTCGTGAAACGCGAGGAGTTCGAGGCCGTCAAGGAAATGGCGGTCAAGGCCCGCGAGGAGAACGAGCGGCTCAGCGCACGGCTCGCCGCGCTCGAGCAAGAGCTCGCAAGCTTCCGCAATCCTCCACCCGGCGCCTGAGCGTTCCCTCTCGGTTCCCGCTTTTGCACAGCTGCTATCACCAGTCCGCCATTTTGGCCGTGGAGAGTAAGCTGGTGCGCTTGCCAGCGTCGCGGTGGTTCGACTACTCGTGACTCGCGGATGACAAGCGCGCCGAACGGTTGCGGGACCGCAGGTGGCGTTGCAGGGAGCTCGATGGATGGCGAACGCTGGAAGTGCCAAGTCCCGCTCGAACAATCCGCTCGATCTGATCGAGCACATCGCCGGCAAACACGACTGGACTATGGATCGGGTTACCGACGACGAGCTCACGCTGACCGTCGCCGGGCAGTGGACCGACTATCACGTCTCGCTCAATTGGCGCGGCGATCTCGAGACGCTGCACATCGCGTCGGCTTTCGATGCCAAGATTCCGGAAAACCGCCTCAACGAGGTTTACCGGCTGGTGGCGCAGATCAACGAGCAGCTCTGGCTCGGCCACTTCGACGTGTGGATCTCCGAAGGCCTGATCATGTACCGCCACGGCCTGATGCTGAACGGTACGGTCGCCACCGACGGCCAGTGCGAAGCCCTGTTCAAGGCCGCGCTGGAAGCCTGCGAGCGCTACTATCAAGCGTTCCAGTTCGTTGTCTGGGCAGGCAAGGAGAGCCGTGAGGCGCTGGCCTCCTCGATGTTCGACACCGAGGGCCGCGCTTAAGAGGCCGGCCTCAACAACACTCCCCAAGCCATGCTGCCGGCTCTAGTATCGAGCTGACGCAACCCTTTGCCGGGCATGATGCCCGCCTGCCGAGGATATCATGCTGTACCTGGATGGCCCCCTCGTGCTCGCCGGCGCGGGCAACATGGGATACGCGCTTCTGTCCGGCTGGCTGGAACGCGGTCTCGATCCTTCGCGCATCGTGGTGCAGGACCCGGCGCCCGCTCCGCACATCAAGGTGAAGCTCGACGAGCAGGGCGTGAAGGTGCAGGCGACCGTCGCGCCTCTCAACGAAGCGCCGGCCGTCATCCTCGTCGCCGTCAAGCCGCAGGTGATGGATCAGGTCTTCCCCGCGCTTGCGAAACTCTCCCAGCCCAAAACAGTCGTGCTGTCGGTCGCGGCCGGATGCCAAATCGGCAGCTTCGAGGCTCATCTGCCGAAGGGCAGCGCGGTCGTGCGCGCGATGCCGAACACGCCGGCCTCCATTGGGCGCGGCATCACCGCCGCCATCGGCAACGCCAACGTGACCGACAAGCAGCGCGCGGCGTGCGATGCCCTGTTGCGCGCCGTGGGCGAGGTTACCTGGGTCAACGACGAGAGCTTGATGGATGCCGTTACGGCCGTGTCGGGGTCGGGCCCTGCCTACGTCTTCTATCTGGCCGAGTGCCTGGCGCAGGCCGGCGTCAAGGCCGGCTTGCCCGCCGACCTGGCCGAGAAGCTCGCCGTATGGACGGTAGCGGGTGCCGGCGAGCTTATGCATCGGTCTGACCTGGAGCCGGAGATCCTGCGCCGGAACGTGACCTCTCCGAACGGGACCACCTATGCCGCACTTCAGGTCCTGATGGCCGAAAACGGCCTTTGCGACCTAATGGAGCGGGCCGTGAAAGCGGCGGCCGACCGTTCGCGCGAGCTTGCGAAATAAGCGCCAGACGCTAGAACGGGGCCGGCCTGGGCCAACCCCTCGGGCCAACGATTTCCATTTGGCAGCAGGCCGACGGCGGGGTGACACCCCCGGGCGGCCGCGCGAGCGAGCAAGAGACCGCCATGGCGAACGCAGCGCCGAAGCCGCAACCCGGCATCATGGACATCAGCCCCTATGTGCCGGGCGAAAGCGAGGTTCCGGGCGGCTTGAAGCCCATCAAGCTGTCCTCCAACGAGTCACCGCTGGGCCCGAGCCCCAAAGCGGTCGCCGCCTACAAGGCCGTCGCGGACGAGCTCGACCGCTACCCGGATGGCGCCGCGACCATTCTCAGGAGCGCGATTGCGCGCCACTACGGTCTGGATGCCGGCCGCATCGTGTGTGGTTGCGGCTCGGACGAGCTCATCAACCTGATCGCGCACGCCTACGTCGGCCCCGGTGACGAGGCCGTCTACAGCGCGCACGGCTTCCTGATGTACAAGATCGCCACGCTGTCGAGCGGCGGCACGCCGGTTCCTGTTGCTGAGAAGGACTACAGAGCCGACGTGGACGCCATCCTCGCGCGCGTCACGCCGCGCACGAAGCTGGTGTTCCTCGCCAACCCGAACAATCCCACGGGCACCTACATCCCGCACGACGAGGTGCGCCGCCTGCACAGCGGATTACCCAGCGACACGCTGCTCGTCCTCGATGCGGCCTACAGCGAGTATGTGCGCCGCAACGACTACGAGGCGGGTCTGGAGCTGGTCGCCACCACGCCCAACACGGTGATGACGCGCACGTTCTCCAAGGTTTACGGTCTCGCCGCCCTGCGGCTCGGCTGGGCCTACTGCCCGCAGGCCGTTGCCGACGTGCTGAACCGCGTGCGAGGTCCCTTCAACGTGACTTCGCCGTCGCTGGCTGCCGGCGTCGCCGCGCTCGAAGACACCGCGCACCTCGACAAGGCCGTGAAGCACAACGAGGTATGGCTGCCGTGGGTAACCGCAGAGGTCGAAAAGCTCGGCATCAAGGTGACGCCCAGCATCGGCAACTTCATCCTGATGCATTTCCCCTCGGCCAACGGCAAGGACGCCGTGTCCGCCGACGAGCACCTCAAGTCGCGTGGCATCATCCTGCGCCGCGTCGCCGCCTACGGCCTGCCGAACTGCCTGCGCATGACCATCGGCACTGAAGCGGACAACCGCGCCGTGGTCGCCGCGCTCGCCGACTTCATGAGACGCCCATGACAGCCGCGCCGCAGCCGATGTTCGAGCGCGTTGCGCTGATCGGGGTCGGCCTTATCGTGTCTTCGCTGAGCCACGCCATCCGCCGCCGCGGGGTCGCGCGCAGCATTGTCGGGCACGCGCAATCGGCAAAGACGCGCGATCCGGCGCTGCGCATCGGCCTTGTAGGCTCTGTGTATGCGACGGCAGCCGAGGCGGCGCATGATGCCGACCTCATCATCCTTTGTGCGCCGATCGGGGCCTGCGGACGCCTCGCGCAGGACATGGCACCAGCCCTGCGCGCCGGCGCCATTGTTACCGACGTCGGCTCTGTGAAGGGCGCGATCGTGCGCGAAGTCGGCCCCCACATCCCGGCTGGCGTTCATTTCATCCCGGGTCACCCCATTGCCGGCACCGAGCATTCCGGCCCCGAGTCCGGCTTTGCGGAGCTGTTCGACGGACGCTGGTGCGTTCTCACGCCGCCGAACGGCACCGACAAGGCCGCCGTCGACAAGCTGGCTGCCTTCTGGAGGGCCTGCGGCAGCAACGTCGAGATCATGGACGCCGACCACCACGACATGGTGCTGGCGATCACCAGCCATGTGCCGCACCTCATCGCCTACAACATCGTCAACACTGCGCGACACCTGGAGCGCGTCACCGACACCGAGGTGATCAAGTTCTCCGCCGGTGGTTTCCGCGACTTCACACGCATCGCTGCCTCCGATCCCGTCATGTGGCGCGACGTGTTCCTCAACAACAAGGAAGCCGTGTTGGAGATGCTCGGCCGCTTCAGCGAGGATCTGACGGCCCTGCAGCGGGCCATTCGCTTCGGCGAAGCCGATACGCTGCACCGCCTGTTCACGGAAGCGCGTGCCACGCGCCGTGGCATCATCCAGGCGGGCCAGGATACGGAGGCACCGGACTTCGGCCGGCGCAGCAAGAGCTGACAGAGGATGCGTGCGGCCGGCCAGGACGACCTCTGGGTGTTCGCTTACGGGTCGCTCATGTGGCGGCCCGGGTTCGCGTTCGAGGAGCGCCGCCACGCGGTCCTCACCGGCTACCGGCGTTGCTTCTGTCTCTACTCCGTCCACCACCGCGGCACGCCGAGCCGTCTCGGCATGTTGCTGGGGCTCGACCGGG
>CADEEC010000167.1 GCA_902826255.1 uncultured Hyphomicrobiales bacterium | reverse complement strand
AACAGTCTTGAGGGCGCCCGCATCGACGCCGCTCGTTACCTTGCCGGTGGCGGCATCGACCAGGCCTTCCGGCTCGCGCAGGTAGACCTTCTTTTCGGCAGGATCAAACAGCAGGCGTCCGCTCTGCAGGGCGCCGATGATGCGAGCTGCGAGGTGGTGCCCGCTGGCAGCGGTGCCCGTAATGGCGTTGTCGGTGTCGCCGAAGGTATCGGTCGCAAAGCCTTTGAGCGCGTCTTCGTAGCTGTGGGCATGGACAGGGCCTGCGCCAGCAAACAGCAGCACCGCCAATCCCAGCACCGCGGCCACGACGCGTGCGCGCAAGGTTCGCATCCCGATCCCCGGTGTTCGAGAAGGGGCGGCGGCCCGCACGCCGCCGCCCGCAGTGGACGTGCGTCTCAGGCTATCCGCACTTCTTGGTGACGGTGTTGTAGTTGCCGCACTTGAGCCTCACCCAGTCGGCAACCAGGTCGCGCGAGCCCGGAAGCTCCTTGGACCACGCGTCGCCCGGCACCAGGCCCGGCGTCTTCCACACCACGTCGAACTGGCCGTCGCCGCGGATTTCGCCGATCAGCACGGGCTTGGAGATGTGGTGGTTCGCCAGCATCTCAGACACGCCGCCGGTGAGGTTTGGCACCTTCACGCCGACGATCGCATCGATCACCTTGTCGGGGTCTGTGGTGCCGGCCTTCTTGATCGCCTCGATCCACATGTTGAAGCCGATCACGTGCGCTTCCATCGGATCGTTGGTGACGCGCTTGTCGTTCTTGATGAACGACTTCCACTTGGAGATGAACGCCTTGTTCTCCGGCGTGTCGACCGACATGAAGTAATTCCACGCCGCGAGATGTCCAACGAGCGGCTTGGTGTCGAGGCCGGCCAGCTCTTCCTCGCCGACCGAGAAGGCGACGACGGGGATGTCCTTGGCGCTGACGCCCTGGTTGCCGAGCTCCTTGTAGAACGGCACGTTGGCATCGCCGTTGATGGTCGAGACCACGGCCGTGCGCTTGCCCTGTGAGCCGAACCGCTTGATGTCGGCGACGATCGTCTGCCAGTCGGAGTGTCCGAACGGCGTGTAGTTGATCATGATGTCGTCGGCCTTGACGCCTTTCGATTTCAGGTAGGCCTCGAGGATCTTGTTGGTCGTGCGCGGATAGACGTAGTCCGTGCCCGCCAGCACCCAGCGCGTCACTTTCTCTTCCTTCGCGAGATAATCGACGGCGGGGATCGCCTGCTGGTTGGGGGCGGCGCCGGTGTAGAAGACGTTGCGCTCGCTTTCCTCACCCTCGTACTGAACGGGGTAGAAGAGAACCGAGTTGAGCTCGCGGAAGACAGGCAGCACCGACTTGCGCGACACCGACGTCCAGCAGCCGAACACGGCGGCAACCTTGTGGTTGGTGATCAGCTCGCGCGCCTTTTCCGCGAACAGCGGCCAGTTGGAGGCGGGGTCGACGACCACCGGCTCTAATTTCTTGCCGAGCACACCGCCGGCCTTGTTCTGCTCCTCGATCAGCATCAGCATCACGTCCTTCAGCGTGGTCTCGCTGATGGCCATGGTGCCGGATAGGGAGTGGAGGATGCCGACCTTGATCGTCTCTTGCGCCCTGGCCTGGCCGGCCATGGGCAGCACCGCCATTGCGCACAGCGCTGCCGCTGCCGCCGCGGTTTTGATGAACCTGCGAGTCATGAGCTGAACACCACCCTTTGTTGAAAACAGATTTCGGGGGTGGAAGGCCCCCGGCGGTGGTTAAGAGCAATCGGCGTGCCAGCCCTTGAGAAATTGCTAAAGCTCAGAAAATGCGTAATTTATTCTTTGGTGCCTACCGTGTTTCGTATGCGACTCTGTATACAAGGCCTATGGATTGGGCAGTTTGTGATAATGCTGATGCTTTGAGCATCGACTTGCTTGGGCAGCGCCCAATAGGGATTGCAACCCCAGGGGATTCACCTGTCGACGCGGGTCTGCGTTAGGCCAACTGCCGATCGGGAGTTGACCAAACTATCTGCACCAAGTGATGTGCTTACGGGTGCCTTCGGCACCCTGCCAGGGGTGCCCGTGCGCTCCACCGGGGAAGTGATGCTCGACGTTTCGCGTTTGTCAGTCAGCTACGGCAAGCACCTTGCCTTGGACAATGTTGCCTTGTCCGTCGGTAAGTCCGAGATCGTCGTCATGCTCGGTGCCAATGGCGCGGGCAAGTCCTCGTGTCTGAAGGCGCTGGGCGGCATGGTGCCTCACCTGCCCCACGCGCACATCGCCCTCGCCGGCGTCGATATCGCGTCGTTGCAGCCGCACGATGTGGTCGAGGCCGGGCTTGCGCTGGTGCCGGAGGATCGCGGCATCTTTGCCGAGCTTACGGTGCGCGAGAACCTTCAGCTTGGTGCCTTCACGCGGCGTGCCCGTGCGCAACAGGATGAAAATCTCAAGCGCGTGCTGGCCCTGTTCCCGCGACTTGGCGAGCGCATGGGGCAGTACACGCGCACCATGAGCGGTGGCGAGCGGCAGATGGTTGCTATCGGCCGCGCGCTGATGTCGAACCCGCAGGTGCTGCTGCTCGACGAGCCTTCGCTCGGGCTTTCGCCGCTCGTGTGCAAGGAGCTGTTCCAGGCGCTGTCGCGCATCAAGGACATGAATGTCGGAGTGTTGCTCGTGGAGCAGAACGCGCGCGCCGCGCTCGCCATCGCCGATCGCGGCTATCTCATAGAGAACGGCCGCATCGTCGGCGAAGGCCCTGCGGCGCAACTGCAGGACGATCCCGCCGTCCGCCAGGCCTACCTCGGCGGCAGCGCGCAAGCCGCTAACGGCCATGCCGGCAATGGCGCCTATCGCAATGGACATGCGAGCGAAGCAGGGAACGGAAGCGCACGTCTCGCGCCTCCTCCCCGCGCCTTCGCACCCGCTTCTCTTAACCCTTCCCCCGCAGTCGGGGAAAGAGACCACCGACCCACCTACAACAAGCCGACTTCTGGGAGCGAAACGATGAACGCGATCGACCTGATGATCAACAACACCGATGCCAAGGCCATCGGCAATGCGACGTTCGACCGGCTGAATCCAATGACGGGCGAGGTCGCCACCCGCGCTGCGGCCTCCACGCCCGACGATGCGCGCCGTGCCGTCGACGCTGCCGCCGCCGCATTCCCGGCCTGGTCGGAGCTGGCGCCGGCCGCGCGCCGCGCCCTCCTCAACAAGGCCGCCGACATCATGGAGCAGGCGGGCGGACGGTTCGCGCCGGTGATGGCGGGCGAGACCGGCTCCACCGCGATGTGGGCCGGCTTCAACTGCATGCTCGCCTCCGGCATGATCCGCGAGGCGGCCGCCATGGTCACCCAGATTTCGGGCGAGATCATCCCATCCAATATCCCCGGCAGCCTTGCCATGGGCATGCGCCAGCCGGTCGGCGTCGTCGCCGGCATCGCGCCGTGGAACGCGCCTGTCATTCTCGGTGTGCGGGCGATTGCCATGCCGCTCGCCTGCGGCAACACGGTGGTGATGAAGGCGTCCGAGATGTGTCCCGGCACGCATCGGCTGATCGGCGAGATCTTCCGCGAGGCCGGTTTCCCGGCCGGCGTCGTCAACGTCGTGACCAACGCCCCGCGGGATGCCTCCGAGGTGGTCGACGCACTGATCGCGCATCCGGCCGTGCGGCGCGTCAACTTCACGGGCTCCTCGCGCGTCGGCAAGATCATCGCCAAAAAGTGCGCTGAGCATTTGAAGCCGGTGCTGCTCGAGCTCGGCGGCAAGTCTCCGCTGGTGATCCTCGACGATGCCGACCTCGAAGAGGCGGTTAACGCGGCGGCTTTTGGAGCGTTTGCCAACCAGGGCCAGATCTGCATGTCGACCGAACGCATTGTGGTCGACGAGAAAGTGGCTGACGAGTTCGTCAAGCGCTTTGCCGCCAAGGCCAAGTCGCTGTCGGTCGGCGATCCGCGCGAGGGCAAGGCGATCCTGGGCTCCGTCGTCGATCGTTCGGCTGCGGATCGCGTGACCTCGCTGGTGCTCGATGCGGTGGCGAAGGGCGCCAAGCTCGCCGCCGGCGGCCAGGTCAGCGGCACGCTCATCAATGCGCACGTGCTCGACAACGTGACACCGGAGATGCGCATCTATGACGAGGAGTCGTTCGGTCCCGTCACCACGGTGGTGCGTGTGCGCGGAGACGAAGAGGCGATCCGCGTTGCCAACGACACGCCCTACGGCCTGTCATCGGCCGTCTTCAGCCGCGACGTCCCCAGGGCGATGGCCGTGGCCAAGCGGCTCGATACCGGCATCTGCCATATCAACGGTCCAACCGTGCACGACGAGGCGCAGATGCCGTTCGGCGGTGTGAAGGACTCGGGTTACGGCCGCTTCGGCGGCAAAGCCGCGATCAACGAATTCACCGAGCTCAGGTGGATCACGATCCAGTCCGGCCACCGGCATTACCCGTTCTGAGGGGAACGCCGGTGCGCAGGTTGTGTTGATGCGACCCGCGTTATGACGACTTCCAATGCCGTGCGTGCGCATGGAACGCCCGGCGGCATTCCTCGGCGAACGCCGGGGCGATGCGGTTCGGCCGGGCTCGTTTCGGCTCGATCAGTCCGAGCGTGAACGAGAGCCCGGGCTTCCATGGCCGTACAGCAACGGCACGGGCGTCCACGTGCCGGGCCGTCAGACCGTCAACGATGGCGACCCCGACACCGGCTTCGGCCATGCGTCCGGCCGTAAGCACGTTCGGGGCCTCCGCAACGAAACGCAACGACACCTGCTCGCGTGTGCACAGCTCGTCGAGCATCACGCGCAGCACGGTGCTTCTGCTGGTTGCGACGAACGGAACCGCCGCAATGTCGCTGAGGGTGATCAGACGCTGCTTCGCCAGCGGCAACGATTTCGGCACGAGCGCTACTGTCGGAACGCTTCCGAGCGGGCTCATCACCATGCCTGGCAGATCGATGGACGGCAGCACTGCAAGAGCGATGTCGAACGGCCGGAACCCGACCACGGCGCCGAGCTGATTTCTGGTCGCGATGTCGACATTGGCGACCATCCTGGGGAAACGCTTGCGCAAGCGGGAGATGCAATCCGGGACGATGGTGTGCGCAAGGTTCGGCATCGTCAGGATGTAGAACTGCTCCGGCCGGTCGCGCCTCAGAACCGATGCGACCCGGGTGAGATCGTCGAGGCCGTGCAGAGTGCGCGCCACCTCTTCGTAGAACGCAGCCCCCTCCTCGGTCGGAACCAGCCGCCGCTTCTCTCGTCGGAAGAGAACAAGGCCGCTTGCTGCTTCGAGGTCGGCAACAAGCCGGCTGGTTTGCGGCTGGGTTCTTCCAATCCGGCTTGCCGCTTCCGTGACCGTCCCGCTCTCGAAGACGGCGACGAACGCTCGCAATTGCATGGTCGCCAGCATCATGCATCTCACGCATGTATTTGTCTCTATTTTGCATTTAGCGCATGTATCAGAAGATGCCAATGATGTTCCCGCGAGGGAGCATGAGCAGCCGCTGTATCCACGACCAACCCGCCCCTGCCGCGAGGCTCGATAGCAGCGCCGAGCGGGCGCTAGCGCTCATCCGTGCCTCCGGCCATCCGGCCGTCGAGCACTTGAGCGCATCCGAAGCGCGCCGCGTATCGGAAGCGAACCGCGCCCTCTTGCGCCCCGATCCCGTTGACGTGCGGCGTGTGGAGGATCGCGCCTTCCAAACGCCGGATGGACACAGACTCGCGTTGCGGACCTACACCGATCGGAACGAGGATCGTGACGGCACCGAAGAGGCGCCCGGTCTCGTCTACTTCCACGGCGGCGGCTTCACGGTCGGCAGCATCGAGACGCATGACACGATTTGCCGCGAGATCGCCGTCGGTGCGCGTGTCGTTGTCGTCTCGGTCGCGTACCGGCTCGGGCCTGAGCACAAGTTTCCGCAGGCCGTCGATGACGCCGTTGCCGCCGTGGAGCACGTCGCGTGCAACGCTTGCGCGTTTGGCATAGATCCGCGCCGCCTGGCTGTAGGGGGCGACAGTGCGGGCGGCAATCTTGCGGCGGTGGTCGCTTTGAACGCGCGGGATCGAGGCGGTCCGCATCTGGTGGCCCAGGTGCTCGTCTACGCCAAAACCGACTATTCCGATCGGGGTGCGCGGCTTTTGGACTTCCCGCAGGACTTTCGGTTCAATCGCAATCTGCTCGAGTTCTTTGCGTGCAACTATTTGCGATCCGAAGCCGACCGGGCGGACTGGCGATGCTCTCCGCTGTTGGCCGATGACCACACCCGCCTGCCGCCCGCCCTCATCATCACCGCGGGCTTCGATCCGCTGGGGGAGGAAGGCGAGGACTATGCCTTGCGCCTGGCCCGCGGCGGCGTCCCGGTGACCTTGAAGCGCTTTCCGGGGCAGGTGCACGGCTTCCTTGGCTGGGGCCGGGTCGTTCCCGAGGCAAGTCTGGCCATAGCGGACATATGCCGATTTCTGAAATGCCAGACCGCGGCATGCCGCGACTGAGGTCGCTGTGATAAATCGCAAAGGAGGAATGCGATGACGAAGACACGCAACATGCGGATCTGCTGCAGGTCGCTCGCTGCTGTGCTCGCGGCGAGCATGGCGATGCCGGGTCTCGCTGGTGCCCAGAGTGCTTGGCCGGCAGCCAAGCCGGTTACAATGATCGTTCCGTTTGCCGCGGGCGGCCCGACCGACGTCATCGCACGGCGTTATGCCGAGTTCATCAGCCGCGACATCGGGCAGAGTGTCGTCGTCGAGAATGTGGCCGGTGCCGGCGGCACGACGGGATCGGCACGCGCCGCGAAGGCCGCGCCCGATGGCTACACCATCCAGATCGGGCAGGCCGGGACCCATGTTTCGGCCGTGGGTCTCTTCAAGAAACTTCCGTACGATCCCGTCAATGACTACGAGCACCTTGGCCTGGCCGGCGACCTGCCGCAGGTTTTGATCGTCAAGAAGGATCTGCCGGTCAACAGCTTCAAGGAGTTCGTGGACTACATAAAGACCAACGGGGAGAAGATGAACATCGGCACTGCTGGCCCCGGCTCCTCCTCGCACATGGGCGCCTCGATGCTGAACCTGCGTCTCGGCAGCAAGGCGGCACTCGTGCAGTATCGCGGCACCGGGCCGGCGATGAACGATCTCGTTGCCGGACAGATCGAGGCGATGGTCGAGGTGTCGCTGACGGCAACGCCGCAAATTCAAGCCGGAACCGTGAAGCCGCTTGCCGTATTTCGTACCGCGCGCGTGGCATCACTGCCGGACGTGCCATCGACGGACGAGTTCGGGGTGCCGGGCCTGGATTTTGCTGTCTGGGCCGGCTTTCTCGCGCCGAAAGGCACACCCAAAGATATCGTCGACAAGCTCAACACATCGATCCGCAAGGCCAATGTCGACAAAAGCCTTCGCGACACCATGACGCCGCTCGGCGTCGAAGCGCCCGACGACGCCAAGAACACACCCGCGGGCTTCCGGGATTTCATCAAGGCTGAGATCGACCGCTGGGTTCCGCTCATGCGGAGCGCGGGCATGCAGCTCAACTAGGGGTGCTGTCTGCCCGATCAGATGGCCGGTCGCACTGGATCGCCTGCAAAAAAATAACGGAGACCGGCGGGAGGAGGGCCGATCTCCGTTCTTCCGCAACCACCGTCTTAGACGGGGTTACGGTTCTGCGAGTCCTGGTGGTAGGTGCGCGGGTTGAACTCGTCCGCGGCGGCAGCCGGGGCGGCGATGCTCGCGAGCACCGAGAGGGCGAGCAGGGCAGAGGTGATGATCTTCATTTCAGTCTCCTGTTGAACTCTATGTGATGATGAGAGTGTCGAGAGGCCCGGCTGTGCCGAGCGTACCGGCCTTACTTAGACAGGGTTGCGGTTCTGCGAGTCCTGGAAGTACGTGCCGGCGTTGAAATCGTCGGCGGCCGAAGCGGGCGCTGCGATGCCGGCCAGAACCGACAGGGCGAGCAGAGCGGAAGCGATGGTCTTCATTTTGGTCTCCTGATGAATTTTGCGTGAGGTTGAAGGCGGCCGGGTTGGCTCCACGGATGGAGCCAGCCCGAACGGGTTAGGAAGGCAGACGGTTCTGCGAGTCCTGGTGGTAGGTGCGCGGGTTGAACTCGTCCGCGGCGGCA
>CADEEC010000166.1:1619-8117 GCA_902826255.1 uncultured Hyphomicrobiales bacterium | reverse complement strand
GGTTCTCGCCGAACTTGCCGTGAAGGACGCCGCCGGCTTCAAGGCGCTCTGCGACCAGGCTGCGGCAAAGCTCAAAGCAGCTTGAGACGAGGCTGGAAACTGGGCCTGGGCCTGAACCTGCGCCTGCAGGTTGCCGATCTAGCCCGGCACCAAGCTGACCGCCACCGGATGGCCGACAGGGCGACTTGTCGGCCGGGCCTCTCAAGTGCGAGCAGTTCAAGACGAGAACGCGGGCTACGCAATGGCCAACGACACCGATATCGCTTCGCTGGAGAAGGCTCTCCTCTCCGAAATCGATAGTGCCTCAGACCTCGACGCCATCGAGCGTTTGCGCATTTCCACACTCGGAAAGAAAGGGCGCGTTTCCGAACTGATGGCCCGACTCGGAACTCTTCCGAGCGAGCAGCGCAAGGCCTTCGGGCAATCCGTCAATCAGTTGAAGGAGCGGGTTACCGAGGCGCTTGAGGCACGCAAATCGCAGCTCTCGCGCGATGCGATGTCGGCAAGGGTGGCCTCAGAGTGGGCGGACGTTACGCTGCCTGTCCGGCTCGGCCCCTTGCAGGATGGCCGCATTCATCCGATCAGCCAGGTCTGGGATGAGATCGTAGAAATCTTCGGCGACATGGGCTTCTCGGTTGCCGAGGGCCCCGATATCGAATCGGACGATCTCAACTTCACGAAGCTGAACATTCCGCCCGAGCACCCGGCTCGGCAGGACCATGACACCTTCTACTTCAAGCCGAAAGCCGACGGATCGCGCCTGCTCCTGCGGACGCACACCAGCCCGGTGCAGATCCGAACGATGCTGTCCCAAAAACCGCCAATCCGCATCATTGTTCCGGGCCGGGTCTATCGCATCGACAGTGACGCGACCCACACGCCCATGTTCCACCAGGTCGAAGGCTTGGTGATCGATGAGCACACGCACCTTGGGCATTTGAAGTGGTGCCTTGAAGAATTCTGCAAGGCGTTCTTCGAGGTCCCCGATCTAAAGATGCGCTTTCGCGCGTCCCACTTCCCATTCACGGAACCGTCGATGGAAGTGGACCTCGATGCCAGCGCCATCGGCAAACCCGGCCAATGGCTCGAGATTCTCGGCAGCGGCATGGTGCATCCCAACGTCATCCGCAACTGCGGCCTCGACCCGGAGAAGTACCAAGGGTTTGCCTTCGGCATGGGCCTGGATCGCATCACCATGCTCAAGTACGGCATCCCCGATCTCCGGGACATGTTCAGCGCCGACCTGCGCTGGCTGAAGCACTTCGGCTTCCTGCCGCTCGACGTGCCGACGCTGGCCGGCGGACTTTCGTCGTAGGGGAGCGCGCGTCATGAAATTCACGCTCTCCTGGCTCCGGGACCACCTGGATACCTCAGCGTCGATCGAGGACTTGGCCGACAAGCTCTCGTCGATCGGACTCGAGGTCGAAAGCATCGATGACCCAGGCGCCAAGCTGAAGAACTTCACCATCGCCCGAGTCCTGGAGGCGAAGCGCCATCCGAACGCCGACCGGCTGCAGGTCTGCAAGCTGGACATCGGCGGCGGCACGGTAGAGGTGGTGTGCGGCGCCCCGAATGCGCGAACCGGCATGATCGGGGTGTTCGCGCCGATCGGCAGCTACATTCCGGGCACGAAAATCACGCTCGAGGCCAAGCCGGTTCGCGGCGTTGTGTCGGGTGGCATGCTGCTGTCCGAAAGGGAGCTTCAGCTTTCTGACAACCATGAGGGTGTGATCGATCTGCCGGAGGCGTTTGCCAAGAAAATCGGCCAGCGCTACGTCGACTCGCTTGGGATGGGCGACCCGGTGCTCGATGTGAAGATCACGCCCAACCGGCCCGATTGCACGGGCGTCCGGGGAATCGCGCGGGATCTTGCCGCAGCGGGACTCGGCAAGCTGAAGCCCGACCAGAAAATCACCGGTGTCGAGGGGAGCTATGACTGCCCGATCGACATCAAGCTTGAATTCTCCCAGGACACCCGTGATGCATGCCCGTGCTTCTCGGGCCGCTACCTCAGGGACGTCAGCAACAGCGAAGCCCCCGAGTGGATGAAGCAGCGCCTCAAGGCCGTTGGATTGAGGCCGATCAATGCGCTCGTCGATGTCACCAACTACATCAGCCTGGATCGTGGCCGGCCGCTGCACGTCTATGATGCCGACAAGCTCAAGGGCGCCATTCGAGCGCGCATGGGCAAAAAGGGCGAAAGGTTCGCGGGCCTCGACGGCAAGGTCCATGGCGTTGATGACACGATGTGCGTCATCGCCGATGACAAGGCTGTTTTGGGCCTTGGCGGCATTCTTGGCGGCGAGGACACCGGCGTCACGGCAGATACCAAGAATGTGCTGATCGAGTGTGCCTACTTCGACCCGCTGCGGACGGCGGCCACGGGACGCAAGGCCGGCATCCAAAGCGACGCTCGATATCGCTTCGAGCGCGGCGTGGACCCCGGCTATGTCATCCCCGGCTTGGATTTCGCGACCGAGATGATGCTCAAGATAGTGGGCGGGACGCCTTCGAAAGCCCGTGTAGCCGGCGCGCCGCCGGTGTCGAGGAAGGTCATCCAGTTCAATTTTGGCCTTGTCGAGAAGCTTGCCGGGATCGCGATCCCCCAGACGCAGGCTCGTGAGACGCTGGAGGCGCTTGGATTTTTGGTCGACGGCAAGGACGCAACGGCGAAGGTCACCGCACCGTCCTGGCGCCCGGACATCGAGGGTTCGGCAGATCTGGTGGAAGAGATCGTGCGCATCGCCGCTCTTGACACCGTGCCGTCCGCCGCCATGCCGCGAACTGCCGGCGTAGCGCGTCCGGTGTTGACGGAGCCCCAGCGCCGCGTTCGCCGTGCACGCCGCGTCCTCGCCGGCCGCGGGCTAGTTGAAGCCGTCACGTGGTCCTTCATCGAACGTGGTACGGCGGTCGCGTTTGGCGGTGGGCAGGACATGCTGGAAATCGCCAACCCGATTTCCAGTGAGATGAGCTCGATGCGGCCCAGTCTACTGCCGGGTCTGCTTTCTGCACTCTCGCGGAATCACAATCGAGGCTTCACCGATGCCGGCCTGTTCGAAGTCGGGCAGTGCTATCGCGGGGATGCGCCAAACGATCAGTTCGTTTCGGCCTCTGCAGTGCGCGCCGGCTCCACGGATATCCAAGGCTCCGGCCGGCATTGGGACGGTACACCGGGAGATGCCGGCCTTTTTCAAGCCAAGTCCGATGCGTTCGCCCTGCTGTCGGACCTTGGATTCGATGTGTCCAAGGCACAGATCTCGCGAGAGGTTCCAGCCTGGTTTCACCCAGGCCGCGCGGCAGCCCTGAAGCTTGGACCTAAGACCACGCTCGCTTACTTCGGCGAGATCCATCCTCAGGTTCTCCACTCTGTGGGCCTGTCAGGCACCGTGGCTGCATGCGAGGTCTACCTCGATGCCTTGCCATCCAAACGCAAGGCGGCGGGACGAGGCTCTTTCGAAAGTCTGGCGCTGCTGCCTGTGAAGCGCGATTTCGCGTTCGTCGTTGATGCTCAGGTTGCGGCGGCGGACATCGCGAAGGCCGCGGCTGCGGCGGACAAGAGCCTGATCGCGGATGTCAGCGTGTTCGACGTGTTCGAAGGTGAGGCCGTCGGCAAAGGGAAGAAATCTCTTGCGCTTGAGGTGACGCTGCAGCCTCGCGAGAAAACCTTGACCGACGCGGAGATCGATGCGGTTGCCGCGCGCATCATCACGCAAGTCGAAAAAGCGACCGGCGCAAAAATTCGCGGCTAGCTGCCGCGTGCCTCATGGGCTGCGCGGGTAGCGGCACTGGTGAACTGAGAGATAATCTCGGCGAACTCCGCCTTTCGCTTGGCGTCGAGGTGGGTGAGGTTCTCATCCGCCACAATAAGCGCCACGGTCCCGAACGGATCGGACTGCAGCTGCTGGAACAGCTTGCCCGTCTCACGCGTAGCAGCGAGCGGATCATCCGAAGGTTTGGCTCGCGAGCGAACCTTCGCGCGGCTGCTTATCGCCTCGGATGCGAGCTTCCACGCGACAAGGGCAAAATCTTTGCCAAAGCGTTCTCCGGGTTCCGCATACTGGGAAAGCTCCTCTCCAAACACCGGCGAGGCGCCCGCAGCAAATCCCATCAACTCATTCGGCGAAACCTTGAGTATTTCGCACATCTTGTGCAGAAGCGTCAGGCTCGGCTCGACCTCGGCGCGCTCGTAGCGCGTATAGCGGTTCTCCTCGATCCCCAGCGATCGGGCAAAATAACGGGCACGCGGATAACCGTTCTGCACCCTCAGCTTCTTGAGGCGTTGCGCGAACTGCGCACGGACTTCCGGGGCCAGCGCCTTGGTCATGACGCATACGGCTTCGCAAGCCCCGCACAAATTGTAATCGCCGTAAAATGGAGATAATGAACAGTTATCTTTAATTTTGTAGTATCTGGTCGCCGAGAACACTGCAGCTTGCCTGAAGCTGCAGCCGCAGGTGAACTGCGCGCTGTGCTACGAGGCGCCAGCAGCAAATCGCCACCCCGACATACGTTCGTCGGCGTTTGCTCCAGACACTGTCGCGATGCTAAGCACCGGCCCCATGACGGACACCACACATATCCGAAACTTCTCCATCATCGCGCATATCGACCACGGCAAGTCCACGTTGTCGGACCGGCTGATACAGCTGTGCGGCAACGTCTCCGACCGGGAGATGAAGGAGCAGATCCTCGACTCGATGGATATCGAGCGCGAGCGGGGCATCACCATCAAGGCCCAGACCGTCCGTCTCGACTATAGGCACACCGACGGCAAGACCTATCAGCTCAACCTGATGGACACCCCTGGCCACGTCGACTTTGCCTACGAGGTGTCCCGCTCGCTCGCCGCCTGCGAGGGCGCCATCCTCGTCGTTGACGCCACCCAGGGCGTGGAAGCGCAAACCCTTGCCAACGTCTACCAGGCGGTCGAGAACGACCTCGAAATCCTACCCGTGCTGAACAAGGTCGACCTGCCCTCCTCCGATGTGGACCGGGTCAAGCAGCAGATCGAGGACGTGATCGGGCTCGACGCTTCCTTCGCGGTGCCGATCTCGGCCAAGACCGGCGAGAACGTACGCGCCGTTCTGGAAGCCGTCGTCGAGCGACTGCCCCCACCGAAGGGCGAGCGCAACGCCCCCCTCAAAGCCTTGCTGGTCGACAGCTGGTACGATGCCTACCTCGGCGTCGTGGTCCTCGTGCGCATCATCGACGGCGCCCTCAAGAAGGGCCAGAAGATCCGGCTGATGTCGGCCGGCACGATCCACCAGATCGAACGCGTCGGCATCTTCCGCCCCAAGCAGGAGATGCTGGCCGAACTCGGCCCGGGAGAAGTCGGTTTCTTCACGGCCGCCATCAAGCAGGTTGCCGACACGCGCGTGGGCGACACCATCGTCGACGAGAAGAACAACACCGCCACGCCGCTGCCGGGCTTCAAGCCCGCCCAGCCCGTCGTGTTCTGCGGCCTGTTCCCAGCAGACGCGGCCCAGTTCGAGGACCTGCGCGAAGCCATGGCGCGCCTGCGCCTCAACGATGCGAGCTTCAGCTACGAGACCGAGAGCTCGGCCGCGCTCGGATTTGGCTTCCGCTGCGGCTTCCTCGGCCTGCTGCACCTGGAGATCATCACCGAGCGGCTGGAGCGCGAGTTCAACCTAGACCTGATCACCACCGCACCGAGCGTCATCTACCAGATCTACCTGACCGACGGCTCGATGGTGGAGTTGCACAACCCCGCCGACATGCCCGACCCGGTGCGCATCGACCACATCGAGGAGCCCTGGATCGAGGCCACCATCCTCGTCCCCGACGAATATCTCGGCGGCGTCCTCAAGCTGTGCCAGGACCGGCGCGGGCGACAGAAAAACCTCACCTATGTCGGCGCGCGCGCCATGCTCGTGTATGAGCTGCCGCTGAACGAAGTGGTGTTCGACTTCTACGATCGCCTCAAGTCGATCAGCCGCGGTTACGCCTCGTTCGACTACCACATCCAGGGCTACGAGACCGGCGATCTCGTCAAGATGTCGATCCTGGTCAATGCCGAGCCGGTCGATGCGCTATCCATGATCGTGCATCGCGCGCGCGCCGATAGTCGCGGCCGCGCCATGTGCGAGAAGCTCAAGGAACTGATTCCACCGCACCTGTTCCAGATCCCGGTGCAGGCCGCGATCGGCGGCAAGATCATCGCACGCGAAACCATCCGCGCGCTCAGGAAGGACGTGCTGGCCAAGTGCTACGGCGGCGACATCACCCGCAAGCGCAAGCTTCTTGAGAAGCAAAAGAAGGGCAAGAAGAAAATGCGCCAGTTCGGCCAGGTCGAGATTCCGCAGGAGGCCTTCATCGCCGCCCTGAAGATGGACGAGAACTGAGCGCGAAATCTCTCAGAGCTTCATCCCGCACTGTCATCCCGGCTCTTGATGCGCTCGGCCGGGATGACAAAGTGACCTTACCCCTGCAGCGCAGCCCACATGGCCCGGTCGCGCTCTGCCGTCCACACCCGCGGCG
>CADEEC010000166.1:0-1519 GCA_902826255.1 uncultured Hyphomicrobiales bacterium | reverse complement strand
CCCTGCAGCGCAGCCCACATGGCCCGGTCGCGCTCTGCCGTCCACACCCGCGGCGTATCGATGCCCTGCGCTTCGTCGTAGGCGCGCGCGATGTTGAAGGGCTGGCAATGCTCGAAGATGGGCCAATTGCCGTACTTGGGCCGCATCGCAGTCGTGGCCTCGTCGAAACACTCTTTGAGTGAGGCACCCCTCGCGACCCCGCGCTTCACCGGATCGTAGGTGTCGCGCAGGAAATCGCGCGTCAGGGAAATGGCCTCCGCCACTGTGGCCGCACCCACCAGCGCGTCGCCACGGCCCGGCACCAGCGCATCGGCCTTCACGCCGTCGATGCGTGACAAGGTCCCCGGCCAATCCCCGAAGTGCGCATCGCCGCAATAGCACGCCGACTTGTACTCCACGATGTCACCGGAGAAGACCACGTTGGCATCCGGCACATAGGCGACGATGTCGCCCGCCGTATGCGCGCGGCCGACGAAGCGCAGCTCCACCCGGCGCTTGCCGAGATAGAGCATCATGCTGCGTTTGAACGTCATGGTCGGCCACGTCAGGCCCGGCACGCTTTCGGCCGCCTGGAACAGGCGCGGGAAGCGGCCATATTCCGAATCCCAATCCTCCTTGCCACGCTCCGCAATCATGGCGCGGCAGGCATCGGAGGCGATGATCTCCTGGGCGCCATAAGCCGACGCACCCAGCACGCGTACAGCGTGGTAATGCGAAAGCACGACATACTTGATCGGCTTGTCCGTCACCTTGCGCACGCGCTCGATCACCTGCTTTGCGGCCACAGGCGTCGCCTGCGCGTCGATGACGATCACGCCGTCATCGCCAATGATGATGCCGCTGTTGGGATCGCCCTGCGCGGTAAAGGCGTAGAGATCGCGGCCGATCTCCTTGAAGGTGATGACCTTCTCGCCGAGATCGCCGGTCGAGGCAAAGTTCTTGGACATTCGGATACGGCTCCCTAGGCGCTTGTGGTTCTTCAGGCCTTATAGCGGACAACCTGCTGGTCGATGGCGCCAAAGATCGAGCGGCCGTCCCCGCCCAGCATCTCCAGCTTCACGCGATCGCCGAACTTGAGGAACGGCGTGCGCGGCTTGCCCTCCAGAATGGTCTCCACCGTGCGCACCTCGGCAAGACAGGTATAGCCCGGCCCGCCCTGCTCGACCGGCCGCGCGGGGCCGTCGCCCTCCTTGTTGGAGACGGTGCCGGAACCGATGATGGTGCCGGCGCTCAGCCGGCGGCTCTTGGCAGCATGCGCGATGAGTTGCGGGAACGAGAACGTCATGTCCACCCCAGCATTGGGCCGTCCGAGCGGCTTGCCGTTGAGGTCCGCCAGCAGGGGCAGGTGCACCTTGCCGTCGCGCCACGCGTCACCGAGCTCATCCGGCGTCACGGCGACGGCAGCAAACGCCGTCGACGGCTTGCCGTGAAAGAACCCGAAACCTTTAGCCAGTTCGCCCGGGGTCAGGTTGCGCAGCGAGACGCCGTTGACGAGCCTCAGGAGCAGGATGCGCGGCAC
>CADEEC010000165.1 GCA_902826255.1 uncultured Hyphomicrobiales bacterium | reverse complement strand
GCGTCTCGTCATGCGAGCGCCAACCGAAATCGGCGGACATGGCCTGCGCAAAGTCCTCGCTGCGGGCACTGACGGCTTGTTGCAGGCTGCGCAGCAGACGCTTGCGCTCTGCGGCGCTGCACGGCGCCTCAGACCGGCTTGCGGCGTGCATCGCCTGGAACTGGCGCTCAATTGCCGCGATGGACGCTTCCGGCAGGATCACGTGCTTGTTCATGGGCGATTGTCCCGGCTCGCGAAACGGGCCGGACTGTACAGGAACTCCGGCCCCGGCCTATTCAACCTTCTGCGAACAACGCGCCACGTGGCGTTCTGATGCACGTGCCCAAGGTATGGGCAGCCATGCGCACCGGGTGGCGCGTAAAACTTGACTGTTTGGTGCAGGAAGTGTTGCGCCGTGGCTCAGACCGGCAGTTTGTAGAGCTCTCCGTACTTGCCGCGCAGGTATGTAAGGTAGGGCTGAAGCGTCATCGGCTTGCCCGTCGCGCGCTTGACGACGTCGGCGGGGCTGTATTTGCGGCCGTACCGGTACAGCCGCTTGTTGAGCCAGCCGTGTAGCGTGCCGAACGCGCCGGCAGCGATCTCGTCCGCGATCTCCGGGTGCGCCTTCAGTGCCGCCGCGTAGAACTGCGCACTGAGGATATTGCCGATGGTATAGCCCTGGAACGCGCCGCCGACCGTGCCCGCATACCAGTGCACGTCCTGCAGGCACCCGTCGCGGTCATCCGGCGGCGTGAGGTCGAAGTCGGTCGCAAACCGCGCGCGCCACACCTCGGGCAGGTGTTTCACCTCGAGCCGCCCTTCGAGCAGGTCGAGCTCGATGTCGAAGCGCAGCATGACGTGCAGGTTGTAGGTCACCTCGTCGGCATCGGTGCGGATCAGCGAGCGCTCGACCTTGTTGATGGCGCGGTAGAACGCCTCCAGCGGCACCTTGCCGAGCTGCTCGGGGAACGCCTTGCGCGCGATCGGATAGAAATACTCCCAGAAGGCGCGGCTGCGGCCGACCACGTTCTCCCACAGCCGCGACTGGCTCTCGTGCACGCCCGACGACGCGCCCGAGTCGAGCGGTGTGCCGCCGTAGCGCGGATCGACACCCTGTTCGTAGAGCGCATGCCCGGTTTCATGGAGTGTGGAGAAAAGGGCCTCGCCGAAGTCGTTCTCCTTGACGCGCGTGGTGATGCGCACGTCGCCGGGGCCGAATTTCGTGCAGAACGGATGATGCGTCTTGTCGAGCCGGCCGCGCGCGAAGTCGTAGCCGAAGCGGCGGATGGCCTGCAAGCCGAGCGCGAGCTGCCTGTCCTCGGGAAATGCGCGACGGAGGCACGAGTCATCCGCCACCGGCTGCGCGGCGATGGCCCTCACCATCGGCACCAGCGCAGCGCGCAGCTCGCTGAACAGCGCACGGACGGAGGCGACCGTCATGCCCTCGTCGGGGCCGTCGATGAGCGGGTCGGCGATGTGCCGGTAGGGGCCGAGGTAGCCGGCATACTGCCGGCTGAGATCCAGCATCTGCTCGAGATACGGCCGCATGGTCGCGAAGTCGTTGGCCGGCCGCGCGCGTGTCCACGCGTCGTAGGAGGCCGAGCCTACCTCCGTCATGCGCGCCACGAAGGCGGCCGGCACCTTGGCCGCCTTGTCGTAGTCGCGACGCGCAACACGGATCAGGGCGGCATCGTCGGAGTCCTTGGGCAAGCCGTCCGCGTAGACGGTGAGACTATCGAGCAAACGCCCGATCTCGGGATCGGTGAACTTCTCATGCGCGAGACGGCTCAGCGTCGCGCCCTGGCGCGCGCGCACCGCTGATCCTCCGGGAGGCATGTAGGTGGCCTGGTCCCAGGTCAGCAACGCACCGGCGCCGTTGAGGTCGGAAATCTCCGCGAGCCGCACACGCAGGTCGGCAAGCTTCGCTTCCGCCGTGCGGCCTGTTCCGCGCTTGGTTGCAGCGGCTTTGCCGACCGCAGTCTTGTTGCTCATGTCAGAACCTGTTCAACGACTGTCGCCGTTCGGCAAGCTTCGCTTCCGCCGTGCGGCCTGTTCCGCGCTTGGTTGCAGCGGCTTTGCCGACCGCAGTCTTGTTGCTCATGTCAGAACCTGTTCAACGACTGTCGCCGTTCTCAATAGCCGCAAAACTGCAGGCGCGGAACGGCGTCGCTACAGGCTTGCAGAAAATCGGGATCGACTAGTCGGTCGCGCGCGCGACATCGAAGGACAGGCGCCCCGATGCGTGCTTTGCCTCGTTGACGACCACGTGGGCGCCGGCATGCGGCGTCACGCGCAGCACGCTCACTGCATCGACATCGCGGCCATCATCGAGATGCACCTGCACGACAGCGGCGCCGCGGCCGCCGGCGTGCTTGACGGCGAGCACGGTAGCCGTGTGCGCCTTGACGTCGACGGTGCGATCGACGTGCGAAATCTGCACCTCGGTGACGTAAGCTACCGCGCTTAGGATCACGACCAGCGCGATGGCCAGCGGCAGCACGCGTCGGAGCCGGTCGCGCCATACCAGCCGCGAAAGCTGCTTGGACTTCTCCTCGCTGAGGCGCATCGGTTTGCTCTCCATGAACCGCTTCCGCGGCTCAGACCTCGGGTGCCGCCAACGCTGCCGCAAGGGGCGGCGACCAAAAGGCCGCAGCCCGTTCTTGCGTGTGATCAGCCGCGGCCCTCGAACGGCATCTTGGTGGCCTTGATGGTCATGAACAGCACGTTGGTGTCGGGCGGCAGGCTCGCCATGTAGCGGATCGCCGATCCGCAATGTTCCACATCGAACACGGCTTCCGGCCTGATCTCGCCGCTAGCCTGCGGCACGCCGGCCTTCATGCGGCCGCCCATGGCGGTGTCTGCGTTGCCGATGTCGAGCTGGCCACAGGCGATGTCGAAAGGCCGGCCATCGAGTGCGATGCACTTGGTCAGCCCGGTGATGGCATGCTTGGTCGCCGTATAGGCCACCGAGTTCGGCCGCGGCGCATGCGCGGAGATGGAGCCGTTGTTGACGATGCGGCCGCCCTGCGGCTTCTGCTCCTTGAACATGCGGATCGCTTCCTGCGCGCACAGGAACGAGCCTGTCAGGTTCACATCCACGACCGCCTTCCACTGCTCGTAGCTCAGCGTCTCCATCGGTACGGGCGGCGCGCCCATGCCGGCATTGTTGAACAGAAAGTCGAGCCGGCCGAACACCTTCTTGGTCTCGGCGAACACGCGCTTAACGTCGTCCGGCTTGCCGACATCGGCAGCCACCGCGTGCATCTTGCCGCCGCCCGCTTTCGCCAGCGCGATGGTCTTGTCGAGCTCCTCCTTGCGGCGGCCGGTGATGACCACGTTCCAGCCATCGCCCTGCAGCGCAAGCGCTGCCGCGCGCCCAATGCCGGTACCGCCGCCCGTCACAACCGCAACCTTGCCCTGGGCCATCGTCGTTCTCTCCCTTGCCTGACTTCTGGAATTTGCGCGGGAGCCTACTCCGATCACGCGCAGCGGCGCCAGAGTGGTCGGACGCGCAGCAGCGTCCGCGCACCCCGTGTTGACAATTGCGTGATGTCGCGAAGCTGCACGGTCCGCTTGGGGTTGACATCGCGCGGTTGAGGCACAATACTTAACCATATGGTTGACTATTCAAACCCACAGCTCGATCTCGCTTTCGCAGCGCTCGCCGATCCCACCCGGCGAGCGATCGTGGATCGCCTCGCCAGCGAGCCCGAGCTTGCGGTGACCGAGATCGCCAAACCGTTCGCCGTCTCTTTGCCGGCCGTGATGAAGCACCTCGATGTGCTGGCACGCGCCAACCTGATCGAGCGCAACAAGAGCGGGCGCACGGTGCACTGCCGCCTCAAGCCGGAGCCCATGGAGACCGCCATGCTGTGGCTCGCCCGCTACGAACGCTTCTGGTCCGAACAGCTCGATCGTCTTGCAGCCTTTGTCGAGGAGGAACAATGCTCACCAAGCCAAGCCTCACCCTCAAGCGCCGCCTCAAGGCAACGCCCGCGCAAGTCTTCGCCGCGTGGACGGACCCGGAGAAAATAGTGCGCTGGTTCGGCCCGGCCGAGACCATCGCGGGCTCCGTGCGCGCGCAGATGGATGTGCGGGCCGGCGGCAAGTACCAGATGAACTTCAAGACCGAGGACGGCGAAGCTCATCAGGTCGGCGGCGTCTACCGCGAGGTGGTGCCCAACAGCCGCCTGCAGTTCACCTGGGCCTGGCACTCGACGCCGGAGCGCGAGTCGCTTGTCACCGTCACCATGGCGTCGGACGGCGCCACGGGCTGCATCATCACGCTGCTGCACGAGCAATTCTTCGACCAGGCGGCGGCCGACGGCCACAAGCGCGGCTGGACCGGCACGCTCGACAAGCTCGAGCAGTATTTCGCCTGATCCCGATCAAGCAAGGAGCCAGTCATGGCAAAGACGGCAACGGCGAAGAAACCCAATCCTGCTGCGGACACTTCACCGCCCTGGACGCACGGCCATTTCTGCTGGAACGAGCTCAGGACGCGCGACGCCAAGGCCGCCATGAAGTTCTACGGCGACACCGTCGGCTGGACGTTCGAGAAAACCGCGACACCGGACGGCATGGCCTATTGGCTCGCCATGGACGGCGGGAGACCTGTCGCCGGCTTCTTCCACCTCGTGGGCGAGATGGCCAACTGCGTGCCGGAAAGCTGGATGGGCTTCCTCGCGGTCGATGACGTCGATGCCCGCGTGAAGAAGGCCGAGAAGGCCGGCGCCAAGCTGGTGATGCCGATCTTCGACGTCCCCAACGTCGGCCGTATCGCCATGCTGCTGGAGCCCGGCGGCGCCGGCATCGGCTGGATGACGCCTGTCGGCAAGCAATCCCTGACCCAAAGGAGCTGACTCATGAAAAAGTTCCTCGCGATCTATCTCGGGGCGATGCACTCGGACGCGTTCAAGAAGTGGAACGCCATGGATGCGGCCACCCGCAAGCAGCGCGAGCAGGCGGGCATGGAGGCCTGGATGCGCTGGGGCCAGGACCACAAGAAGTCGATTGTTTATGACGGCGGGCCGCTCGGCAAGACCAAGCGCGCCGACGCCGGCGGCGTGGCGGACATCAAAAACCTGATGGGCGGCTACGTCATCGTCGAGGCGGAAACGCACGAGGCGGCGGCGCGCATGTTCCTGAACCACCCGCATTTCTCGATCTTCCCCGGCGAGTCGGTGGAGATCATGGAATGCCTGCCCATGCCCAAGATGTGAAGCCGATCCTGTCGAGGAGTTGCACCAAGTGATCACCATCTCTGCCTTTCAGTGGGTTCCCGATTTCGCTCAAGGCCAGGTGCGTGACTTGCGCGCGCGCTGGGCGTTGGAGGAGGCCGGCATTCCCTACAGGACGCGGCTTCTGAGCCAGGGCGACCAGGACAAGCCCGAGTATCGCGCCCTGCAGCCCTTCGGCCAGGTGCCGATCCTGGAGGAGAACGGCTTCGCGCTGTTCGAGTCGGGTGCCATCGTTCTCCACATCGGCGAGCGCAGCGAGACACTGCTGCCGAAGGACCCCGCCGCGCGTGCCCGCGCAACGCAGTGGGTGATCGCTGCGCTCAATTCGATCGAACCGTTCCTGATGGATGTGGCCCGCATCGATCTCTTCTACGCGGACCAGGAGTGGGCCAAGCAGCGCCGCCCCGGCGCCGTGGCGTTTGCCAAGCGGCGCCTCGACGGGCTCTCCAAATCGCTCAGCGACAAGCCTTACCTCGATGGTAATCGCTTCACGGCCGGCGACCTGCTGATGTCATCTGTGCTCAGGATTCTGAACAACACCGATATCGTCAACAGCGACGCACGGCTCGCAGACTACGTGGCGCGATGCACGGCCCGGCCCGCGTTCAAACGCGCACTGGACGCGCAAATCGCAGACTTCAGGCGCGCGGCCGCCTGATGGGAGCAGCAACGATGGCCATGAGCAAAACGACCGAGGCGCACGTGCGCGCGGTGGCACCCGCCGACCGCAAAAAGGCGGTCGCCACCATCGCGCTTGCCTTCGCCAGCGATCCCATGATGCGCTGGAGCTTTCCCGATCCCGCGCGCTATTTCACGATCGCGCGCGACTTCATCGACGCGTTCGGCGGCCATGCCGTGGAGCATGGCGGTGCGGACGAGATCGCCGATTTCGCGGCGGCCGCACTCTGGCTACCGCCCGGCGTCGCACCAGACGACGAGGCGATGGGCGCGATCATCGCAGCGAATATGCCCGCTGAAAAATTGGAGGACGGCGGTTCGCTGTTCGAGCAAATGGACCGCTTCCATCCGAATGAGCCGCACTGGTATTTGCCGCTCATCGGCGCCGATCCGGTGCATCAGGGCAAGGGCTACGGGTCCGCGCTGATGGCTCACGCGCTGAAGCGCTGCGACCGCGACGGGCTGCCCGCCTATCTGGAGTCGAGCAACCCCACGAACGTGCCGCTGTACGAGCGGCATGGCTTCAAGGTGATCGGCGAGATCCAGGCGGGGTCTTCGCCAAAGCTTACCCCCATGCTGCGACCGGCACGCTGACCGGTCCACCCCACAAGAGGAACCGACACATGCAGCACCAAGTTGTGACGCGCGAGCAATGGCTCGCCGCCCGCAAGGAGCTTCTTGCGCAGGAAAAGGAGCTGACACGCCATCGCGACCGCGTGGCAGCGGCACGCCGTGCGCTGCCGTGGCTGAAGGTGGAGAAGGACTACGTGTTCGATACGGTGGACGGAAAGCGCACCCTCGCCGACCTGTTCGACGGGCGCAGCCAGCTTTTCGTCTATCACTTCATGCTGACACCGGGGTCGGATCATATCTGTGACGGGTGCGCGTTTCTCTCCGATCATGCCGACGCCGCGCGCCAGCACTTCGAGAATGCCGACCTCTCCTTCATCGCCATCTCGCGCGCGCCGCTGGCGCAGATCCTGCCCGTAAAGAAGCGCATGGGTTGGACGTTCCGCTGGGCCTCCTCGAACGGCACCAGCTTCAACTATGACTACGGCGTCTCCTTCACCAAGGAGCAGATGGGCCATCCCAGCACCGGCTACAACTACGGGACGACGCACTACGCAGCCGAGGATCTGCCCGGCGCCAGCGTGTTCGCGAAGAACGATAAGGGCGAGGTGTTCCACACGTACTCGACCTACGCGCGCGGCAACGAGACGCTCGCCGGTGCGTTTAGCTATCTCGATCTTGCCCCCAAGGGCCGCAACGAGAACGGCATCATGAGCTGGGTGCGCCTGCACGACGAGTACGACAAACCGCACGCCGCCGGCTGCTGCCACGCATAGGCCTCAGCTTCGCAACCGCTCTGAACGACAAGCCGACAATAGGAGTATGAGCATGGCTTTGACCAAATCGAAATTCGTCCCGTGCCTGTGGTTCGACACGGAAGCCGAGGCCGCTGCCAACCTCTACGTCTCGGTCTTCAAGAACGCGCGCATCCTGAGCACGACGCGCTACGGCAAGGAAGGCTTCGAGATTCATGGCCGCGCGGCCGGCACCGTAATGACGGTGGAGTTCGAGCTGGACGGCCAAAAGTTCGTGGGCCTCAACGGCGGCCCGCAGTTCAAGTTCAGCGAAGCCATCTCGTTCCAGATTCCCTGCGAGACGCAGGAGGAGGTCGATCACTACTGGAGCAAACTCACAGCGGACGGCGGCCAGGAAGGCCCCTGTGGCTGGCTGAAAGACAAGTTTGGCCTGTCGTGGCAGGTTGTGCCGACCGCGCTCAGCGAAATGCTGAAAGGCTCCGACGCGGCCGCGGCGCAACGCGTCACCAAGGCGTTCCTGCAGATGAAGAAGTTCGATATCGCCGCCCTGAAGAAAGCCCACGCCGGCGTTTGATGCCGGCACAAACCAACGCCCGAGGAGAACTTCCGATGTCTTACGTCGACGGCTTCATCATCGCCGTGCCGAAGAAGAACCTGAACGAGTACAAGCGCATCGCCAAGCTGTCCGCCAAGGTATGGAAGGATCACGGTGCGCTGGAAGTGAAGGAATGCGTGGCCGATGACGTCAAGGTCGGCAAGCTGACCTCGTTTCCGCGCGCGGTGATCCGCAAGCCGAGCGAGACGGTCATCTTCTCCTACATCGTCTACAAGTCGCGCGCCGACCGCGACAAGATCAATGCCAAGGTGATGAAAGACCCGCGCCTAAACGAGATCATGAGCGATCCCAGCAAAATGCCGTTCGACGCCAAGCGCATGATCTTCGGCGGCTTCGAGGT
>CADEEC010000164.1 GCA_902826255.1 uncultured Hyphomicrobiales bacterium | reverse complement strand
GTCACCTTCGCTGCCGCCATGGTGGTGACCAAAGCAACAGAGCAGGTGATCGCCTCACTGCGCGAGCGCGCGGCCAAGATCTGGAAAATCGATCCGGAGGCGGTGGTGTGGGAGAACGGCGCGGCGCGTCCCGCCGGACCCAACGCCGGCGACTTCGAGCCGCTGACACTGCCGGAGCTGGCGGCCAAGGCCAGCGCCACCGGCGGTCCCATCTGCGGCGCCTCGGCGCTCAACACGCAAGGCGCCGAGGGCGGGTTCGGCACGCACATCTGCGACGTGGAGGTCGATCCGGAAACCGGCAAGATTTCGGTCGTGCGCTACACCGCGTTCCAGGATGTCGGCCGGGCGATCCATCCGGCGTACGTGGAGGGCCAGCTGCAGGGCGGCGTCGCGCAAGGCATCGGCTGGGCCATCAACGAGGAATGCATCTTCGACAAGAACGGCAAGCTCGATAACCCGAGCTTCCTCGACTACCGCATGCCGGTGGCGAGCGACCTGCCGATGATCGAGGCGGTGATGATCGAGGTGCCGAACGACAAGCATCCGCAAGGCGTGCGCGGCGTCGGCGAGGTCCCGATCGTGCCGCCGCTGGCCGCCGTTGCCAATGCCGTGAAGATGGCCACGTCGCTGCGCATGGCGGAGCTTCCGATCTCGCCGCCGGTGATGCTCGCCGCGCTCTCAGCCGCCCGTCGTCCGAAGGCGGCTTAGCGACCACTCCCCCTCCACTGTCATCCCGGAATTGCGCAAAGCGCAATATCCGGGACCCAGGGGCCACAGACGCCGCGCGCACAACTTGCAGTCCCGGGTCCCGGCTCTCGCTTCGCTCGGCCGGGATGACAGGTGCGCAGGACGAGAGCGCACGTCGCCTCTCCCTCTCCCCGCCTGCGGGGAGAGGGCTGGGGTGAGGGGCGGCTGCATACGCCGACCGCTGGAACGAGCCGCCGCCCCTCACCCTAACCCTCTCCCCACGCTGACAGTGCGCGCGGGACGGTCGGCGATGCGTGGGGAGAGGGGACAGGTCGCCTCGGTGCCTGCCTCCGCGACCACCGCCCGGTTGTCATCCCGGCTCTCGCTGCGCTCGGCCGCGATGACAGATGAAGTTGAGGGGCAACAAAGAATGGGTCATCCCGGCACGCATTGCCGGGATCCAGCTATCTACGAACGTCGGAGCAAGCTGAGAGATGGATCCCGGGGACGAGCCCCGGGATGACAGGCCTTCGCGAGCGGGTCAGCCGGCCTGCGCCACTGCCCGCTTGGCCATCACGCCGACGAGATGTGCGCGGTAGGCGGAATCGCCGTGGATGTCGCTCATCATCTTGCCGGCGTCGGTGGCGATGCCCGCAAGCGATTGCGCCGACCAGCCTTTGCCGAGCGCACCTTCCATCGCCGTCTGCCGGAACACGCCGCTGCTGCCTGCGCCGGTGACGGCGACACGGGCCGACGAGCCCGTCTGTGCCACGGCGACACCGACGAGCGCGAACAGCGACGCCGGTTGGGCAAATTTGGCGTAACCGAACTTGCCCGGGATCGGGAACGATAACCGCGTGATGATCTCGCCGTCCTGCAGGGCGGTGGAGAACAGGCCCTTGAAGAAGTCGTCGGCCTTGATCTCGCGCTTGTTGGTGACGACGGTTGCATTCAGCGCCAGCACCGCGGCGGGATAGTCGGCGGCGGGATCGTTGTTGGCCACCGAACCGCCGATGGTGCCGCGGTGACGCACGTGCGCATCGCCGATCATGGTGGCAAGGCGCGCCAGGTTCGGGATCGCGCCGCGCACGACCTCGGACCCTGCGACCTCGGCGTGCGTGGTCATGGCGCCGATGACAAGCGCATTGCCGCTCTTGGTGATGCCCTTGAGCTCAGCGACGTGGCCGAGATCCACGATCGTCTTCGGGCCCGCGAGCCGCTGCTTCATGGTCGGCAACAGCGTATGGCCGCCGGCGAGGATCTTCGCCTCGCTGTCGGAAGCCAGCAGGGCCGCCGCGTCGGCCACGGATTGGGGGCGGTGATATTGAAATGCGTACATGGTGAGCTCCCTTATTCCGCAGCCATCTTGGTGGGCGACTTCTGCGCCGCACGCCACACCGCAAGCGGTGTCGCTGGCATGGCGATGTTCTCATGACCGAGCGCGTCGGTGATGGCGTTCATGACGGCGGCGGGTGCCGCGATCGCGCCGGCCTCGCCGCAGCCCTTGATGCCGAGCGGGTTCGACGGGCACCGCGTATGGCTCATGGCGAGCTTGATGGACGGCAGGTTGCTGGCCCGCGGCATGGCGTAGTCCATGAAGCTGGCCGTCACCAGCTGGCCGCTCTTGTCGTAGACCGCGCCTTCCAGCAGGGCCTGGCCGACGCCCTGGGCGACACCGCCGTGCACCTGGCCTTCCACGATCATCGGGTTGATGAGCTCGCCGAAGTCGTCGACCGCGGTCCAGCGGTCGATGCGTGTGGCGCCCGTGTCCGGATCGATCTCCAGCTCGCAGATGTGCACGCCGGAGGGGAAGGTGAAGTTGGTGGGATCGAAGAAGGCGCCTTCCTTCAGGCCCGGCTCGAGCTGCGCGCCCGTGAACTTGTGGGCGATGTAGGCCTGCAGCGCCACCTCGGGGAAAGTCAGCGTGTTGTTGGTGGCGGTAGAGGAGAAGATGCCGTCCTTGAAATCGACGCTCTCTTCCGGCACCGCCAGCACGAAGCCCGCCACCTTCTTGGCCTTCACGATCACCTTGTCGATGGCGTGGTAGATGGCCGACATGCCGACCGCGCCCGAGCGTGAGCCGTAGGTGCCCATGCCGAACTGCACCTTGTCGGTGTCGCCGTGCACGACGGTGACCTGCTCGATCGGGATGCCGAGGCGGCCCGACACGAGCTGAGCGAATGTCGTTTCGTGGCCCTGGCCGTGGCTGTGCGAGCCGGTCAGAACCTCGACCGAGCCCGTCGGGTTGACGCGCACCTCGGCCGACTCCCACAAGCCGACGCCGGCGCCGAGCGAGCCGACCGCCGCGCTCGGTGCAATGCCGCACGCCTCGATGTAGGCGGATAAGCCGATGCCGCGCTTCATGCCCTTCTTGGCGCTCTCCGCCTTGCGCGCGCCGATGCCGCCGTAGTCGGCCAGCTCCAGTGCCTTGCGCAGGCAGGCGTCATAGTCGCCCGCGTCATAGGCCATGATGACCGGCGTCTGGTGCGGGAAGGCGGTGATGAAGTTCTTGCGCCGGAACTCGGCCGGGTCGGTGCCGGTCTCGCGGGCCGCCACCTCCACCAGGCGCTCGACGACGAAGGTCGCCTCCGGCCGGCCGGCGCCGCGATAGGCATCGACCGGGGCCGTGTTGGTGTAGACGCCGTCGACCTCGCAGTAGATGGCCGGAATATTGTACTGCCCCGACAGCAACGGTGCGTAGAGATAGGTCGGCACCGAAGAGGCAAAGGTCGAGAGGTAGGCGCCGAGATTGGCCTTGGTGCTCGCGCGCAGGGCCAGGATCTTGCCGTCGCCGTCGAGTGCCAGCTCGGCATGCGTGGCATGGTCGCGGCCGTGCGCGTCGGCGAGGAACGCCTCGCTGCGATCGCCGGTCCATTTTACCGAGCGGTTGATCTTGCGCGCGGCCCAAAGGCAGATGACCTCCTCCGCATAGATGAAGATCTTGGAGCCGAAGCCGCCGCCGACGTCGGGCGCGATCACGCGCAGCTTGTGCTCGGGTGCCAGGCCGATGAAGGCCGCCAGCACGAGGCGGGCGACGTGCGGGTTCTGGCTGGTGGTGTAGAGCGTCAGGCTGTCGGTGCCGGAGTCGTATTCGCCGATGGCTGCACGCGGCTCGATGGCGTTGGGGATGAGGCGATTGTTGACGAGGTCGATCTTGGTCACATGCTTGGCGCCGGCGAAGGCGGCATCGACCGCGGCCTTGTCGCCGAGGTGCCATTGATAAACGGTGTTATTGGGCGCCTCTTCGTGCACCTGCGGCTGGCCGTTGCTCTGCGCGGTGGCGACGTCTACCGCCGCCGACAGCGTGTCATAGTCGACACCGACCTTCTCCGCGGCGTCCTTGGCCTGGGCCAGCGTCTCGGCGATGACGACGGCGACATGATCGCCGACATAGCGCACCTTGCCGGAGGCGAGTGCGGGATGCGCGCCGGCCTTCATCGGCGAGCCGTCCTTGGAGTGGATCATCCACCCGCAGATGAGCCCGCCGACCTTGTCGGCCGCCACGTCGGCACCGGTGTAGACCGCGAGGCAACCCGGCGATTTCAGGGCCGCGGCGGTATCGATCTTCTTGATCGTCGCGTGTGCGTGCGGGGAGCGCACGAACACCGCATAGGCCTGTCCCGGCCGGTTGATGTCGTCGGTATAATGGCCCTTGCCGGTGATGAAGCGCTGATCTTCCTTGCGGCGGACAGAGGCGCCAATGCCTGTTGCGCTCATGAGTTCCTCCTTGGAGGTGTCGGGTGATGGGTCAGACGCCGCGCACCGCGGCGCGCTCGCAATTCGCAGCGTTATTCTGCGGCCTGGCGTGAACTGCTCATATTGGCGGCGCCGGCGCGAACGGCAGCGACGATGTTGTGATAGCCCGTACAGCGGCAGATGTTGCCTTCGAGCTCGTGGCGCACGGTGGCCTCGTCGAGGTTCGTGCCTTTGCGGTTCACGATGTCGATCGCCGACATGATCATGCCCGGCGTGCAATAGCCGCACTGCAGCCCGTGGTGCTCGCGGAAGGCTTCCTGCATCGGATGCAGCTTGCCGTCCTTGGCGAGACCTTCGATCGTCGTGACCTTGCCGCCGTCAACCGATGCGGCAAGCACGGTGCAGGATTTCACCGCGCGGCCGTCCAGATGCACGACGCAGGCGCCGCACTGGCTGGTGTCGCAGCCGACGTGCGTGCCGGTGAGGCGCTGGTTCTCGCGGATGAATTGCACAAGCAGCGTGCGCGGATCGATGCTGGCGGTCACGGGTGTGCCGTTGACCGTCAACGAGACGGAGACCGTGCCGTCACCCGCCTTGGCTGCCGCGGCGGGAGGAGCGGCGGCCTCCGGCGCCCGGTCGGAGTCCTTCTTGCGAAAAAACATGAGCCGTCTCCTCTGTGCGCAAGCCTTAGAGCTTTTCTTGTTTTCATTACGCCACACTCCCGATGCTGGCGCAATCAGTGCCGTGGAGGGGGCGCACACTTCCGGGTGATACGGCGGCGCCGGTAGCTGACCGGCTGATCTACTCGATGCGCGGATCGTGAGGACTCCGACACCCGCGGCGGGTGACCTGCGGTGAACGGGCGATTGGGGGTGGCGCTGCTGGCAAGTCGGTCGCCGGCCTACCCTGCCGAGGCATGGCGTTCGCCGCGGCGGATGTATGCAGGCAACCAAGCCCCAATGCGTCCTGGTATGCCACCCTCAAAGCTAGGTGTGCGGAAATATCTGCTGCAGGTGCGTTGACAGTTTCGACTTGGAGAGAATATGACGGATTAGTGTCCGTCCTCCTGCATTTGCTGGGATTGTGCGTTGCAGGAACAAGCTGCTACGTTGCCAAGACGGGTGGTTGAGAGAGTGCTTGATGGCCGGCGAATATGTGCTTCAGACCCACGGGCTTACAAAGGAGTTTCGCGGGTTTACGGCGGTCAAGAATGTCAGCCTGAAGGTACGCCGCGGCTCCATCCACGCCCTGATCGGACCCAACGGCGCGGGCAAGACGACCTGCTTCAACCTGATCACCAAGTTCCTGCAGCCGACCAGTGGGCGCATCCTCTATGAGGATCGCGATATCACCTCGGTGCCGGCCCATGCCATCGCCCGGCTGGGTCTGGTGCGCTCCTTCCAGATCTCCGCGGTGTTTCCCCATTTGAGCGTGCTCGAGAATGTCCGTGTCGCGCTGCAGCGCGCGCTCGGCACCAGCTACCACTTCTGGCGTTCGGAGAAGTCGGTCGAGGTTCTGAACGGGCGCGCGATGGACCTGCTCGATGCCGTCGGGGTCAAAGCCTACGCGGAACTGCCGGCGGTCGAGCTGCCCTACGGGCGCAAGCGGGCGCTTGAGATCGCGACAACCCTCGCGCTCGATCCGCAGATGCTGCTGCTGGACGAGCCGATGGCCGGCATGGGTGCGGAGGATATCGCGCGCACCTCGGCGCTCATCAAGCGCGTCTCGAAGGATCGCACGGTGCTGATGGTGGAGCACAACCTGTCGGTCGTGGCCAATCTGTCGGACACGATCACGGTGCTGGCGCGCGGTGAGGTGCTTGCCGAGGGGCCGTATGCCGAGGTGTCCAAGAACCCGCAGGTGATCGAGGCCTACATGGGAACGGGAGGCGGCGGGCATGGCTGACGCGCAGCTCGCTGTCCGCGACGTCCACGGCTGGTATGGCGAGAGCCACGTTCTGCATGGCATGACCTTCGAGGTGAAGCCGGGCGAGGTGGTGACCCTGCTCGGCCGCAACGGTGCCGGCAAGACCACCACGATGCGTGCCATCATGGGCATGCTCGCCAGCCGCAAGGGGTCGATCACCTACGGCGGCAAAGAGCTCATCAACCTGAAGTCGAACAGGATCGCGCGGCAGGGCATCGCCTACTGCCCCGAGGAGCGCGGCGTGTTCGCGAGCCTCAACGTGAAGGAGAACCTCCTGCTGCCGCCGGTCGTGAAGAGCGGCGGGTTGGACCTGGACAAGATATTCGAGCTGTTTCCAAACCTGCGCGAGCGTCTTGCCAGCCAGGGCACCAAGCTGTCGGGCGGCGAGCAGCAGATGCTGGCGATCGCCCGCATCTTGCGTACCGGCGCCAAGCTGCTGCTGCTCGACGAGCCGACTGAAGGGCTGGCTCCCGTCATCGTGCAGCAGATCGGGAACACAATTCGGATGCTGCGCGAGCAGGGATTTACCATTCTGCTGGTGGAGCAGAACTTTCACTTCGCGGCGACGGTGGCCGATAGGCACTATGTCGTCGAGCACGGACGGGTGATCGACATGATCCCCAATTCCGCACTCGATGCGAACAGGGGGAAACTGCAGACGTATCTCGGAGTCTAGTGGAAAAGGAGCATCATATGTATTCGCGGTTGAAGGCACTGCTCGCAGCGGCAGCGCTCTGCCTTACGGCAGGGGCGGCGCAAGCCCAGTACAGCGACGGCACCATCAAGATCGGTGTCATGAACGACCAGTCTGGCCTTTATTCCGACCTGACCGGCCAGGGCTCGGTGTGGGCAGCTCGCAAGGCGATCGAGGATTTCTGCAAGTCAACCACATGCCACAACAAGATCGAGGTGGTTTTCGCCGACCATCAGAACAAGCCTGACGTCGGATCAAACGTCGTGCGGCAGTGGTATGACGTCGACAAGGTCGACGTGGTCGTCGACGTGCCGACCTCGTCGGTGGCGCTGGCGGTCAACACCATCACCAAAGAGAAGAACAAGGTCTTCCTGGTGTCAGGTGCTGCCACCTCGGATCTCACCGGCAAGGCCTGCACACCCAATACCATCCACTGGACGTACGACACGTGGGCACTTGCCAACGGCACCGGCAATGCCATCGTGAAGACCGGCGGTGACAGCTGGTTCTTCCTGACTGCCGACTATGCGTTCGGGCATGCGCTTGAGCGTGATACGGGTGCGGTCGTGGAGAAGTCCGGCGGCAAGGTGGTGGGCAAGGTCCGCCATCCGTTCCCGGGGCAGGACTTCTCGTCCTTCCTGCTGCAGGCGCAGGCGTCGAAAGCCAAGATCATCGGTCTCGCCAACGCCGGCGGCGACACCATCAACTCGATCAAGCAGGCGTCCGAGTTCGGTATCGTCAAGGGCGGGCAGAACCTTGCCGGGCTGCTGGTGTTCATCACCGACGTGCACGCGCTCGGCCTGCAGATTGCCCAAGGTCTGATCTTCACGGAAGCCTGGTATTGGGACGCGAACGACGCAAACCGCGCGTTCGCAAAGGAGTTCGCCCCGGCGAACAAGGGCAACATGCCCACCATGGTGCAGGCGGGCGTCTACTCGTCCGTCATCCACTACCTCAAGGCGGTGCATGAGCTGAAGTCCGACGCCGACGGCGCCGCCGTCGTCGCCAAGATGAAGTCCATGCCGACCGACGACAAGCTGTTCGGCAAGGGCGAGATCCGGGCTGACGGCCGCCACATCCATCCCATGTATCTGTTCGAGGTGAAGAGCCCCGCAGAGAGCAAGGGACCGTGGGACTATTACAAGACCCGCGCCACCATCCCGGCCAACGAGGCCTTCCGTCCGCTCGCTGACGGCGGCTGCCCGCTGGTGAAGTAAGACACACGCACGGCC
>CADEEC010000163.1 GCA_902826255.1 uncultured Hyphomicrobiales bacterium | reverse complement strand
CGGCGTGCCGGCGCCGGCTCAGGTGCGCATCAACCGCGACAAGATCGATGCGCTCGTCCTCCTGCTGCTCGGCCGCCGCGAGGGTCCGCAACGCCAGAACGCTTTCCTGATGCGCGCCCTCACGGTGCGCCTTGTTGCGCCCGATGGCGGCTTCTGGATCGAAACCGGTGCACCGGAAACGCAATGGATCGACGCGTCCAACGCGAGCCTGCAGCAGGACGACCACGCGAGCTGGCGCTGGACGGTGGTGCCGCAGGCGCGCGGCCGGCACCGCCTGCTGCTGTCCGTGTCGATGCGCACCGTCGGCCACGATGGCGTGGCGGCAGAGACGGCGCCACCCGATCGCGTGATCGACGTCGCCGTCAAGGGCAGCGCGGGTCAGGGCCTTCTGCGCTGGCTGAAGGTCGCCGCCCTCCTCATCGCCGGCGCCTTGGTTGGCCGCTTCGGCTTCGAGCTCTGGGCCATGGGCGCAACGGCGCTCAGGCGCTTCCTCTGAACGTGATCAGCCGCGCGATCTCCGCGCGCAGGTCGGCGATGCCGTCTCCTGTTTCCGACGAGGTCGAGATCAGCGCCGGATAGGCCGCCGGATGACGCGCGAGCGCCGCCAGCGTCACCTGCATGACGCGAGCAAGTTCGGTTGGCTTGACCTTGTCGATCTTGGTCAGCACGACACGATAGGACACGGCCGCCACGTCCATCAGCTTCATCACCTGGAGGTCGGGATCCTTCAAACCGTGACGGGCATCGATCAGCAAGAACGTCCTGACCAGCGAGGGGCGTCCCCTCAGGTAAGTCTTCACCAGCGCCGTCCAGCGATCGACGCTCGCCTTCGGTGCACGCGCAAAACCGTATCCCGGCATGTCGACGAGAAACAGCGGCACGCCCGGCGTCTCGAAGAAATTCAGCTCCTGCGTGCGGCCCGGCGTGTTGGACGTGCGCGCGAGGCCGTGCTGGTTCACGAGCGCGTTGATGAGGCTCGACTTGCCGACGTTGGAGCGGCCGGCGAACGCTATCTCCAACTTTTCGGAGTCGGGCAGAAACTCCAGCGCCGGCACGCTCTTCAGGAATTGCCAGCCGCGCGCAAACAGCGCGTCGCCGGCGGCGATCTCCTCGGTGCTGAAGCCTTCACCGGCCTCGTCGATACTCATCGGCCCGGTCCCGGACGCCGCGCCGAACGCGCAGCGTCCTCTGTGGTGCCTACGCCTTGCCGCGCAGGACGTCGCGTGCCTCACTCAGCCGGCTGCCGGCACCGTTGAGGCCGTTCTGCTTTGCGCGCGTATTGTAGGCGGCATCGATTTCCTTCTGCGTGGCGCCCTGCTTCAAGCCGAGCTCCTCGAGCGCCTCCTCGCGCGACATGCGCGCGTCATTGGAGGTCGCGACCGGCTCGGATTTCACGGGCGCCGGCGGTTTCTTGGTCGGTCCCGTCGCAACAACCGCCTCAGCCGGGCGCAACCGCGCCTGCAACTTGTCGATGCCGAGATTCTTCCAAAGATGAATCTCAGCACCGTTCTTGCGCATGATGGCGTACTGCTGCAGCAGCGACAGCACATTGTTCCAAGCCCAGTAGATCACCAGCCCCACCGAGAACGAAGCGAGCAGGAACGTGAACATCACCGGCATCCAGTTGAAGATGCGCTGCTGCATGGGATCGGGCTGCTGCGGGTTCAGCTGCATCTGCACCCACATGGTGGCACCCATGATGAGAGGCCACACGCCGATGTGCAGGAACTCAGGCACCGCATAAGGCAGCAAGCCGAACAGGTTGAAGACCGACGTCGGATCGGGCGCAGAGAGATCCTTGATCCAACCGAAGAACGGTGCGTGCCGCATGTCGATGGTGATGAACAGCACCTTGTACAGGGCGAAGAACACGGGAATCTGCAGCACGATCGGAATGCAGCCGGCCATGGGGTTGATCTTCTTGTCCTTGTAGAGCCCCATCAGCTCCTGCTGCATCTTGGCGCGATCGTCCTTGTAGCGCTCGCGCAGCTTTTCCATCTCCGGCTGCAGCAGTTTCATCTTGGCCATCGACTCGTAGCTCTTGTTGGCCAAGGGGAAGAAGACGATCTTCACGAGCACGGTCGTGGCCAGGATCGCGAGACCGTAGTTGCCGAAGAACAAACCGAGCCAGTGCAGCAATTTGTACAGCGGCTTGGTGATGAAATAGAACCAGCCCCAATCCACCAGCAGGTCGAAGCGCGGCGCCTTGAGCTGCTCACCGTATCCTTCGATGAGATTGACCTCCTTGGCGCCGGCAAAGAGGTGCGAGGAGAACGTCGCGCGCGCGCCGGGAGCAATCGAGATCGGGCCAGGCGAGAAGTCAGCCTGGAAGTATTCCTTGGCGCCCTTGGTGCCTGAGAAGCGCGCCTCGTTGGACTGCGACTGATCCGGGACAAGAGCCGCGGCCCAATACTTGTCGCCGAAACCAAGCCACCCGCCGGTTTGCTTGTAGGTCTTGGTGCCCGCTTCCTTCAGCAGATCCGGGTAATGGAGTTCCTCCAGCTTTTTCTCGCCCAGCACGCCGATCGGGCCTTCGTGCAGGATGTAGAAACCTTCCGTCTTGGGCGTGCCATGCCGGGAGATCAGCGCGTAGGGTTGCAGCGAGAGGGCAGCACCCGTCTTGTTCTCCACCTCATCGGAGATCGAGAACAGATAGCCGGCGTCGACTGCGATCGTGCGGCGGAACACGAGCCCCTGGCCGTTGTCCCAAACGAGCGTTACGGGCGAGCCGGGGCTGAGCTTGCTGCCTTTCTCGAGAGTCCATTGCGTCTCCGAGGTGGGCATCGGTTGCGTGACGCCCGATCCGGCGATCCAGCCGTACTCGGCATAGTAGGGATGCGGCGCGCCCGAAGGCGAGAACAGCACGACGTTGGGGCTGCCCGGGGCGACCGTCTCACGATACTTCGTGAACACCACATCGTCGATGCGGCCGCCCTTGAGCGAGATCGATCCGCTGACGCTCGGCGTGTCGATGTTCACGCGCGGTGAAGCCGCAATGGCATCCTGCCGTGTTGCCTTTGCCGGAACCGCGGTCGGCGCCGGCACGGTGCCCTTCTGCGGCGCCGCGGCACCGGGCGGTACGGCCACCGGCGGTGTCGTGGCCGGCGGCGTCGTAGCTTCGGTCTGCTGCTGGCGCAGCCGGGCCTGCCGGTCCTGCTCCTCCTTCAGCTTCGGCCCTGCATAGAAGTACTGCCAGCCCAGCAGCACCGCCACCGACAGCACGATGGCGAGAAGGAGGTTCTTCTGGTTGTCCTGGTCCTGCAGCATGTGCGTCTCAAATTGAAATGATCGCCTTCAAGGCAACCGGGGATTACCGCGTCGTGCCCTTCGCGCCCCTGCGTTCCCGCGGAGCCTCGTGAACACGTTCCAGTGCTTTTTCCAGATCTCCGAGCAGGGTCGCATATGCCGTATCGAGCGCGGGCGACCGCGCGACGATGACATAGTCAAATCCCGGCCTTGCATGTTTCATCTGCACGTTCCGCACTGCTGCACGCAGCCGGCGCTTGATACGGTTGCGGTCGACGGCCTTGCCAAGGCGCTTGGTGACCGTGAACCCAAATCGCGCCTCCCTAACGGCCACAGATACATCCTGCTGCGCGCGCGGCTTGGCTTCGAGCACGAAAGAGGCCGTCGCGCAACGCGACCCTCCACGCACCCGAAGAAATTCGGCGCGGCGCTTCAAGCTGACGAGGCTGGGCGGCCGGGCGGCCGGCATCTTGCGGGCCTCCACTGGCACCATAGTCGGCGGCCTGATCAGGCCGACAGGCGTTTGCGGCCTTTGGCGCGCCGGCGGGAGATGACGCGGCGGCCACCGGCAGTCTCCATCCGCTTACGAAACCCATGCCGGCGCTTGCGGACGAGCCTGCTCGGCTGGTAGGTACGCTTCACGTCTGGTCTCCGTTAATAAAGCGGGCCTGGAAGTAGTTGGGATTGCACGCGACTCCCACTCGCATACGCAAGGGTCGCGGGAATTGTGGATTGCCGGGCGCTTATAGGGGCGCGTCCAGCCCAAGTCAATCCAAGCTGAAGGGCTTGCCGGCCCGCGTTCCCGGCCGGAAATACTGGCAGTTTGTTCATTCAGTTCCCAAATGTCGGAAGCTCACGCAGCGCGCGAGGGGGACGGGAATTCATGTCGCAGGTATCCGAGCGGGCCGGAACTCAGATCGGCGGCGCACTCCGCCGCGAAAAGCTGGCTGCAGTTCCGGCATCGACCGCGGAGCTCGGGCCCGGTGCTGCGCATGACATCAGTGCCGATCTGTGCGTGATCGGGGCCGGTTCCGGCGGGCTGACGGTCGCAGCCGCCGCCTCACAGCTCGGCCTGTCGGTGATCCTCGTCGAGAAGCACAAGATGGGGGGCGACTGCCTCAACTACGGCTGCGTACCCTCCAAGGCCCTGCTGGCGTCTGCAAAGCGCGCGCACGAGATGCGTACCGCCGCGCGGTTTGGAATTGCTGCGGCCGAGCCGCGCGTCGACTTCAACGCCGTCCACGATCACGTGCACGACGTTATCGCCGCCATAGCACCCAACGATTCGGTGGAACGCTTCACGGGGCTCGGCGTGCGGGTCATTCAGGCTGCCGGGCATTTTGCAACCCGCACGGTGCTGCAGGCTGGAGATTATCGTATCAACGCGCGGCGCTTCGTCATTGCAGCAGGCTCATCGCCCGCTGTTCCCCCTGTTCCGGGATTGGACAGAGTTCCATACTTCACGAACGAAACGATTTTCGACAACCGCAAGAAGATCGATCAGTTGATCGTGATCGGCGCCGGCCCCGTGGGCCTCGAGCTGGCGCAGGCCTATCACCGCCTCGGCAGCCGCGTCACCGTGATCGAGGCGTCCAAGGCCCTTGGCGCAGTGGACCCGGAGCTTCGCAGCCTGGCCTTGGAGCGCCTGCGTACCGAAGGCATAACGATCCTGGAAGGCGCGACGGTTGAGCAGGTCAGCGGCGATTCCGTCTCCGTTGAGCTGCAGATTTCCGAGGGCGGGCAGCAAAGAACCGTCCGCGGCACGCACCTGCTCGTTGCCGCCGGCCGCGTGCCCAACACCACCGGCCTGAACCTGGAAGCGGCAGCCATCAAGTATGACCAAGCCGGGATCAAAGTTAACAGGAGCCTGAAAACCTCCAACCGCAAGGTCTATGCAATCGGCGACATTGTGGGCGGACCTCAGTTCACGCATATCGCCAACTACCACGCGAGCATCATCGTGCGGCGTATTGTTTTCCGCCTTCCCGCACGCCTCGACGCAACCAACTTGACCTGGGCCATCTTTACCGATCCGGAGGTCGCACAGTCCGGCCTGACAGAAGAGCAGGCGCGCACTCAGTTCGGCAAAATTCAGGTCTATCGCTGGCCCTACTACGAGAACGATCGTGCACAGGCGGAACGGGCCACGGACGGCATGGTGAAGGTGGTGACCGACCGCAAGGGCATCATCAGGGGCGCCGGCATCGTCGGCGCGCAGGCCGGCGAGCTGATCCAGATGTGGTCGCTCGCCATGGCGCAGGGTCTGGCCATCAAGGATATGGCGCAGTGGATGTCGCCCTATCCCACCCTGTCGGAGATAAACAAGCGCGCCGCCTTCGGCTATTATGCAACGGCAGCAGCCAAGCCCTTGGTACGCAAGGCGATCAGCTGGCTGCGCAAGCTGGGTTGAGCGCGAACGAACGGAACGGCGAGGTGTTGCGTGCCGCGCGACATGATCGATGAGGCGCTGTCCTGGCCCAGCCGGTTTTGGGCCCGCGTTCGGCTGATGGCCGGCCGGTTCGGGGCCGAGCGGCGCGGCTTCGGCCTGTCGTCCAAGCTCCTGCTTCTGACCATCGCCTTCGTGATGCTGGCGGAAGTGCTGATCTTCGTCCCGTCCGTCGCCAACTTCCGCATCACGTGGCTGTCCGACCGGTTGACCGCCGCACGCCTTGCAGCGCTGGCGACGCAGGCCGCCGGCGAGGGCACCATCCCCGATGAAGTCCGCTTGGAGCTGCTGCGTACGGCCAAGGTGCGTGCCGTGTCCTGGGTCCGCAACAACGAGCGGCGCATGGTCCTGCCGCCCGACCGGCACGAGTTGATCGACGACGTCTACGACTTCCGCGCCAAGGCGCGGCCGGGCGGCCCTCTGAACGAGATCACGCTCCGCCTGCGGCTGATTTGGGATGCACTCGCGGTGTTCGTCGCCAAGGAGGGGCGCATCATCCGCGTGCTCGGCGAGCCGGTGATGACAGGCGACGAGTTGGACATCGTCCTGCCTGAGGCGCCCCTGAAGGAGGCGATGATCCGCTATGGGCTCAACGTGCTCGTGCTGTCGGTGATCATCTCGATCATCACGGCCGCACTCGTCTATTTTGCGCTGAACTCGCTGTTCGTGCAGCCGATGATGCGCATCTCCCGCAACATCGTCGCCTTCAGCCGCAATCCGGAGGATGCCAGTCGCATCATCGTGCCGTCCAGGCGCAAGGATGAGATCGGCACGGCCGAGCGCGAGCTCGCGCAGATGGAGGCCGAGCTCGCGCAAACGCTGCACCAGAAGAACCGCCTGGCGGCGCTTGGCCTCGCGGTCAGCAAGATCAGTCACGATTTGCGCAATATGCTCGCCAATGCGCAGCTCTTGTCCGATCGCCTCGGCAGCCTGCCCGATCCTGCCGTGCAGCGCTTTGCGCCGAAACTGATCGCCTCGCTCAACCGCGCCATCAGCCTGTGTGAAAGTACGCTGCGCTTCGGCCGTGCCGAGGAAGCGCCGCCGCGCCGGGAGCCGACTCCGCTGCGGCCGCTCATCACGGAGGTCGGCGACGGCCTTGGCTTGCCCCGCGAAGGCCTGATCGATTGGATCGTCGAGATGGACGACGCGCTCCGCGTCGACGCCGACCGCGACCAGCTCTTTCGCATCTTGAGCAATCTGTGCCGCAACGCCCTGCAAGCGATCGAGCTGCAGGAGGGGGCGTCGGCGAAAGGCAACATTCGCGTCACCGCGCTGCGCAACGGCAGGCGGGTGACGATCGAGATCGAGGACGACGGCCCCGGTCTTCCGCAGAAGGCGCGCGAACACCTGTTCCAGGCCTTCCAGGGCTCCGCGCGCGCGGGCGGGACCGGCCTGGGGCTCGCGGTCGCGCACGAGCTGGTGACGGCGCACGGCGGCATCATTCACCTACTCGACCGGCAGCGCGGCACGGCGTTCCGCATCGAGATTCCGGACCGCTTGAGCTGAGGCCGCGCGCATGCCCGAGATCTACGACCTCGCGATCATCGGCGGCGGCATCAACGGCTGCGGCATTGCGCGGGATGCCGCCGGTCGAGGCCACAGCGTCTTCTTATGCGAGATGGACGATCTGGGCTCGGGCACCTCCTCCCGATCGACCAAGCTGATCCACGGCGGCCTGCGCTACCTGGAGCACTTCGACTTTCGCCTGGTGCGCGAATCCCTGCTCGAACGCGAGACGTTGTGGCGGATCGCACCGCACATCATTCATCCGATGCGCTTCGTGCTTCCGCACCAGCCGGGGCTGCGTCCCGCCTGGATGCTGCGCATCGGCCTCCTGATCTACGACAACCTTGGCGGCCGCAAGCATTTGCCGGCCACGCGCACGCTGAACCTGAACACCGATGCCGCGGGCGTGCCCCTCAAACCAGGCACCTTCTCCACCGCGTTCGAGTATTCCGACTGCTGGGTGGACGATGCCCGCCTCGTCGTCCTCAATGCGCGCGATGCGGCCGACCGCGGCGCCTTCATACGCACGCGCACGCGCGCCGTTACCGCGAAGCGCGTTGACGGCGGATGGCGGCTGACGCTGGAGGACGTGACGACAGGCACCCGCGAAACGATTGCAGCCCGCATCCTCGTCAATGCCGCCGGGCCTTGGATCGAGAAGGTGCTGACCGGCTCATTCGGCTTACAGGCCGAGCACCGCCTGCGGCTGGTGGAAGGCGCTCACATCGTCGTACCGAAGCTGTTCGAGCATGACCGTGCTTATCTGCTGCAGAACCCCGACGGACGCGTCGTATTCGCCATACCCTACGAGCACGACTTCACCCTCATCGGCACCACTGATCGTGATTATCACGCCGACCCTGCCGCCACGGAGATTACGACCGGCGAGATCGCCTACCTGTGCGAGATGGCAAGCAGCGTGTTCGCAAAGCCCATCCGGCCGCAGGACGTGGTTTGGACCTATTCCGGTGTCCGGCCGCTGATCGAGGATTCCTCCAGCGACGCCAAATCTGTTTCACGCGAGTACAGTCTCGACCTCGACGCGCCGGCCGGGGCGGCGCCGCTGCTCTC
>CADEEC010000162.1:4918-8329 GCA_902826255.1 uncultured Hyphomicrobiales bacterium | reverse complement strand
AGGCCCTCGCCCTTGGAGGCGCCGCGCACCAGGCCGGCGATGTCGACGAACGTGAGCCGCGTCGGGATCTTGGAGGCGGAGCCCGCTGTCTCCTGCAGCTTGTCGAGGCGCGGATCGGGCACCCCGACGTCACCGACGTTGGGCTCGATGGTGCAGAAGGGATAGTTGGCCGCCTCAGCCTGCGCCGTCTGCGTCAGCGCGTTGAAGAGGGTGGACTTGCCGACGTTCGGCAGGCCCACGATGCCGCATTTGAAGCCCATGATCTCGTCTCGTTGAGTCTTATGTGTCTTTGCGGCCTTGCAGCCACTTCTTGAGGTTCTCGGCGAGCGCGCTGCCGCGCTTGGACTGCCGCTCGCCCGCGGGATGCGCCATCGTCACCGGCCGCGAAGCCGGAGCTTTTGGCGCCGCGTCGGGCGGCGGGTCGCCGGTTTGATCGGTGTCCTTGCCGTCTTGTTTGGGCGGTTGCAGCTTGCGCGCGACGTCGGTGAGGAAGCGCGCCTCGTCGCCGGCCGCCAGCCGCCCTGCGGCGTCGGCCATCGCATCGAGCATCGGCTCCAGCCAGTCCCGGTCGGCCTTGGCGAAATCGTGCAGCACGTAGTGGCTGACGAGATCTTTCGAACCCGGATGCCCGACGCCGATGCGCACGCGCGCATACTCGTTGCCGATGTGTGCGCTGATGGAGCGCAAGCCGTTGTGGCCCGCGTTGCCGCCCCCGCGCTTCACCTTCAGCTTTGCGGGCGCCAGGTCGATTTCGTCGTGGAACACATAGATGTCGCCGTCCGCGATCTTGAGATAGCGCTGCGCCTCGCCGACCGCCTGGCCGCTGTCGTTCATGTAGGTCTGCGGCTTGATGAGCATGACGCGGCGCCCGCCGATGGGGCCGTCGCAGACCTCGCCGTGAAAGCGCTTCTTCCAGGGGCCGAGGCCGTGCCGCTCGGCAACGCGGTCGAGCGCCATGAAGCCCACGTTGTGGCGATGCCGGGCATAGCTGCTGCCCGGATTGCCAAGTCCGACGAAGAGCTTCATGAGGCGGCGTCCTGCGCGCCGCACGGCCTAGGCCGCGCGGGCGCCATAGCGGCTACTTCTTGCCGGCGGCCGGTTTGGCTGCCGCGGGCTTGGCGGCACCGGCGGCCGGCGCCTTGGCACCCGCGGCGGGTGCCTTGCCACCTGCGGCGGGCGCAGCGGCCTTGCCATCGGCGGCGGGTGCGGCGCCTTCGGCACCGGGAGCTGCGGCAGCGCCTTCGGCTGCGCCTGCTGCACCGGCAGTCGGCGTCGCCTCCTCCTCGGCCTTCTTGCCGGCGATGGTGGCAACCGTGAAGTCGCGCCCTTGGATGGTGGGACGCACGCCCTTAGGCATGTTGGTTGCCGAGATGTGAATCGAGCGGCCGATCTCGAGGCCTTCGAGATTGAACTCGAACACCTCGGGGATCTCGTCGGCCGGCGCGATCACCTCAACCTCGTGCCGCACGACGTTGAGCACGCCGCCACGCTTTAGGCCCGGCGACAGCGCCTCATTGACGAAGCGCACCGGCACGTCGACGCGCACGCTGGCGCCGGGGCCGACGCGCTGGAAGTCGATGTGTACGAGCTTGTCGTTGACCGGATCGAGCTGCACCTCGCGCGGAATGACGCGTGTCTTGCCGCCGCCCTCGACGTCGAGGGTGATGAGCGTGGCCAGAAACCGCCCGCGGTTCATCAGGTTCACCACCTCGTTGGTGGCGAGCGCGATGTTCTCTGGCGACTTGCCCTCGCCGTAGATCACCGCCGGAACCTGCGCCTGGCGCCGCACCTCGCGCGCGCCACCGGTGCCGGCACGCTTGCGCGCATACGCCTTGATCTCGCTCACCTGCTGGGCCATGGGCCTGATCTCCAAAGGAAATTAGGGCCCAGCCTGTCGCAATTTGCACGGCGGCCCTGGAAATTCGCTGGCCGGGTTATAGCGATGGGCCCGGTGCGGCGCAATGGGGCGCATCGAGGTGCCGGCCGCCGGCGTATGCGACACCCCGGTTGGGACTGCGGCATCCGGTGACGGCCTGGCTGCCGGGCGTGGTTGACAGGTCGGAAACGCTTCGGGCTTGCTGGTAAACGCAGCCGCTGCAGCGAGGCGAGCCATGATGACCATCGACTCCCAGATTCACGTCTACGAGCGCGATCACCCCGGCCGGCCGTGGCATGGCGTGCTGGCCGGCCCACCGGAGGCGACGGGCGATCAGATGGTGGCGGAGATGGATGCCCTCGGCATCGATGGGGCCATCCTGGTTTCGCCCTTCGCCATGTACCGCTACGACGCCGGCTACGCCCTCGAGGTCTACGCGCGCCATCCGGGACGTTTCGCGGTCGTGAAGCCGGTCGACCCCTCCGATCCCGCCGTTGCCGACATCATCGCGGACTGGAAGCGCACGCCCGGCTGCGTCGGCGTGCGCATGCTGCTTGTCCGCAGCGGGCTCGCCACCGATCCGGCCGATCCCGGGCTCAACCGGGTGCTGGCGGCGGCGGCGCGGCTGTCCATGCCGGTGAACCTGCACATTGCCGGGCGGCTGGACCAGGGCATCGAGCTCATCCGCCGCAACCCAGATACGTCCATCATCGTCGACCATCTCGGCCTCGTGCAGCCGCACGCACCGCCGGTTCCCGCCGACCCGTGGGCCGAGCTGCCCAAGGTGCTGACGCTGGCCGCGCTCAAGAATGTCGCCATCAAGATCAGCGGCGCCGGCACGCTGTCGCGCGAGCCCTATCCCTATAACGATATCTGGGACCCGGTCTGCCGCATGATCGACGCGTTCGGCATCGATCGCAGCCTATGGGGGACGGACTGGACCCGGACCATCAAGCTTCTCACCTTCAAGCAGGGCGTGGAAGCCTTCCGCGCCACCAACCGCATCTCGGAGACCGACAAGGTCAAGCTGATGGGCGCCAACACGGCCCGTCTTTACGGCTGGTCGCCCAGCAAGGCCTGAGGCCGCCGGGTCACTTCTTGCTGATGCCCGCCGCCGAGGTTGCAGCCCGCATGTCCTCGTAGTCGCGCTTGATAAACGCCGCGAAACCGTCGGGCGTCATCTGTTCCGCCGTGGCAATTTCCGAGCCCGTGGCCGCGAGCTTCTCGGCCGCCGCACTACCCGGTCCCAGGCCGGCAGCGATCGCCGCTTGAAGCTTGGCGGTGATCTCGCGCGGCGTCTTGGCGGGCGCCAGGATGCCGATGAAGCTCCGCGCCTGGAAACTCTTGACCCCCTGCTCGTCGAAGGTCGGGATATCTGGCGCGAGCTTGGAGCGGCCCGCGCCCGCGACGGCCAAAATGCGCGCCTGCCCGCCCTTGTGCAGCTCCACCGCTGTCGACAGCTCCGTCATGGCGCCGTCGATGTTGCCGCTGATGACGTCCGGCAACAGGGAGCCGCCGCTCTTGTAAGGCACGTG
>CADEEC010000162.1:0-4818 GCA_902826255.1 uncultured Hyphomicrobiales bacterium | reverse complement strand
CTGCACGATGTCGCCGACAACCCTGCCGTTGATGTCCGCATTGCCGCCGGCAGCGAACGGCACGATCAGTCGGATGACACGGTCCGGATAACCTTGCGACCATGCCGGCCGCGATGCAGGTCCGCTCGAACAGACTACGATCGCGGCACCGAGCAGCAGCAAACGACGCCAGACGGTCATGGCTTTCTCCTCCCCGATTGCTCTGCGCATCTTCGCCGTGCGCTTGCACGCTCAATCTAGCACTTCGCGACCGCCCGCGCGCAGTGATGGCGGGCGCGCCGACAATCAGGACTCGGGCAATGGAATCCAATTGTAGAGCGCGATGCCGCCGTCCACCGCCACCGTGGTGCCGGTGACGTAGCCCGAGAAGCGGTCGGACAGCAGGGCCAGCGCCATGTCGGCCATGTCCTCGGCCTTGCCGAGGCGGCCAAGCGGAATCTTGCCGTCGAAGTTGAAGGCCGCCGCGTTGAAGCCGCCGCCCGGTACAGCCCCAGGCGCCAGCGCGTTGACGCGGATGCCGGCGGGGCCCAACGCGCGGGCCAGCTCCTTCACCACCATGGTCTGGCCGGCCTTGGAGGCGGCGTAGTGGGGAATGTTGCGCGGCGTCTCCGCGTGCAGCGAGGTGATGAACAGCATGCGGCCCTTGGTGCCGGTTGCCTTCATGCGCCGGCCGAGCTCGCGCGCGAGGAAGAAACCGGAGCGCACGTTGGTGTTGGCCATCGCGTCCCATGTCTCCTCCGAGACGGTGAGCGCGCCGTCGGCCTCACGCCGCGGCGGCGAGGCGGAGTGCACCAACATGGAGATCGAGCTGTCGCCCTCGGGCAGCACGGACTTCCAGCCGTCCCTGGTGGAGAGGTCGGCGAGGATGGCCTCGGCCGTGCCGCCGGCCTTGGCGATGTCGGCGACGGTGACTGCGTTGCGCGCCGCATCGATATCGGCGCAGCGCACGGCAGCGCCCTCCCGCGCCAGCGCCAGGGCAATGGCGCGGCCGATGTTGGAGGCCGAGCCGGTGACAAGGGCGGTCTCGCCGCGGAACAGTCCGATGGGGGCTGGCATCGCGTAGGGTCTCCTGTGGGTGACGCATAGGACGCGACGCGGCCGCGCCTGTCCAGGGAGAGACTTGGTTCGGCAACTCGGCCCGGCACGGCGAGCTGCCGATACATCATGTTGCCAGAATTATCTCGTCAGTCCTGGCATTTACCTGCCATGCACCACGATTTGCCATGCCTTACAGGGCCTGGTGCGAATCAGTGCCGATACGGATCGACGCGACACGAAGAGCTGGCGATGGACTTCTTTGGTTTCCTGCTTGGCCTGATTGCGCTCATCGTGGCGTGGCGCACGCGCCGCGCCGTTTTCCTGCAGCAGGAGCGGCTGACGGCCGTCCTCAATGAGCTGCGGGCCCTGCAGTCGGACATCGCACTCGGTCGCATGCCGGCGGCACCGCGCGCCGCCGCTGAAGAACGGTCACAACCCCAACCCGAGGCGGTCGATGCAGCCGCAACACCTGAGCAGCCCGCGGAAGGCGCACCTGTCGATCAGCAGCCTGCACCACTGCAGCCGATAGCGCCGGCCGCCCCGGCGACCACGTTGGAAGAGCGGCTCGGTACGCGCTGGGCAGTCTGGGTCGGCGGCCTCGCGCTCGGCCTCGGCGGCCTGCTGCTGGTGCGCTACTCGATCGAGGCTGGCGTGTTCGGCCCTGGCATGCGCGTCGTGCTGGGCCTCCTGTTTGGCGTGCTGCTAATCGCGGCCGGTGAATGGTTTCGCCGCTCCGAGCGCGCCTCGCCGATTGCCGCGGTTCCCTCAGCGCACGTTCCCGGCATCTTGACCGCCGCCGGCACCGCGAGCGCCTTCGGCGCCGTCTACGCCGCGCATGCGCTCTACGGCTTCATTGGTCCCGGCATGGCCTTCGTGCTGCTGGGCGCCATCGCCATCGCCACCATGTTTGCTGCCGCCCTGCATGGGCCGGCGCTGGCGGGTCTTGGTCTCGCCGCCGGATTGCTGGTGCCGATGCTGATCGACTCGGCTGACCCAAATCCTTGGCCGCTGGTGCTCTATCTCGCCGTCGTGGCGGGCGCGGCCTACGCGCTGGCGCGCATGCGCCGCTGGCTGTGGCTTGCCGTTGCGGCCGTTGCCGGCGGCGTGCTGTGGGGCTTCGTGCTGGTCGACCCGGTCAGCGCCGGCGCGGGCGGCGGCTTCGCCAGCGCGCTGTTTACGCATGTGGCCATCCAGCTCGCGCTCGCCTGCGCGCTGATCGCCATCGAGCCGCATCTGGGCGTATCCGACGAGGCCGCCGAGCCCGATTGGATCGCCGCAGCCGCGCTTGCCGCACTGACGGGCATTGCCGTCGTGGCGCTCGGCGCGGCAACCATGGACACGCGCTGGACCGCATTCGCCCTGGTGGCGATGGGTATCCTCGCCGCCACCGCCTGGCGCAGCGCGCCGGCGGCTTCTGCCGCGCCGCTCGCTGGCATCGTTGCGCTGGCGGCACTCGCGACCTGGCCTGGTCTCAGGGATGCCCCCGATCCGCGCCTCGTCACCACCGCTGCTGAGTACATTCTGCGGCTCCCCGACAACGTCACCAACTACATGATGTTTGCGCTCGTGGTGATGGCGGCAATCACCGCCGTTGCGACCCTGCGTCTATGGCGCGGCCGCGCGCTGCCGATCCGCACGGCCGCTCTCTACGCGCTTGCCGCCGTGGTGCCGCCGCTGCTGGCGCTGGTGCTGGTTTATTTGCGCGTCACGCAGTTCGACCGCTCGATCTCGTTTGCTTTCATCGCTGTCCTGCTCGCGGGTGCCTTCTATTTTCTCGCCAACGCCCTCGACAAGATCAGCCCGAAGACGCCTGCCATCCATCTCGCCATCGGCGCGTTTGCCTCCGGCGTGGCGGCGGCGATGGCGCTGGCTTTCGTGATGGTGCTGGACCGCGGCTATCTCACGGTGGCGTTCGCGGTGACGGCGGCGACCACCTCGCTGTTTGCGGTCATCGATCGCATCCCGATGCTGCGCTACGTCGTGGTGGCGATCGGCTTCATCGTGCTCGGCCGCCTCGCCTGGGACCCCTACATCGCCGGCGCCGACGTCGGCACCTGGCCGATCTTCAACTGGCTGCTGCTCGGCTACGGCGCGCCGGCGGCGGCCTTCCTCGGCGCTGGCTATATCCTCAAGCGCCAGGGCGAGGACCTCGCGGTACGCCTGTGCGATGCGCTCGGGCTGCTGTTCGCGGCGTTGCTGTTCTTCTTCCAGATCCGGCACGCGCTCAACGGCGGCGATATCCTGTCGCCCATGTCCGGGCACATCGAGCAGGGCCTGTTCGCGCTCACGAGCATCGGCTTCTCCATCGTGCTGGTGCGCATGGACCTGGCGCGGGCCAACCCGGTGTTCCGCTTCGCATCGCTCGCGTTCGGCGTGATCTCGGCGCTGCTGGTGGTGTTCGGCCTCGGTCTCACCGAGAATCCGCTGTTCAGTCGGCAATCCGTGCTCGGGCCGACCGTGTTCAGCTCGCTGTTGCTCGCCTACCTGCTGCCCGGCGGCGCCGCCGTCGTGCTGGCGCGCACCGCGCGTGGCGTGCGTCCCAACTGGTACGTGACGATGGTGGCGATCCTCGCGCTGCTGCTGCTGTTCGGCTACGTGACGCTCGAGGTGCGCCACGCCTTCCATGGCGAGATCATCACGCTGTGGCGCAGCACGAGTGCGCCGGAGGTGTGGGCCTATTCCGTCGCGTGGCTGGCGCTCGGCCTTGCCTTCCTCGGCTATGGGCTGGTGCGCGGCTCGCGTGAGGCGCGGCTTGCCTCCGCGGCGCTGGTGGTGCTGTCGGTGATCAAGGTGTTCCTCTTCGACCTCACCGGCATCGGCGGCTTCTGGCGCGCCTTCTCCGTCATCTGCCTCGGGGTGGTGCTGATCGGGATCGGGCTCGTCTATCAGAAGCTGATCTTCGCCCGGCCGCAGCCTGCCCCACCTCCGCCGCCGGCCGGATGAGAACGATGCCGGGGCTCAATGGCCCCTGCGCGAACCAGGGTGATCGGCGACAGTCCGTTCGGCCGGCGCGCTGGCTCAGCCATAGGCGCGCCAACTCGGTCGGGCTCCAGCTTCCGTCGGCATGCATGCGGACCAGACCGGCGACCTCCGCCCAGGCGAGATCGACGCGCGCTTTCTGAACCGATGCTTCCTGGCCGGGCTTCGTACTCACGCTGCGCTCCATTGGGCAACCTGCGCGGACAACACCTCCACCAAGCCTACCCGCAATTGCTAATCTGACAACCTGTCGGATTGATCAGTGTCTAATGTGCGGTTTCAGGAGGATAGTGGGATTGTTGGCGCAGCGTGACGCCCGGCAGGTTTTCGATCGCAACAATTCTCCCGAGTTTTGAAAGGATTGCGTAATGCTTGGATCCGGAAATTCCCTCGATGCGCTCAGCGGCCTGCTGGCAGGCCAGGCGCCAAATGGGCTCGGCAACGGGTCGCCCCTGAGTGTGACGTACACACCGGCGGGTGAAATCGACTCCGCTGCCATGGAGCTTGCCGGCGCGCGCGCGGGCATCACCTACACGGACGACGGCGGCGTGGCGCCGGTGCACGCGGGCGGCCTCATCGGCGAGCAGTCGTTTGGAGAGGGCCTCGGCGGACGCAGCATCGAGTCCGTCGTAGTCGATGGCCCGTTGGGCATCGCCGCGGACGCTCTGTTTGGAACGCAGCAAAGCAGCAACGGCGAGGGTTCGCTGGACATCCTGGGCGGGCTCTTCACGGCCGGCGGCGGCCAGAACCTCGCACCGAGCAGCCTCGAGCATGTCGGCGCCACCGGCCCGCTCGGCATCG
>CADEEC010000161.1 GCA_902826255.1 uncultured Hyphomicrobiales bacterium | reverse complement strand
GGCTACGACAGCGCCGGCACGGTGGAGTTCGTGGCCGGGCAGGACAGGAGCTTCTTCTTCCTGGAAATGAACACCCGGCTGCAGGTCGAGCATCCCGTGACGGAGCTGATCACGGGCATCGACCTCGTCGAGCAGATGATCCGCGTGGCGGCGGGCGAGAAGCTGAAGATCAAGCAGGCGGATGTGCAACTCAACGGCTGGGCGGTGGAAAGCCGCATCTATGCCGAAGACCCCTTGCGCAATTTCCTGCCGTCGGTCGGCCGTCTTACCCGCTACCAGCCACCGCCGGAGACCTCATCCAAGGCCGGCACCGTGCGCAACGACACGGGCGTGACGGAAGGATCGGAGATTTCGGTCTACTACGACCCCATGATTGCCAAACTCGTCACGCACGCCGCTACCCGTGAGGCCGCGATCGACGTGCAGGCCGAGGCGCTCGATGCCTTCGTCATCGACGGGGTGGAGCACAATATTCCCTTCCTCTCCACCCTCATGCAGCATCCCCGCTGGCGCAAAGGCCAGCTCTCCACCGGCTTCATCGCCGAGGAGTTCAAGGGCGGGTTCAAGTCGCGCAATCCGGAGGGCGAGGAGCTGGATATCCTGGCGGCGGTGGCCATTGCCATCGACCACCTCAACAACGTGCGCCGCCGCGAGATAACCGACCAGATGCCGGGCCCCGCGGTGCGCTTTTCAGAGCGCCGATTCGCCAAGATCGGCGACGCGCTGGTGGCGGCACGCGTCGAGGGTACGCTCGGCAGCCCCACGCACGTAACGCTGGTGGATGCCAAGGGCGTGCGCCGCACGCCGCTCGACGTGGATGCGGACTGGTGGCCGGGCAATCCGCTCTGGCGCGGCCACGTCGGCAAGCGGCAGGTGTGCGTGCAGGTGCGGCCGATCCTGAACGGGTATGACCTCGCCTACCGCGGCATTCGCGCCAAGGCCTACGTCTATACCGAGCGCGAGGCGCAGTTGGCCCAGCTGATGCCCGAGAAGGCGGCAGCCGACACCTCCAAGCTGCTGCTGTGCCCCATGCCCGGTCTCGTCAAGGCCATCCACGTGTCCGAAGGGCAGGATGTGAAGGCCGGCGAGGCGTTGTGCGTGGTGGAAGCCATGAAGATGGAGAACATCCTGCGCGCCGAGCGTGATGGCACCGTCAAGTCGATCAAGGCCAAGGCCGGCGACAGCCTCGCCGTCGATGCGGTGATCATGGAATTCGCCTGACCGCTGCCCGAGCGTTGCAATTGAATCTCGGCGCTCAGCCTCTAAGGTACCGGGGCACAGCCGCTCCGGCGTTCACAGCGCCGCCTCAACAGGCATCCAGACCTTCGTTTGCCCGCCGCCAAGGGACCTGCCATGCGCACATTTCACCTTCCGGGACGCTCGCCTGTCTACGGCCGCAGCGCCATGTGCGCCACCTCGCATCCCGCGGCCACACTGACCGCGATCGAGGTTCTGCGCCAAGGCGGCAACGCGATTGACGCAGCGGTCGCTACCGCTGCGGTGCTCGCCGTCGTCGAATGCCCGATGACCGGCATCGGCGGTGACGTCTTTGCAATCCTGCACAAGCCCGGCCAGACGAAACCGATCGCCTTCAGCGCGTCGGGCCGCGCACCCAAGGCGGCGACGGCGGCCTGGTACGCGGACAAAGGCATCAAGCGCATCGAGACCACGATGGTGCATGCAGTCACGGTGCCGGGCGCCGTCGACGGGTGGTGCCGGTTGGCAGCAGATCACGGCACGCAGCCTCTGTCCCGATTGCTCGCCCCTGCCATCGCGCTGGCGGAAGGCGGCTTCGTGGTGGCTCCGCGGGTTGCGGCGGATTGGCAGAACGGCAGCCGCAAGTTCAACGGACCCGGCGCCAAGCGGCACCTGCTGAAGGATGGCAAGGTGCCAAAAGCCGGCGAGGTGATGCGCTTCCCGGCACTGGCGGCGACCCTCAAGCAGATTGCCGCCCACGGCCGCGACGGCTTCTACCAGGGCGAGGTTGCCCGCGACATGGTGGAGACGCTGAACGCGCTCGGCGGCTTGCATACGCTGGACGACTTTGCGGCCCAATCCTCGACCTATGTGGAGCCTCTGGCGCTGCCTTACCGCGGCGTGACGCTTTACGAGATGCCGCCGAGCAACCAGGGCATCGTGGCGATGATCATGCTCAAGATGCTCGAGAAGCTGGGGGCACCGGCCGCCAATCCGCAATCCGTCGAGCACTTCCACCTGCTGATGGAGGTGGCGCGGGCGGCCTTTGCCATGCGCGACGCGTTCCTGGCCGACCCGGACATGGCCAAGGTGCCGGTCGATCACATGCTCGACGATGCCACCATTGCCAAGCTGGCCGCCGGCATAGACCGCGACAGGCACAAGCCGGAGCTGGGGCCGGTGCCGCGTCCCGGTGGCACCGATACGGTGTGCTTCTCCATCGCCGACGAGAGCGGGATGATGGTGTCGTTCATCAACTCGCTCTACGGGGACTTCGGCACCGGCATCGTGACCGAGAAGACCGGCGTGTGCTTCCATAACCGCGGCGAAGGCTTCGTGCTCGACCCTGCACACCCGAATTGCATCGCGCCCCGCAAACGGCCGATGCACACCCTGGTTCCGGCGATGGTTTGCAGGGACGAAGCCCCGCTGATGGCCTTTGGCGTCATGGGCGCGCACTTCCAGCCGATGGGCCACGTCTATGTGATGAACAACATGTTCGACTATGGAATGGGCCCGCAGGAGGCGCTGGAGGCCCCGCGCATGTTCTTCGAGGGCGATGCGATCCTTGTCGAAGACGGTGTGCCGCGCGATGTGCTGTCCGGCCTCGAGGCGCGCGGGCACAAGCTGCAGCGCCGGCCGCTGCCGTGGGGCGGCGGCCAGATCGTGATGCGCGACGCGGCGAACGGCACGCTCATCGGCGCATCGGATCACCGTAAAGACGGCATGGCGCTGGGATACTAGGTGAGGGCAACCGACATGCGTACGGTGCGCGTTCTCGTCCGTGGCCGTGTGCAGGGCGTCGGCTACCGCTATTGGACGGAGCGAACCGCGGGCGATCTTGGCCTCACCGGCTGGGTGCGCAATCGCATCGACGGCAGCGTCGAAGCGGTGTTCTCAGGTCGCGCTGCCGATGTGGATGCGATGATCGCGCGCTGCCAGCATGGTCCGAGGTCGGCCGTGGTCGCGTCGGTGGATGTCACCGACGAGCCGGAAAGCCGGGCACCGGGCTTCGAGGTGCTGCCGACGGGCTAAGCCGGGCTCGGCGTGAGGGTGCCGACGCGCTTGGCCGCCTCGCGGATGCCGTCGAGGATCGGCTCGAAGGCTTCCTCGTCGCGCGTGGCGGGGTACACCATATAGACGGGGCAGGTGAAGGTGCGGGCCCGGGCCGGGATGCGCAGGCGCTTGCGGGCCAGGTGCGGCTTGACGAGCCGGCGCGGAAAATAGCCCGAAGCCTCGTTGGCCAGCAGAAAATCGAGCCCCAGCGAGCCCATGTCCAGGTTGACGGCCGGGTTGGTGAGGTCGGGATAGGCCGCGGCGTGCTCGGCCTGGAATTCGGGGCCCCAGTCGACGAGGACATAGTCGCTGGCGTGGCGCCGGCGGCTGGTGGCGCTGGTGACGAGCACGAACTCCTCGTCGAACAGGTGCTCGATCGTCATGCCCGGCGGCTGACCGGGCCGGTACATGACGGCGAGATCCAGCGTGCCTTCCAGCAGGCGCTGGATCATGACCGCGGACAAGCTTGCGCTTGCCGAGATGGCGATGTCGGGGATGTTCTGCCTGAGCCAGACGATCCATTTCAGAAGAAAGCCGTCCCAGAGGGTGGCCTGGGCGCCGATCGAGAGATGATCGTGGTGATGTCCGGAGAGGCCGACCTCGAGCTGCGCGTGCTGCCATACGCGCACGAGCGCCAGCGCGTGCTTCTGGAACTGCTCGCCCGCAGTCGTCAGCTCGGCGCCGTTCTTGGATCGATCGAACAGTGCGCGGCCGAAGATGTCCTCGAGGTTCTTGATGCGCGCGCTGACCGTCGACTGCGTGATGTTCATCTTGCGCGCGGCATCGATGAAGCTGCCGGTCTCCGCGACCATCAAGAACGTACGCGCGAGAGCGATGTCCATTTTGAGACAAACTCCACTCGTTACGAGTGCTGAAAAGTATCTATCGAAAGTTTCGATAGGCGTCAGCGGAAAAATCCAGTTGTAGACTCGCAGAAAAATTTTCACATTGACATTGCCCGAACACGATTCGGGTGAATCACTGGAAGGACTACAGCAATGGCTGCTAAGAAGAAGGCTGCGAAGAAGACGGCGAAGAAGACCGCGAAGAAGAAGAAGAAGTGAACTGCTGGTGCATCCCTTAAGTTCGGTTCCGATGATTAGTACGGCGCGTGCGATTGGCGTGATCGGGCTCCTGTTGAGCACCACCGCAGCCCACGCGGTGTCGATCACAAATCGCGATGAACGCGATCACAGGGTGACGATCATCGAGGGTGAAACCAGGGCCGATTACATGATGAAACCGTCGCAGACGTTGGCGGACATCTGTCTCAAAGGGTGCACCATTCGTATCAACGACAGCGATGACGATGCGTTCCGCCTCGCGGCGAACGACGTCGTCACGATCGAGGACGGCACAGTCTATTACGATGGTCCTGATCCCATGGACGGGACCAAAGCGCCCCAGCCGACCGGCAAGAGGCCGGGCAGCAAGGGCTGAGAAGAGGGGTCGTTCTCGTTCCTGCGCGCCGCTTCCGGGCCACCGGAATGCGGCGCGCACTGTTTTCCGGCCGGCGTTCGCTGCACGCGGCCAAGACCCCAGCCCATCTTTCCTGTGGATGAAACAGAGCTTCCTGACCTAGATCGCGGCGGTCGGCTGCGCTGTGAGGCTGTCAGTTTGCGCGGTGTCGGAGAGCGGCGGTGGGCCGATGACGGCGGCACCGATGTGCGTCTCGAGTGCGGCGCGCAAGGCAAGGTCAACCGTGGTCATGTCGGTGCTGCGACCCAATGCAGCCAAGCTCGTGACCCCGGCGTCGCGGATGCCGCAGGGTACGATGCCGTCATAGTGCGACAGGTCGGGCGACACGTTCAGGCTGATGCCGTGCGAGCTGACCCAGCGCGACAGCCGCACGCCGATTGCGGCGATCTTGGCGTAGCCGGAACCTTGCCGCACCCAGACCCCTACCTGGCCCTGCCGCTTCTCGCCCTCGACCCCGAGGCCGGCGAGCGCGGCGATGATCCAGTCCTCGAGCGCTGCCACGAACGCACGTACGTCGCCGAAGCGCCGGCGCACGTCGAGCATCACATAGATCACGCGCTGGCCGGGACCGTGATAGGTGAACTGACCGCCGCGGCCGGTGCGATGCACGGCAAACCGCGCCGGTGCGAGCAGGTCATCTGCCTTCGCACTGGTGCCTGCAGTGTAGAGAGGGGGATGCTCCAGCAGCCAGACGAGCTCGCTCGCGCGGCCTTCGGCTACGGCCGCGGCGCGCTCGATCATGGCGGCGCTGGCCGCCTCGTACGGGACAAGGCCGTGCGAGACGCTCCAGACAATGGGTGGGCCTGCGGGTTGGGCCATCTAATCCTGATCCGAAGGCAAAGGGAGCGTCTTGACCTGACGGTGCAGCCCTCTGCTTGCGTTCCTGAATGTGGCGCCGCGACGCACCGGGATCAAGCGGGCGGCGGAGCCACGGACTGCTTGTTTGCACCGCCCCGGTTTGCTACAGAGCGGGCGCCGGCGGCAAGCGGTCGTGGCGGAATTGGTAGACGCACTACCTTGAGGTGGTAGCGCCCACAAGGCGTGAAGGTTCGAGTCCTTTCGACCGCACCATTTATCGGCCCCGGTGATCGATACCGGTCCCTGTTCGCGCACGCGCGTCGGCAACCTCGCCCCAGCCTGTTGCAATCCGCAGCGGCATGGTTGAATGCCGTCGTTGCGGCATGGCCTGAGCGCGAGGTTTGCGTATGTCACAGGGAACACGAGGCGGTGCGATCGAGCGCGCCCGCACCTACGTCGAGGGCGGCCGGTTCGAGACGGAGCTGGCCCGCCGGGTGGCCTTCCGCACCGAAAGTCAGAAGCTGCCGGCCAGCCTGCCGGAGCTGCACCGCTACCTCGACGAAGAGATCGCACCGGCGTTCGCGCGCCTCGGCTTCTCGACGCGTGTCTTCGACAACCCGATCGCGGGGCAGGCGCCGGTGCTGCTGGCCTCCTATGTGGAGGAGGAGGGGCGGCCCACGGTGCTGGGTTACGGGCACGGGGACGTCATCCGCGGCCTCGAGGACCAGTGGACCAAGGGCAAGGGGCCCTGGGAGACGGCGCGTGACGGTGAACGCCTGTATGGACGCGGCACCGCGGACAACAAGGGACAGCACACGCTCAACATGGCGGCGCTCGAGGTGGTGCGCGCCGAGCGCGGCGGGAAGCTCGGCTTCAATGCCAAGTTCATTGTCGAGATGGGTGAGGAAGCCGGCTCCAAGGGCCTTGCCGAGCTTGCCGCCATGCACAAGCGCGACTTCGCGGCGGACGTGCTGATCGCCTCCGACGGTCCGCGCGTGAAGCCGGAGCGGCCGACGATGACGCTCGGCTGTCGCGGTGCCATCAACTTCGATCTTGTGTGCGACCTGCGCGACGGCGGCCATCACTCGGGCAACTGGGGTGGCCTGATCGCCAATCCTGCGCTGATCCTTGCCAATGCGCTGGCCGTGATCGTGGGTCCGACCGGCGCGTTGCTCGTCGACGCATTGAAGGCGCCGCCCATGTCGGCGGCCGTCAAGGAGGCGCTGGCAGATGTCGAGGTCGACGGCGGCGCCGACGGCCCGGCCGTCGATCCGTGGTGGGGAGAGCCCGGGCACACGCCGGCCGAGCGTGTCTACGGCTCCAATGTGTTCCATGTCCTCGCCTTCACTGCGGGCACGCCCGGCCGGCCCGTGAACGCGGTGCCGCCGAGCGCGGTTGCCAACTGCCAGCTAAGGTTCGTGGCGGGTACGGATGCGGACGCGGTGATGCCGGCCCTGCAGCGTCATCTCGATGAGCGCGGGTTCTCGCGCGTGAAGGTGATGCCGCCGCCCGCCGTCAACGACGGCCGCTTTGCCGCCACCCGCACGGAACCCGACCACCCGTGGGTGAGGTTCGTGGCGGCCTCCCTGCGCCGCTCGTCGAACGCCAAGCCTGCAATCGTGCCGCAGATGGGCGGGTCGATCTGCAACGATGTCTTCACCGACGTGCTCGGCATGCCCACGATCTGGATCCCGCATTCCTACGCGTCGTGCTCCCAGCACGCGCCCGACGAGCACATCCTCATGCCGCTGTCGCGTTCCGCCATCGAGGTGATGGCGGGGCTGTATTGGGACATCGGCGAGGGAGACACGACGGGGCTGCGCTAGCCGGCAGCGGCCCGGGCAATCGTGGCGATGGCATCCCGGATGGCCGGGTCCGCATGCAACTGCGAACCCGCGCGCGTTCGTTCCGCGAAGTACGCCACGACATCTTGAAGTATGTCCGCAATGCCGGCGTCGCGGTTTGCTGTGCCGGAATGCGCTTCGAGCCAGCGCGCCAGTACGGCCTGCTCGATCTGCTCTGCTTGAAGCTCGGCCTTCTTGATATGGCGGCGGAGGGCTTCGGTGGCGTCATCGGGTGCCGGTTTGGGGCCGCTCTTCAGGCGCCGGCGGATGGCCCGCAGGGGGCCCACCACCTCCTGACGCCAGGCGGCAACGGCGTCGTCCATGTTCTGCAGGTCATGGCGACCGAGCGCCATGCCGCGCCGGGTGACCGCGTAGAGGGCCAGGAGCAGGACGTTGACGTCCACGCCGGCCCGGTCCTGCAGGAGGAGGCAGGCGTCCGACACGCCGGGCCGCGCATAGATATCAAGTGCAAACGACCAATGCGGTCCATCGAGCGGAAGAGTCGACATGCTCGCCGCTTCTCCAGATCAACCCGGGGTCTTGTTCCCCTTGGGCTCGCCCCAACGGCGAACGAGGTCATTCTCGATGTCGCAGAGGTCGAGCGCGCGCCCGACGCTATGCGCCACAATATCGTCGATGGTTTGCGGGCGCGCGTAGAATGCCGGCACCGGCGGCATGACGATGGCGCCCATTTCCGTGACCTGGACCATGCTGCGCAGATGACCGAGGTGCAGCGGGGTCTCGCGCACCATGAGCACCAGGCGCCGGCGCTCCTTCAGGATGACGTCTGCCGCGCGCGTGAGGAGGTTGGAGGTGACGCCGCCCGCGATCTCGGACAGGCTGCGGATGGAGCATGGCGCTACGATCATGCCCATGGTCCGGAACGAGCCGCTGGAAATAGACGCGCCAATGTCTTCGATGCGGTGCACAACGCTGGCCATCGACTGAACGTCGGCAACCTTCATCGATGTTTCGTGCGCAAGGGTCACCTGCGCCGCCTTGGTCATGACGAGGTGCGTTTCAATCCCTCCTT
>CADEEC010000160.1 GCA_902826255.1 uncultured Hyphomicrobiales bacterium | reverse complement strand
GGCGTCGAGGATCTTGCCCTCGCGCTCGATCTGGTTCTTGGTTTCCTTGGTGACGTCGAGATAGGTCTTGCGAATGCTGTCGAACCTGTCGGCAATATCGCCGCGCGCGATCTTCATCCACATGTTGGTGCCGCGCTCGAGCAGGTCGAGCTTGCCGTCGGACACTTGGTCAACGAGGCGCTTGGAGTCGTCGCGGATGGAGTTGAAGCCCTCGGTGATCTTCTGGTAGCGCTCGCCGATTTCCATGCGCGCGGTCTGCTCGCGCACCACCTCGTTGAAGATCTCGGCCTGGCCCAGCGTGCGCGCGATCAGCGCGATCTTGTCCTTATCGAGATCGGAGATTTTTTCGAGCAAGGCGTTGATCGGCGCCGGATCGACCTTGTCCGGCATCAGGCCCATGTCCCGCAAAGCAGACTGTGCCTTGTCCAGATACTGCAGCGGCGTCTTGACGATGTCGGGCATTCGGGTGTCCTCCTCGCACGGGCACAGCGCGCCTGCCGGCGCAAGATGGCCCCGCAGGCCATCTTCCAAAAGACCCAAACAGAAAAAAAGGACCAAAAGTGGCCAGGGGGCGGCCGAGCATCCGGCCGCTGACGAATCGCCCGGGTGCGGTGGTCTACTTTGGTTAACCGGACTTTAACGGCCCGCAGGCAGAGTACGTGGCCTCATGTACCAGTCTCGCGTCGGGTTAGTTTTGACCTTGTGTGCCGCGCTCGCCCTCTGGGCTTGCACCCGGCAGCCGACGTTTGTCGCAAAACATGAGCCTTGGCGCGCCGACGAAGAGCGCGCCTGTCTCGCGTCCGGCGCCGTGCGCGAAACGGCCTTTGTCACCACCCGGTCATCCCTCGGCGGCCCCAGCGCCTGCGGCGCCATCCACCCCTTTACGGTGTCGGCCACCGCCCGCGGCGGCGTCACCCTGGAACCGCCCGCGCTGCTGCGCTGCCCGATGATCCCGGCCGTCGACTACTGGATGGAGCGCGTGGTCATTCCCGCCGCGCGCCATCACCTGCGCGCCAACATCGTCGCCATCAAAGTGGCAGGGTCGTACTCCTGCCGGCCCATGAATCATGTCATCGGCGCGCGCCTGTCCGAGCACGGGCACGCGAATGCGCTCGACGTGGCGGGCTTCGTGCTGGAAGGCGGCTACGTCATCCGCGTCAAGACCGGGTGGCGCGGGCCGATGCCGGAGCAGAATTTCCTGAGGGCGGTGCACAGCGGCTCCTGCAACGTCTTCACGACCGTGCTTGGTCCCGAATATGACGCGGCCCACCACGATCACTTCCACCTCGACCTGGCGCGCCATCGGGCCGAGGGCCGCATCTGTAAATAAGTGCGGGACTGGCCTGCACCACCGTGCTGGTGACAAAACTCCCCGGAACGCGTAGGCAGCGGCATCCTGTCAGCACAGCAACCGAGCGAACGCGCCGCCGTGTCTGAGCCTACCTCGCCCATCGACGGCAGCACGCTGACGCGCGCCATCGTGCTGCTTGGCGTCAACACATTCGTCAGCGCCGCCAATATCCGCATATCCGATCCGCTGCTGCCGCAGATGGCGGTGGAGTTCGGAACAACCGTCGGCGGTGTCGGCGTCGCAATCACGGCTTTCGCCCTGGCCTACGGTCTGTTCCAGATCGTGGTCGGTACTTTGGGTGACACAAGCGGCAAGCTGCGCATTATTGTGATCGGCAGCATGTGGGCCGGCCTCGCAACGCTCCTCAGCGCCCTCATGCCCTCGCTTGTCCCGCACATCATGGCGCGGTTCCTGGCCGGCGTCGGTGCTGCGGCCATGATTCCCTTAGGTCTCGCCTGGCTCGGCGACGTGATTCCTTATCAGGATCGGCAAGCGGTACTGGCGCGGTTTGCGTCAGGAACAATCCTTGGCGTCGTCTTCGGCCAGGCTATCGGCGGTATCCTCGGCGAGCTCGTTGGCTGGCGCGGTGTTTTCATCCTCGTCGGCGTCGCTCATGTCCTCGCCGCTGCGCTGCTTGCCTCCGAAATGAAGCGCTTGAAGATGGCAGCACCGCCGCTGGCCGCGCCAAACTTGCATAACGCATTGCGCGCCGCGGCGCGGCTGGCTTCGGGGCGCTGGTCACGGCTGCTGCTCGGCACGGCTTTTCTCGAAGGCGCCTTGATGTTCGGCACGTTTGCGTATCTGCCGGCGCACCTTCATACCGGCTTCGGCATCGGCCCGGGCCTCGCCGGCGGGCTCACTGGGGCATTCGGCATCGGCGCGCTCGCCTATTCGCTGAGTGCCGGCTGGCTGGTGCCGCACTACGGTCAGATCCGGCTGATGGGCATGGGCGCCGTCCTCCTGGCCGGCGCCTTTGTGACGCTGGCCATTTCGCCCTGGCTGGCCGTGATCCCCTTGGCGACCGCAATCGTCGGTCTCGGGTTCTATATGGTGCACAATACGCTGCAGCTGGAAGCCACCCAGCTCGATCCGGAAGCGCGCGGCCTTTCGGTGGCGATGTTCGCCATGATGCTGTTCACCGGCCAGTCCGTCGGCGCAGCGTTCGCGGGCTTTGTCGTGGACCGCTGGGGCGGTGCGCCCGTGTTTCTGATCGCTGCGGCAGGGCTCCTGGCCATCATTCTATGGTTCCGCCGGCAACTAGCCCTGAGAGCGGGTTGAGGATGATCGCGACCCGGAGGTGTGTGACGCCGCCGTTTGGGCTAGAACGCACCCCATGAGCTGGCATCGACAGGGCCCCGGCGGAGGCCGCCGCGGCTATCACCACGGCAACCTGCGCGAGGCGCTGGTGGAAGCCGCGCTCTCCCTCATTGGCGCCAAGGGACCGGCGGGGTTCACCTTCGCCGAGGCGGCCCGGCAGGCTGGCGTCAGCCCGGCCGCGCCCTATCGCCATTTCCGCGACCGTGATGCGTTGATGGCCGATGTTGCGCGCCGCGGTTTCGAGCGCTTCGAGCAGCAGCTCTCGGCCGCCTGGAACGAAGGCCAGCCGTCAGCTCCAGATGCCTTCAAACGCGTCGGAAAGGCCTACCTCGCCTTCGCGCGCGGCGAGCCGGCCTATTTCGCCGCCATGTTCGAGGCTGGGTTGTCGATTGCCGAACATCGCGAGTTGCAGCAGGCCGGAGACCGCGCATTCAATGTCCTGCGCATCGCCTGCGAGGCGCTGATCGCAAATATGCCGGAAGCGAAACGGCCGCCCGCCATGATGATGGCGCTGCACATCTGGTCGTTGTCGCACGGGATTGCCAGCCTGTTTGCGCGTGGCGACGCCGCCCGCCGCGCACTCCCCATGTCGCCGGAGGATCTGCTGGAGGCCGGCACCCTCGTCTATCTCGACGGGCTCGGCATCCGCGGCAAACGCGGATAGATGTCAGGCCCAAAGGCCTGACACCCGCTTGATCACTTCCTGTAGGCGTCGATGACGGCCTGGCCGGCGGGGCCGGCCTTGGCAACCCAGTCGGCAGTGAGCTGCTGGCCGATTTTCTCGAGGCCTGCCTTCAGTGCCGCGCTCGGTGGGATCACCTTCATACCCTTCGCCTTCAGCTGCTCGAGGTACCAGGTGGCTTTCTCCTGGGCGACCCTCCAGCCGCGCTCTTCGGCTGCTGCCGCCGACTTCAGCAATCCATCCTGGCTGGCCTTGTCCAGGCTCGCAAACGCCGCCTTGTTGACGAAGATGACGTTGTTGGGAATCCAGGCCTGGCAGTCATAGAAATGCGACATCGTTTCCCACGCCTTGCTGTCGTAGCCCGTCGAGCCCGAGGTCATGAAGGCGTTGACCGTACCTGTTGCCAGGGCTTGTGGAAGCTCGGCAGCCTGGACGGTGACGGCTTGTGCACCGGCAAGCTCGGCAATGCGCGTTGTGCCGACGTTGTAGGCGCGCATCTTGAGGCCCTTGAGGTCATCGATGGTATTGATGTCCTTCTTGGCGTAGAGGCCCTGCGGACCCCACGGCACTGCGTAGAGCAACATGAGTCCCTGGCTGTCGAGCTTGGTCGACATCGCACTCTTGCGGGCGTTGTAGAGCTTCTTCACGTCCGCATAGCTGGAGGCAAGGAACGGGATGGTGTCCACCCCGAAGATCGGGTCTTCGTTCTCATGGATGGAGATCAGCACCTCGCCGATCTGCGCCTGCCCGGTCGCAACCGCGCGCTTGATCTCCGGCGCCTTGAACAGGGATGCACCCGGATGCACGGTGACCTGCAGCTTGCCGCCCGTGTTCTTCTCAATCTCCTTTGCGAAGAACGCGAGGTTCTCCGAGTGATAGTTGTCGGCGGCATAGGCTGCCGGCAGGTTCCACTTTGTCTGCGCGGCCGCTGGGCCTGCTAGTCCGGCCGCAAGGCCGACTGTCAGGCCGAGTGCCATCAATTGCGTCTTCATGCGTACTCTCCTTTGCAATCAACCTTCAATTCGGGAAAACCCAGTTCGGTATCACCATGACAATCTCCGGGAACACCGTAATGATCGCCACCGCTGCAACCAGCAAAAAGAAGAAGGGCAGCGCCGCCAGTGCCACCGTGTTGCTGTCCCATCCGCTCATCGTCTGCAGCACGAACAGATTGAAGCCGACCGGCGGGGTGACCTCGGCCATCTCCACGATCAGCACCAGGAAAATGCCGAACCAGACGAGATCGAAGCCGGCCTTCTCCACCATCGGCAGCACCACGACGGTCGTCAGCACGATCATGGAAATCCCGTCGAGCGCGGTCCCCAGCACGATGTACATCACGGTCAATGCCGCGATCAGGACGTAAGGGCTCAGGTTGAGGCTGTTCACCCAGTTGGCCAGCGCTACCGGAATGCCCGTGTAGCCCATTGACGTGGACATGAATGATGCGCCCGCCAGGATGAGCATGATCATGCAGGTGAGCCGGGTGGCGCCCATCACGCTGGTCCAGAAGCTCTCCCAGGTCAGAGCCCCCGACCACCATGCAATCAGCAGGGCCCCGAGCGCACCCCAAGCTGCGCACTCCGTTGCCGTCGCCCAACCCACCAGCAGGACCACGAACACAAGCGTGATCAGCAGCATGCAAGGAATGAGATTGGTCGATTCCTTGAGCTTCTCCCGCAACGACATTCTGGGCTCGGGCGGCGGCATCTTGCCCGGATTGGCCAAGGCCCACACCGCGATATAGCCGGAATAGAGCGCCATCACGAGCAGCCCGGGCAGGAAGCCGGCGAGAAACACTTTCAGGATCGAAACGTTGGCGGCCACCGCGTAGATCACCATGGTGATCGACGGCGGAATGAGAATGCCGAGCGTGCCCGATCCGGCCAGCGAGCCGAGCGACAGCATCTCCGGATAGCCGCGGCGCTTGAGCTCGGGAAGGGCGATCTTGGCGATGGTCGCGCAGGTGGCGGCCGAAGATCCCGACACCGAACCGAAGATACCGCAACCCAGAACGTTCACGTGCAGCAAGCGGCCGGGAATGCGGCCCAGCCACGGCGACAGGCCGCGAAACATCTCCTCCGACAGCTTGGTGCGGAACAGAATCTCGCCCATCCAGATGAACAGCGGCAGTGCGGCCAGCTCCCAGGACGCGGCATTGCCCCAAATCTTGGTTGCAAGCACGGTGCCGGCCGGAATGCCCCCGGCAGCGAACTGCATGCCGAGCCACCCGCATGCGAGCAGACTGATAGCGATCCACACGCCCGAGCCGAGCAGGACCACCAGGGCAATGGTGATCAGGATCGAGACACCGAAGAGATCCATCTTGGCTCGCCCTCACACGCCGCTCGATACGGCGCGTTCGACGACTTCCTCCGCCGTCTTCGGCGGCTCCCTCTCGTAGCGCGGCTTGTTGCCGAGGGCGACGTTCACCAACTCGTCAACGATGGCGATGAAAAGAATGATGAGCCCGGCAGTGAAGCCGAGCTGCGGAATCCAGAGGGGAACAACCAGCACGCCGGTCGACATGTCGTTGAGACGCCGCGACGTGATCACGAGGTCCACCGCATGCCAGGCAAAGTAACCGATGAACAAAGCGGCCATGACAAGCGCAAACAGCTCGAAGAACCATCGCGTGCGCGGCGGAAGGCGATCCGTCAGCAGCCCGACGCGGATCATCTCCCCGGCCTTGAAGGTATGCGCGAGACCCAGAAAGGCCATCGACGCCATGCACCACGCCGTGAGGTCGTCGCCCGAGGTGACGTTGATGTTGAGCGGCCGCCCACCCGACAACGCCAGCATCAGGAGAAAGATGGCGAGGAGGAAACAGCCCGCGAGGTATCCCGAGAGGAGGTAGAGGCCGTCGAGGAAACGTCTAATCATGCGGCCTTGCCCTTCCTCTAAAGAGACGTCGCTGATCGCGCCGCTTGATCATAGTGCCCGGACAGGGCGCGCAACAGCGCCCCAAGCTCCGACAGCGTCGGGTCCGGAAGTCCCGTTGATTTCACGGGCTTGACCAGCAGCCGCTCGCGCACCTCATGATAGCGCTGGCAGGCTCCCGCGCCGGCCTTGGTGGCCGTCACCACTTTCTCCTTGCCGGCAAGCTTCGATGTGACGAGCCCCGCCAGCGTCAGTTTTTTGATGGCGTACGACACCACGTGCGTGTCCTCGATGCCCAACACGAGACAGATGTCGGCCAACTTTTTGGGCCTGTCGCGGTGGCGCACGGAATGCAGCACGAGAACCTCGACCGGCGACAGATCAGGTACGCCGGCGGCTGCCATGCAGCGTACCATCCAGCGCTCGAAGGCATGGTTCGCAAGAATGAGACCAAATTCGACTTCGGAGAGGCCGGGGGAGGCACCGGCGGCCAGGTGTGCGGAGGACACGATGGGACCAAGGCCCTTGGCGCCGCTGTCGCGGTGTGCAATCAGGCGTTTTGGCTGCGTGCGTCCCACGGGGTGCCATACGTCCACTGATGAACGACGCAGCCTCGCGCGGCGGCTGAATCATGTCAACATTTTATTGACGTTTTACGGATGTTCGCGCACGAATTGTGCGACGGAAGACGAGCGGAGCACGTGGCATGAAAGCCGAGACGGGCGACAGCGGCAAGTGGCACTTCTGGATCGACCGCGGCGGCACCTTCACCGATGTGGTGGCGCGCAAGCCCGACGGCGGCGTGATGGCGCGCAAGGTGCTTTCGGTCAATCCGGGCGCTTATGACGATGCCGCGCTGGAAGGCATTCGCCTCTGTCTTGGGCTCTCCTCCGGCGCCGTGCTGCCGGCCGAACGTATCGCCACCGTAAAGATGGGCACCACGGTTGCCACCAACGCGCTATTGGAGCGCAAGGGGCAGCCGACACTGCTCGTCATCACTAAGGGGCTCAAGGACCAGCTCGAGATCGGCTACCAGGCCCGCGCCGACATCTTCGCCAAGAAGATCATCAAGCCGGAGATGCTCTATTCGCGCGTGGTGGAGGCCAACGAGCGCGTGCGCGCCGACGGCACGGTTGAACAGGCGCTCGACGCCGCCACGCTGGAATCAGAATTGAAGCGCGCCATCGCCGACGGCATCGGCTCGATCGCGATTGTCTTCATGCACTCCTACGCCTATCCGGCGCACGAGCGGCAGGCGGCGGAACTCGCGCAAAAAGCCGGCTTCACGCAGATTTCCGTGAGCCACGAAGTCTCCCCCCTCATCAAGCTCGTCGGCCGCGGCGACACCACAGTTGCCGATGCCTACCTCTCCCCCATCCTCCGCCGGCACGTCGAGAAGGTGGCACGCGCGCTCTCTTCTCCCTCTCCCCGTCCTTCACGGGGAGAGGGGCGGCCACATATCGCGACGCCGGCGCAAGCTTCTGCCCCTCACCCTGACCCTCTCCCCGCAAGCGGGGAGAGGGAAGAAACGCGCATCATGTTCATGGCGTCCTCCGGCGGCCTCAAGTCTGCCGACCTGTTTCAGGGGCGCGACGCCGTACTCTCCGGCCCGGCCGGCGGCGTGGTCGGCATGGCCGAGACGGCGCGGCTTGCCGGTTTCGGCAATGTCATCGGCTTCGACATGGGCGGCACATCGACCGACGTTTCACACTTCGCCGGCGACTATGAGCGCTCGTTCGAAACCGAAGTCGCCGGCGTGCGCATGCGCGTGCCCATGCTGCGCATCAACACGGTCGCGGCCGGCGGCGGCTCCATCCTGTTCTTCGACGGCGCGCGCTTCCGTGTCGGCCCGCAATCGGCCGGCGCCGACCCAGGCCCCAAGTGCTATCGCCGCGGCGGCCCGCTCACCGTCACCGACGCCAACGTGATGGTTGGCAAGCTGTCCCCCGGCTACTTCCCCGCGATTTTCGGCCCCAAGGGCAACGAGCCGCTGGACGAGGCCACCGTCCGCGCCGCCTTCGCCGACCTCGCCAAGCAGATCGGTGACGGCCGCAGCGCGGAGGAAGTGGCCGACGGCTATATCCGCATCGCCGTGGAGAACATGGCCAACGCCATCAAGAAGATCTCAGTCGAGCGCGGCTATGACGTCACCGAGTACGCGCTCAACTGCTTTGGCTCCGCCGGCGGGCAGCACGCGTGCCTGATTGCCGACACGCTCGGCATGGAGACGGTG
>CADEEC010000159.1 GCA_902826255.1 uncultured Hyphomicrobiales bacterium | reverse complement strand
ACCAGATGCTGGCGCGGATGGACATCATCAGCGTCAACTGCCCGCACACGCCGGCAACCTATCACCTGCTGTCGGCCCGGCGGCTCAAGCTGCTGAAACCGACGGCCTACATCGTCAATACCGCGCGCGGCGAGGTGATCGACGAGAACGAGCTGGCGCGCCTGCTCGAGGCCGGCCAGATCTCCGGCGCGGGCCTCGACGTGTTCGAGAACGAGCCGGCGGTCAACCCCAAGCTGCTGGCGAGCGACCGGGTGGTGGCGCTGCCGCACATGGGCTCGGCCACGCTGGAAGGCCGCATCGACATGGGCGAGAAGGTGATCATCAACATCAAGACCTTCCTCGACGGCCACAACCCGCCGGATCGCGTACACGCCGCGATGCTGTGAAGGCGAACTGATTTCGGAGCCTGCAGGTCAACAGGGATCCGCACTGATGTCGCAAGCACCAAGCAATGCCGACGTCGCCAGCATCGAGTCCGTCGAGCACCTGGCGTTGCTCGACATGTATGCGGCAGCTCCGGCCGACGTTCGCGCGGCCCTCGGCATCGATCACCAGGCCGTGGACGGCGGGGCGCTGCTGATCTGCACCGGTCTCGACGACCTGCAGTTCAATCGGCTGACTGGCCAGGACGTCATCACGCCAGCGCGGGCCGATACGCTGGATCGGGCCCTGGCCGCCTTCGAACGCGCAGGCGTGCGCAACTGGATCGTGCAGGTGGCCGCAGGGGCAACGGACCTCCAGCGCATGTGCGACGCCAGGGGGCTCGTCGCGCACCCGCGCACGTGGGCCAAGTTCGTCCGCGACAACACGCCTGCAGCGGCGAACACCGGCCTTGATGTTCGGGAGATTTCACCGCGAGAGGCCGACGCTTTCGGCGGCGTCGTCGGCCAGACCTATGGTCTGCCGGCGGCAGCGGCGCGGTGGGTGTCCTCCCTGGTGGGACGAGCGAACTGGCATTGCTTGATGGCATTCGATGGGGCCACGCCGGTGGCGGCGGGCGCGATCTATGTCAACGGCCCGGCGGCGTGGCTTGGGCTCGGCGCCACTTTGACCTCACACCGCCGCCAGGGAGCGCAATCGGCCCTGCTGGCGGCCCGCATCAACACCGCCGCCCGACACGGATGCGAAATCATGACGACCGAGACGGGCGTGCCGCATGCGGGCGAAGCCGGACCCTCCTATCGCAACATCCAGAAGGCAGGCTTTCGCATCGCCTATCTGCGGCCCAACCTGCGGCGCCCCGAGCCTGCCTGAGCGTGACACGCGAAACACCGCCAAGCGATGAAGAGACCGGCCGGGCCATGAAGGCGGCAGCGGGCCTCTATCACGCCTATTTCACGGGGCTGATCCTGACGCTGGTGACGCGGCGCAGCGCACGCGATGCGGCGGAGTGGGTGTTCCGCCTGTTTCGCCATCAGCATCACGAGAAATTCCTGTCGAGCTTCAAGAAGCTCGGCCTGGAGGGCATGCCGGATGCGGTAGCGTGCGCAGCCTATCACACCCTCTCCAACAGCATCGGCGGCGTCACCGTCGAGTTCATGCGCGAGAGCGACCGCAAGGCGTGGGTGAATTTCGTACCGCCGCGCTGGATCTATCCGGGCGCCAGCATCTGCGGTGTACCGAGCGAGGTGTCGCGCGCATTCTTACGGGGGTGGTACGCACAGAACGGCGTGTCGCTCGGCAATCCGCGGCTCGGCTTCGTGTGCACGGCGCAGACGACGGACGGCCAGCACGGGCTGTCGGGCTATTTCCTGGAGCATGACCGGGAGCTTGCGCCGGAGGAGCGTCTGCAGTTTCGCCCCGGTGAGCTGCCGCCGCCCTTCGATCCCGCCGCGGCGCCGAAGCTGCCGGCGGCGGACTGGCCGGCGGAGCGGCTGGCGAGGGCGGAGCGCAACTACGCGATGGAGTACGTACGCTCCGGGCTGCCGCGGCTGGTGGAGATTTTCGGTCCCGCGGAGGCGGGGCATCTCGGCCGCGTGACCGGCAAGCTCGTCGGCGCACAGCTTTACCGGGAGACGGCCGACCGTCTCGGCATCCGCGCCTCCGGCGGTCCCGAGGCGTTCGCGAGCTTCATGCTGCGACTGGCGGCCGGCGAAGGCGACGAGGCGCAGATGGCCTTGCAGGGCGACGCCGTGCTGGTGCGGCGCGAGACCTGGCGCCTGATGCGTGGATTGGAGCCGCTGTCGCCGGCCGTGTTCGAGGCCTGGAACGGATTGCTGGAAGGCGCGCTTTCCGTGCACGACCGGTTTTGCGGACTGGAAGTGCTGTCGCGCGCGGACTGGGGCGACGATGCCTTCGTATGGCGCATCCGGCCGCGCGTGCCACGCACGGGCTCCTGAACCAGAGCAGGCAGGCGCCCCTAGGCGCGCGCACTGAGGCGGCGGTGCATGTCGGTCAGCACGGCATCCAGCCAGCGCAGGGGGCAGGGCTCGGCAAACGCGCGCGCGACAGGATCCCTATTGGAGGCAGGCGTGTGGCGTGCGGCCCTCGGAATGCGCGCGACCTTGGTGGGGCGTGCCGATCCGGAGCGGCGGCCAGACTTGCTGGCTGGTGCGGCAGCGGGAGTCACTTTCGCCTTGGCCGCTGCAACGCCAACCGGAGATGCGGGCTGAATTTGCCCAACGGGGGCGGCGGCGGCCGGCATCACATCGGCGAGCACCTTCGCGCTGTCCGCCTTAGGCTTCATGGAGGCCTGCACCACGCCGGCGGTGCGGATGCGCTCCTGCTCCAGCGCGCGAACGGTGTCAGACAGCCGGCGGTCTTCCTCCTGGCGGCGCAGTGCAGCCGCCTGCTGCTCGGACGATTGCACGATACCTGAGTTGAACTTGCGCTGTTGCTCCAGCATGCGCTCCGTCGCAGCCAGATTGTCGGCCACGGCCTGTTGCCGCTTGGCAGAAGCCGCAGCCGCCTGCTGCCCGGATGACTGCACGATACCGGAGTTGAACTTGCGCTGTTGCTCCAACAAGCGCTCCGTCGCGGCCAGATTGTCGGCCTCGGCCTGCTGCCGCTTGGCGGAAGCTTCGGCATCCCTCTGCTTCTGCAACGCCTGCAGGATGGCCGCTTCACGGCGCCGGCGATCCTCGGCCGCTTCACGCTCCTGGGCCCGCTGCGAGGCGGCATCGGCCTCGCGGCGCTGGCGATCCTTGTCGGCCTGCACGACGGAGGCCGTTTGCGGGGAATGCGCGGGGGTCCAGGCTGATCGGCCCAGCCAAAGCACGGCAAGCGCGCCGGCGATCAAGAGCGCCAGCGCCGCAATCCAGGTCTTTCGTTGTCTCCGCATCTCAAGGGCCGTGTGTCTGCGCCATAATGTGGGCAGCAGTACCTGATTTGCGGGCGTCTTGGTACATATAAGTTATTGTTCTGTATGGCATATAAAACTCCGCATCAAGACTTGCATATGCGGCAGGTCGGGAGCCCCGCGGTTTTTGCTCGGCATTCCCTTCAAGGGGCGAACTCGGAGCGCGCAAGCAAATCCCGGACGCTGTCGAGAATGAGATCCGCGCCGTCCGCCAAATCCTCGCGCGCGCTGGTTCCGGAGAGGACGCCGACCGTAAGGCCCGCGCCTGCCGCGCGGCCCATGGCGAGGTCGTGGATCGCATCTCCCACCACCGCGACGTCCGAGGGCTGCGCGCCGATGGCATCGCAGAAGGCCAGCACCATGCCCGGTCCCGGTTTCGCGCCGTAGCCGGAGTCGCAGCCCGCGGTGAAATCGAGCAGCGGCAGCACGCCGAGCGGTGTCAGCGACGCTTGCAGGCCGGCGGCGGAGTCGTTGGTCGCAACGCCAAGACGAAAGCCGCGCGCCTTGAGCTCTTCGAGCACCGGCAATGCACCGGCGATCAACGCGGAATGCGCCGCACCGCCGGAGCAGAACACGCGCTCGATGCCGCGGCTCAGCTCCGCCGAGTAGCGCAGCGCGGGATGCGATGCGAAGGCGCGGGCGATGTCGTCGATGCCGCCGGCCGCCAGCGGCGAGCCCGGTACGACGCGGTCGGTGTCGGGATCATGCCCGCCGAGGCGCAACAGCTCGCGCGCGAGATCGGCATCGCCCTCGGCAGCGTAGAGGGCGGCCTGCCGGTTGATGGGAACCCAGGTGGCCCAATAGTCGATGAGCGTGCCGTCCTTGTCGAACAGGATGCCGCGGATAGCCACACTGTCCCCCCGCACAACCGGCGCTCAGGCCACGCACACCTCGCCCGTGCCCGCGTTCTGATGCATTGAAAGGTCGTGAATGGTCGGCGCCGTGCCGGACAGCGGATTGGCCGGATCCCACGGCACCTTGATGTCATTGAAGCGCTGCGAACGTGCATCGTAGAGCAGGAGCCGGCCGGCCAGGCTGTCGCCGATGCCGACGATCTCTTTCAAAATCTCCGTCGCCTGCAGCGTGCCGATGACGCCGGCGGTAGCGCCGAGAATGCCGACTTCGGCGCAGTTGGCGACCGTGCCTGGCGGCGGCGGCTCCGGAAACAGACAGCGGTAGCTCGGGAACGGCGTGCCATCCGGCGCCGCCGCATAGGGCTTCAGGGTCGTGACGTAGCCGTCGAATGGTCCCAGCGCGGCAAACACCAGCGGCTTGCGCGCCAGATAGCAGGCATCGCTGACGAGATAGCGCGTGGCAAAATTGTCCGACCCGTCGGCGACGATATCGTAGCCGCCAATGAGATCGAGGGCGTTGCCGGCATCGATGCGCATGTTGTGCGCGTCCACACGTACGTGCGGATTGAGCCGGGCGATCGCCTGGCGCGCGCTTTCCACCTTCGGCATGCCGACGCTCGCCGTATCGTGCACGATCTGGCGCTGGAGATTGTCGAGCGACACGCGGTCGTCGTCGACGATGCCGAGCGTGCCGACCCCGGCGGCGGCCAGATACATCAGCACCGGCGAGCCGAGGCCGCCCGCGCCGATGACCAGCACGCGCGCAGCCTTGATCTTCTGCTGGCCCTGGCCGCCGACCTCGCGCAGGACGAGGTGGCGCTTGTAGCGGTCGATCTCTAGCGGCGTAAGCGTCATGGCCTGAATATAGCGCACAATGCGCCCGGTTCACGATGGCGGCCCGGCAAAATGGCAAAGGGCCCACATGCGTTGCGCACATGGGCCCATTGATCGCGCTTTACGCGGCGTCCAATGCTACATGCGCGTATGCAAGCCGCCCGAATGGAACAAGCCGTTGGGGACAAGCCGGCAGTTGGACGCGCCGAACTTGGACTTGCGTGCCCACTCCATGCCCGCCTGGTTGACCCCCGAGAGCGTGCTGTTGGTGGTGACGTGCGTCGTCCAATCGCGGCCATCGCGGCAGAACTGGATGTAGAACCACTCGTTGCGCCGCGCCACCACACCCCGGGAGCAATCCTCCTTGTCGGTGGACTCGCGCCGGCACTCGTCGACGGCGAGGCGCTCCGCGTCGCGGCAGTCCTCCATGCCGTAGGAGCCGCCGAAGGCGCCGTCCGCCGTATAGGCGACGGCCCCGCAACGATCCCCAGTGTTCGGTCCCGGGCGATCCGCACGCGGCGGCGGACGATCGTCGCGCGGCGGCGGCCGGTCCCGGTCATCGGGCATTTGCGCACGCGGTGGCGTATCCGAGGGGCGACGCGGGATATTGTCGTCGTCGCGGCGCGGCGTCTCCGCACGCGGCGGAATGCGATCGTCGGGCACGCCCTCGACGCGGGGCGGCGGGCCTTCGGGACGCGGGGCCGGACCCTGCTCGACGCGCGGCGGCGGAAACTCGACGCTTGGCGGGCCTTCCTGGCCCGGCTGCGTCTGCTGCTGCGCTTGCACGGCGGCGGCGCAAACGAAGGCCGCCGCGAGACACACTGCTGACAATCGGGTGAACATGATGTCTGCCTTCCAGATGTCGGGCTGATGTGGAGACGCTTCAGCTCAGGCTGGTGTGTTGATCGTCGCCAGCGTGCGCTGCTCGGTGGAGCGGAACACTAGCGGCCGGCAACACAGCCTCCGATGACGCGCTTGCGGTCGCAATTGTAACCGCCGCGACGGCACTGCTCGAGCGCCGACTCCTGCGTGGAGCCGCGGCCCCAGGTAACGCCGCCGCTCTTGGTGCCCGGAACGATATAGAGGCAACCGTCGGAGACAGCGTGAGGCTCGCGGCAGCGAACGCCCTTGCCGTAGCGATTGCAGGCGCGCAGTGCCTCGTCCTCGGCGTCGGACTTGATCGGCTGATGGCCCGAGTAGCCGACACCGACGTTCCTGCCCTTGCCGTCAAACCCGCCGACCACCGCAATCCAGGTGGTGCCGCGTCTGTCGTCCTGGTCCCTGTCGCGCTCTGTGTAGCGATCCCGGCTACCCGGAGGCTCGTCCTGGGACCGCAGGCCCGGACCGGGCCCCTGCCGGCGCCCCGGAGGCTCATCTTGCGAGCGCAGGCCAGGGCGGCCGCCCGGCGGATCGTCCTGCGAGCGCAGGCCCGGACCGTCGGACCGCGGCGGTGGACCGCGCCCCGGATCGTTGATCTGCGGCGGGCCGCTCAGGACACCGCTTTGCGCCAGCGCTTCCGGCAGCACCAGAAGCGATGCCACTGCGAGCAACAAACAAATGCTGGAACCCCGAGCCATTCCGTCCTCCGCAAGCCGTTGGCCAACCTGTCGCCCGTCGTCGCCCCGCGGCGAACGCACGCGCGCTCATTCACAGACGTGAGCTTCCCTCGATCCGCACGACTCTTAGCACAGCTCCAAATCGGCTCGCATCTGCTTGCGCCGCCAAGCACACACCACCCTGTTCAAATTGAACGCCACTCAATGTTTCACGTGAAACGTCGCAGTCGTTGTGCTAGCCGCCCGCCCGGTTCCAGCCGCGTCCGCTGTCCCCGAGTGCCTCATAGCCGCTGTCCGTCACCAGCACGGTGTCCTCCAGCTTCACGAAGCCGCGCTTGGGATGTGCCATGGTCGTCTCGATGGAGATCACCATTCCGGCTTCCAGCGGCCGGCTCGCGTCGTCACCCTCGTAGGACAGCGACTTGTAGGTGCCGAGGCGGGGCGCCTCATGGCTGACGAGCCCCATGCCGTGCGCCATGTAGTGGGTGTAGGCGGCGTGGGGGGACTGAGCCACCAGCCGTTCGCCCAGGTCGATGATCTCGCCGCCGCGCGCGCCGGCCTTCACCGGTTTGCGGGTTTCCTGCTGCACATGCTCGATGAAGCCGAGCAGATCTTGCAGCTCCGCATCGGGCTCGCCCAGGATGCCCATGCGGCACAGGTCGCCGATGTAGCCCTTGTAATTGCCGCCGGAGTCGATCGACATGATGTCGCCGGCCTGCAGCCTCTGCTCCGATGGCGCCCGGTTCAGGCTGGTCCCGGCCGTGATGAGGCAATAGTCGAACACCAGGCCACGATTGACCTCCGCGCGACGCAGGGTCTCCACGACCTCGTGCTTGGTTGTACCGGGCGTGGCGGCCTTGAGCGCCTCCATCATGGAGGCCACGACGCGCTCGGAGGCCTCGCGCAGGTCAGCGATCTCCTCCGGCGACTTGCGCGCGCGCAGCCGCTCCAGCGGCAGCATGGCGTCGGCGATATCGACGTTGGCAAGCTCGGCCCGCAGCACGCGTTCGGCATCGGCGGGCAGAAACGAGGATTCCACGCCGACCCGGCGGATGCCGCTCCCCAATGCCTTGATGTGCGCGGCGGCCTCGCGCATGGCAGGGGCGCTGCCGGTGGCGCCGAGACTGAGCGAGGACATCCAGAAGCGACCCAGCTCCTTCTCGAAACTCTCCATGAAGCAGCCGACGTCGGCAGCCTGGTCCGGCCGGCCCTTGCGATAGATCAGCACCGGCAGGTAGCGGCTGGTACCGATCGCATCCATCGACTCGAAGAAGAAGAACTTGTAGCCCCCAAGCAGATACTGGACGTTGTGCTTGGAGGTGACGACCAGCACGTCGAGACCGGCCTCATCCATCAGCCGGTCGAGGTGGTGGGCGTCGAACGGAAGGTCCTGGCCGGGCTTGGCATCGGCGGCAGCCATGTGGCGTCTCCTCTAGGCGTTCTTGTTTGCTTGAGTGTAGCATCGGCGGGACGGCGGCCAAGCATGACAGGTTAGGGCCGCCTCGCGCAGGATTGATGACGAAGATCGCCGACATTCTCGCCGCCGTCTTCGTGCGCCGCCCGCGCGGCCCCATATGGCAGGCAGGCTCCAAAAGAGGACTGTCCATGGACACCAAGGAATACCCCGTCACCCGCACCGACGCCGAGTGGCGCAAGCTGCTGACGCCCGAGCAGTACGCCATCATGCGCCAGCACGGCACCGAGCGGCCGGGAAGCTGTGCCCTGAATTATGAGAAGCGGGCCGGCACCTTCAGCTGCGCCGGCTGCGGGCAGCCGCTGTTCGTGTCGCACAAGAAGTTCGAGAGCGGAACCGGCTGGCCCTCCTTCTGGGCGCCGTTCGACGAAGCGCACGTGACCGCGGTGCGCGACACCTCCTACGGCATGCTGCGAATCGAGCCCCTCTGCGCCCGCTGCGGCAGCCACCAGGGCCACGTCTTCCCCGACGGCCCGCCGCCGACGCGGCTGCGCTACTGCATCAACTCGGTGTCCCTGGAGTTCGTCCCCGACGGCGCGCCCCTGCGCGACCCGCTGCAGCGGGGCGACAACAAGCACCTCACCACCGCCTGAAG
>CADEEC010000158.1 GCA_902826255.1 uncultured Hyphomicrobiales bacterium | reverse complement strand
CGCCGATGGTGAAGAAGGCGCGCGAAGGGGTGATGGAGTTCCTGCTCATCAATCATCCCCTCGATTGCCCGATCTGCGACCAGGGCGGCGAGTGCGACCTGCAGGACCAGGCGATGGCCTTCGGCATTGGCGGCTCGCGCTATGCGGAGAACAAGCGCGCCGTCGAGGAGAAGTATCTCGGGCCGCTGATCAAGACGGCGATGACGCGCTGCATCCAGTGCACGCGCTGCGTGCGCTATATGACCGAGGTGGCGGGCGTCGAGGAACTCGGCGCCATCGGCCGCGGCGAGGACATGGAGATCACCACCTACCTCGAACGCGGCATGATGTCGGAGCTGTCCGCCAATGTCGTCGATCTGTGCCCGGTAGGTGCGCTCAACCACCGCCCGTGGTCGTTCCAGGCGCGGCCTTGGGAGATGCGCAAGACCGAGTCGATCGACGTCATGGATGCGCTGGGTTCCGCCATCCGGGTCGACACGCGCGGGCGCGAGGTCGTGCGCATCCTGCCCCGTAACAACGATCCCGTGAATGAGGAGTGGATTTCCGACAAGACCCGGCATGTGGCCGATGGCCTGAGGACGCAGCGTCTGGATCGTCCGTACATCCGCAAAGACGGCCGGCTGGAGCCTGCGAGCTGGGACGAGGCGCTGGCCCTGGTCGCGAGCAAGCTGAAGGCGGCCAAGCCCGAGCGCATCGGCGCCATTGCCGGCGATCTCGCGGGCGCCGAGGAGATGTTCGCGCTCAAGGACCTGCTGGCCCGGCTCGGCTCAAAGAACGTCGAGTGCCGACAGGATGGCGCCAAGCTCGATCCGAAGCTCGGGCGCGCCAGCTATCTCTTCAACGGCACCATCGAGGGTATCGAGAAGGCGGATGCGATCCTGCTGGTCGGCACCAATCCGCGCTTCGAGGCCGCCGTCCTCAACGCCCGCATCAGGAAGCGCTGGCGGCTCGGCGCCCTGTTCGTCGGGGTGATTGGCGAGCGCGTCGACTTGACCTATCCGAGCGAGTACATCGGCGCAGGCCCGCAATCGTTGAAGGACCTCGCCGACGGCAAACACTCGTTTGCGGGTATCCTCCGTGACGCCAAGAACCCAATGGTGATCGTTGGCGCCGCTGCCATAGCACGCGCCGATGGCGCCGCAGTCCTGGCGCTGGCGACGAAGATCGCGCTACTCGCCGCTGATGGCAAGGACGGCGGTTGGAATGCTTTCAACGTGCTGCACACCGCGGCCTCGCGGGTCGCCGGACTTGATCTCGGCTTCGTGCCGGACAAGGGCAGCCTCGATCTCGCCGCGCTGGACGTCGTTTACCTTCTCGGCGCCGACGAGATGGACATGGGCCGCCTCGGCAAGGCGTTCGTGATCTATCAGGGCAGTCATGGCGATGCGGGCGCGGAGCGCGCCGACGTCGTGCTGCCGGGCGCGGCCTACACCGAGAAGAGCGCGACGTACGTGAACATCGAAGGTCGGGCCCAGCAGACCGCGCGGGCCGCGTTCGCGCCGGGCGATGCCAAAGAAGACTGGGCCATCATTCGTGCGCTGTCGGGGCACCTCGGCGAGACGCTGCCCTATGACAACCTGCAGGCGCTGCGCGCGGCCATGTACAAGGCGGCACCCGTTCTAGCGCGGCTGGATTCCGTTGTGCCTGCCGAGGTGAAAGGCGTCGAGCAGCAGGCCGGTTTGGGCGGCGCGTTGGGAAGCGACCCGTTCGGCGCAGCCGTGCGCGACTTCTACCTGACCAATCCGATTGCGCGCGCCTCTGCCGTGATGGCCGAGTTGAGCGCGTTGAAGAAGAACATGAGCCGGGGAACGACGGGCACACATGGCTGAGGCGTGGTCCTGGACTGAAATCTGGCAGGGCTACCTGTGGCCGCTGCTGCTGATGGCATTCTGGAGCGTGCTGCTTTTGGTGGTGCTGCTCGTCTGCGTCGCCTTCCTGCTGCTGATGGATCGCAAGGTGTGGGCGGCTGTGCAGATGCGGCGCGGGCCCAATGTGGTCGGCCCGTTCGGGTTGCTGCAGTCGTTCGCCGATCTTCTGAAGTTCGTGCTGAAGGAGCCGCTGATCCCGGCCGGCTCCGACAAGGGCGTGTTCCTGCTTGCGCCGATCGTAGCCTCCGTGCTGGCGCTGGCTGCCTGGGCGGTGATCCCGGTCAACGAGGGAAGCTGGGGCCGCTGGGTCATCTCGGACCTCAACGTCGGCATTCTCTATCTGTTCGCCATCTCATCGCTCGGCGTCTACGGCGTCATCATGGGCGGCTGGGCGTCGAACTCCAAGTACGCCTTCCTCGGCTCGCTCAGGTCCGCGGCGCAGATGGTGTCCTACGAGGTTTCGATCGGCTTCGTGATCATCACCGTGCTGTTGTGCGTCGGCTCTCTCAACATGACCGATATCGTCAATGCGCAGCAGACCGGCGTCGGCACGCGCGTCGGGCTGCCCGGCTCGGCGCTCGACTGGCACTGGCTGCCGCTGCTGCCGATGTTCGTGGTGTTCTTCATCTCGGCACTGGCCGAGACCAACCGTCCGCCGTTCGACCTGCCCGAGGCGGAGTCGGAGCTGGTGGCCGGCTTCATGGTGGAATACTCCTCCACGCCCTATCTGCTCTTCATGCTCGGCGAATACGTGGCCATCGTCACCATGTGCTCGCTGACGACCATCCTTTTTCTGGGTGGCTGGCTGCCGCCGCTCGACATCGCACCGTTCAACTGGGTGCCGGGCATCTTCTGGTTCATGGGCAAGGTCACGCTGGTGTTCTTCATGTTCGCGATGGTCAAGGCGTTTGTGCCGCGCTATCGCTATGACCAGCTCATGCGGCTCGGCTGGAAGGTGTTTCTGCCCCTTTCACTGGTGATGGTCGTCGCGGTCGCCGGCGTGCTCCACATCTTCAACCTCGCACCCTAAGGCCACGGCTATGGGCATAGGACAAGCCGTCAGCTCGCTGTTCCTGAAGGAGTTCGTTTCGGCGTTCTTCCTGTCGATGCGCTACTTCTTCAAGCCGAAGGCGACGCTGCACTATCCCTTCGAGAAGGGCCCCATCTCGCCCCGCTTCCGCGGCGAGCATGTGCTGCGCCGCTATCCCAACGGCGAGGAGCGCTGCATCGCCTGCAAGCTGTGCGAGGCGATCTGCCCGGCGCAGGCCATTACCATCGAGGCTGGCCCGCGCCGCAACGACGGCACGCGCCGCACGACGCGCTACGATATCGACATGGTGAAGTGCATCTACTGCGGGCTGTGCCAGGAGGCCTGCCCGGTCGATGCCATCGTCGAGGGGCCCAACTTCGAGTTCGCCACCGAGACGCGCGAGGAACTCTACTACGACAAGGACCGCCTGCTCGCGAACGGCGACCGCTGGGAGCGTGAGATCGCGAAGATGATCGCGCTCGACGCGCCCTACAGGTGAGCTGACGATGACCCTGGCGCCCGCCTTCTTCTATCTGTTTGCCTTCGTGACCGTTGCCTCGGGCTTCATGGTCATCTGGGCGAAGAACCCCGTGCATGCGGTGCTGTTCCTGATCCTCGCCTTCTTCAACGCGGCAGGACTGTTCGTGCTGCTGAGGGCCGAGTTCCTGGCGATGATCCTGGTCGTCGTCTATGTCGGCGCCGTCGCGGTGCTGTTCCTGTTCGTCGTCATGATGCTCGACGTGGACTTCGCGGAGCTGCGCGCCGGCTTTATCAAGAACGCGCCGCTCGGTGCCGCCGTCGGGCTCATCCTGCTGGCCGAACTGGTGCTGATGATCGGCTTCTATTTCGTGAAGCCCGGTGCCGTAGTGTCGGCAACTGCGCCAATCGCCCCCGGCGTCACCAATACGGAAGCCATCGGCCGGCTGCTCTATACAAAGTATGTGTACTTCTTCCAGGGTGCGGGCCTGATTCTGCTGGTTGCCATGGTCGGCGCCATCGTGCTGACGCTGCGCCACAAGGAAGGCGTCAAGCGCCAGTCGATCGCCTCGCAGGTGGCTCGCGGCAAGGCTTCCGCCATCGACGTCGTGAAAATCGCACCAGGAACCGCGACGGTTCCGCCGCCAGCGGAGTGACGGGGCGCCATGATGGAGCTGTTCGGATCGTTGTTCAGCGGCAGCCGGTGGGTGTGGCTCACGATCCTCGCGATAGGTGCGCTGGCCATTGCCGTGCGCGTCATGGGGTGGTGAGGGCGATCTTATGGAAATTGGCCTGGGGCACTACCTCACGGTTGCGGCGATCCTGTTCACGCTCGGGATCTTCGGCATCTTCCTCAACCGCAAGAACGTGATCGTCATCCTGATGTCGATCGAGCTGATGCTGCTGGCGGTGAACATTAATCTGGTCGCGTTCTCCTCCTTCATGGGCGACCTGGTGGGCCAGGTGTTCGCCCTGTTCGTACTGACGGTCGCAGCCGGCGAAGCCGCCATAGGCCTGGCCATCGTCGTGGTGTTCTTCCGTAACCGTGGCTCGATCGCGGTGGAAGACGTGAACATGATGCGGGGCTAGGGACGCCGGCCGATGATCTACCACGCCATCGTCTTCCTGCCGCTGCTCGGCGCGCTGATTGCGGGCTTTCTTGGTCGTGCGATCGGGCCGCGGCCAAGCGAGATCATTACCACGCTGTTCCTCGGCATCGCTGCGGCACTCTCGTGGGTGGCCTTGTTCCAAGTCGGCTTCGCCGGTGAGACGGCACGCGTGCCCGTGCTGCGCTGGGTGACGTCGGGCGAACTCGATGTTTCGTGGGCCTTCCGCATCGATACGCTGACAGCGGTGATGCTGGTGGTGGTGAACAGCGTCTCCTTCCTCGTGCACCTCTACTCCATCGGCTACATGCACGAGGACGACAGCCGCCAGCGGTTTTTCGCCTACCTGTCGCTGTTCACATTCGCGATGCTGGCACTCGTCACCAGCGACAATTTCCTGCAGATGTTCTTCGGTTGGGAGGGCGTGGGGCTCGCCTCCTACCTGCTGATCGGCTTCTGGTATCAGAAGCCCGAGGCCAATGCGGCCGCCATCAAGGCGTTTGTCGTCAACCGGGTCGGTGACTTCGGTTTTGCGCTTGGCATCTTCGGCACCTTTGCGGTGTTCGGCACCATCAGCTTCGACGCCGTGTTCCGTGCGGCGCCAAGCATGGCCGGGCAGCCGATGGAGTTCCTCGGCTATCAGCTCGACACCATGACGGTGCTCTGTCTGCTGCTGTTCATGGGCGCCATGGGCAAGTCGGCGCAGTTCCTGCTGCACACCTGGCTACCGGACGCCATGGAAGGCCCGACCCCGGTGTCGGCGCTGATCCACGCCGCGACCATGGTGACCGCCGGCGTGTTCATGGTTGCACGCCTCTCCCCGATGTTCGAGTGGGCGCCCGTTGCGCTGCAGGTGGTGACGCTTGTGGGCGCGGTGACGGCATTCTTCGCAGCCACCGTTGGGTTGGTTCAGAACGACATCAAGCGCGTCGTCGCCTATTCGACCTGCTCGCAGCTCGGCTACATGTTCGTCGCCTGCGGCATCGGCGCCTATTCGGCCGCGATCTTCCACCTCTTCACGCATGCCTTCTTCAAGGCACTGCTGTTCCTCGGCGCCGGCTCGGTGATCCACGCCATGCATCACGAGCAGGACATGCGCAACATGGGCGGCCTTGCGCCCAAGATCAGGATCACCTGGATCGTGATGCTGATCGGCACCCTGTCGCTTACCGGCGTCGGCATTCCGCACCTCATCGGCTTTGCCGGCTTCCACTCCAAGGATGCGATCATCGAGGCGGCCTATGCCGCCCACACCGCCAACAACTATGCCTTCTGGCTGCTGGTGGTCGCCGCCTTCATGACGGCGTTCTACTCCTGGCGCCTGATCTTCATGACGTTCCACGGCCCCACCCGCGCAGATCATGAGACCTACGAGCACGCGCACGAGAGCCCATGGGTGATGCTGATCCCGCTGCTGGTGCTTGCGCTTGGCGCGGTGGCGGCAGGTTTCGCCTTCAAGGCCTACTTCATCGGCGACGGCTACAAGGAGTTCTGGCGCGCATCCCTGTTCGAGGGTGCCGACAACCACATCCGCCACGCTATGCACGAGATCCCGGGCTGGGTCGGTTGGGCACCGTTCTTCGCCATGCTGGCGGGCTTTAGCTTGTCATACCTGTATTACATCGCGGTGCCGTCGCTGCCGGCAGCCACGGCGCGCGCCTTCGAGCCGATCTACCTGTTCCTGCTCAACAAGTGGTACTTCGACGAACTCTATGACTTCATCTTCGTGCGGCCGGCCTTCTGGCTCGGGCGGTTGTTCTGGAAGAAGGGCGACGGCGCCATCATCGACGGCCTGGGGGCGGACAATTTGGCCTCGCGCGTACTGCAGACGACGGGCCGTGTCGTGAAACTGCAGACGGGCTATGTCTACCACTACGCGTTCGCAATGCTGATCGGCGTGGCGCTGATCATCACCGCGTTCATGTTCCATGACATTCGCGCGCTGATCGACGGGGTAGGCCGATGACCGGTTTCGGCGTGCTCTCGCTGGTCACCTTCTTCCCCATCTTCGGGGCGCTGCTGATCGCCGCCCAGAACAGGGACGCGACGCGCAACATCCGCTGGATCGCGCTTTATACAAGTCTCATCACCTTCGGCATTTCACTCTACATCTGGGCGAAGTTCGACAACGGCGTTGCCACCTTCCAGTTCGTGGAGCAGATGCCGTGGCTCGGCGGCTCCATCAACTACAAGATGGGCGTCGACGGCATCTCGGTGCTGTTCGTGGTGCTGACCGCGTTCCTGATGCCGCTGTGCATCCTGGCGAGCTGGGAGTCGATCGAGGACCGCGTCAAGGAGTACATGATCGCCTTCCTCGTGCTGGAGACGCTGATGATCGGCGTGTTCTGTGCGCTCGATCTGGTGCTGTTCTACCTGTTCTTCGAGGGCGGCCTGATCCCGATGTTCCTCATCATCGGCGTTTGGGGCGGGCCGCGGCGGGTGTACGCTAGCTTCAAATTCTTCCTCTACACGCTGCTCGGCTCCGTGCTGATGCTGCTGGCGATGATGGCCATGTACTGGCATGCTGGCACCACCGACATCCCGACGCTGCTGGCGCACCGCTTCCCGCCCGACATGCAGTGGTGGCTGTGGCTCGCCTTCTTCGCCTCGTTTGCGGTCAAGATGCCGATGTGGCCGGTGCACACCTGGCTCCCCGATGCGCATGTGGAGGCGCCCACCGCCGGCTCGGTGATCCTGGCCGGTATTCTGTTAAAGATGGGCGGCTATGGCTTCCTGCGCTTCTCGCTGCCGATGTTCCCCGTGGCGAGCGAGGAGTTTGCGCCGCTGGTGTTCGTGCTCTCGGTGGTCGCCATCATCTACACGTCGCTTGTCGCCTTGGCACAGGAGGATGTTAAGAAGCTGATCGCCTACTCCAGCGTTGCCCACATGGGTTTCGTGACGATGGGCATTTTCTGCTTCAATGTGCAGGGCGTCGACGGCGCCATCTTCCAGATGCTGTCGCACGGCTTGGTTTCCGGTGCGCTGTTCCTGTGCGTGGGTGTCGTCTACGATCGGATGCACACGCGCGAGATCGCGGCCTACGGCGGCCTCGTCAACCGGATGCCGATCTACGCCTTCGTGTTCATGCTGTTCACGATGGCCAACGTCGGCCTGCCCGGTACCTCTGGGTTCGTGGGTGAATTCCTGACGCTGCTGGCGGCCTTCAAGGCCAACACCTGGGTCGCCTTCCTGGCGACCACCGGCGTGATTTTGTCGGCGGCCTATGCGCTCTACCTGTATCGCCGCATGATCTTCGGCACGCTGGACAAGCCGGCACTGAAGACGATCACCGATATGAGCTACCGCGAGGTGGCGGTGTTTGCGCTTCTGGTGATCCTGGTCGTGCTGCTCGGCTTCTATCCGGCGCCGATCCTCGACGTAACGGCGGTATCGGTGAAGAACCTTGTCTCCAATTACGAAGCGGCGCTCAAGGCTGCCACAGCGCTGAATGTGCCGGGGCGGTAACACCATGCAGCACCTTCAAACCTACTGGCCGCTGTATCCCGAGCTGGTACTCGTTGTCGGCGCCATGGCGCTGCTGATGCTCGGTGTGTTCCGCCCTGAGACGGACAACGAGGCCGAGCTGAACGGCTGGCTCGGCATCGGCGTGATGGGGGTGGCAGGCTGGATGATCCTTACGCAACCGGCGGGTACCCAGGCGCTGTTCGACGGTGCGTTCGTTGTCGATGGCTTCGCGCGCTTCATGAAGCTGCTGACGCTGATCGCCTCGGCCACTGCGCTACTGCTGTCGTTCGACTATTTCCGGGCCGCCCGCACTCTCAAGTTCGAATATTCGGTGCTGACACTGCTGGCGACCGCCGGCATGCTGATGATGATCTCGGCTAACGACCTGATCTCGCTGTATATCGGCCTGGAGCTGCAGAGCCTTGCGCTCTACGTGATGGCGGCGATCCGCCGCGACGATCTCAAGTCCAGCGAGGCGGGGCTCAAGTATTTCGTCCTCGGCGCGCTGTCCTCGGGCATGCTGCTGTACGGCGCCTCGCTGATCTACGGCTTCACCGGCTCCACCGGTTTTGCCGCCATCGCCAAGGCGGCGGCGCAGGGCGGCGCGGGGCAGAATATCGGTCTCATCATCGGCCTAGTGTTCTTGAGGGTTGGCCTCCCATTCAAGATCC
>CADEEC010000157.1 GCA_902826255.1 uncultured Hyphomicrobiales bacterium | reverse complement strand
GTGCTTGTCGTAAAGCGCTGCCTGGTGGGAGGCAAGCGTCATTTTGACCCTCCTGGGGAACATATAAGGGAGTGAGAGTGTGCCATCGAAGCACCTCTCTGTCTACGCCGCCATTGTCGCGCGGCGCATCACAGACTGTTGCAGTCGTCCGCACTTGATCGCATTCGAATCAATACTTGTGGATCGTTGCATCGCACCTAGTCCCACCCCGACGAAGGTTGCGTCTACTGCTCGTAGTAACCATGCACTGCTGAGTAAACCGGGGGCGGCTGCTCCTGCGGCGGCGGCAGCTCGCGCACGAATCGGCGCACTGGACCGCGCGCGGCCTGCTGCATCTGTATCTGCTGGAGTTGGCGCGTCTGCTGGGCACGCTGGGCCTGCAGCTGCTGTTGCTGACGCGAGGGCACGTGCTGGTCTGGCATGTCTTCTCCCCTTTCGCTGCAACGTGGGATCGCAGGGAGCGACGCTCGACCTCGCCAACCGCGCAGCCGGCAAGGCGCAAGTCAAAGCGAAAGCGCGGCGCAATCCGCATCCGAGCGCACTACGTTGTGCATAACGCGCCGGATGCACAGTCGTTGCGCAGGTTCCTCTGGCTTACATTGCGCTGACAACCGCATCGGCCGTGCCGCTGCGCTTGAGTTCAAGCCTTTCGCAATTCGTCTCAAGTTGCAGGCATCGGCGTCCAACAACCTCTTGCGCAGCGCCTGATTTCGCCGTTACCTATCGGCGAACGTAGGCGCGGCCGTTGTTGCGGCGGGACGGAACGAAAGGCCGATGCAGCGACCGGACGAGCGCGAATTGCGCGAACAGCTGGTGCATCTGAGAGCCGAGCACCGCGAGCTTGACCTCGAGATCGTCGCGGAGGAGGCCTCTGCCCAATCCGATCAGCTGCTGATCAAGCGGCTGAAGAAGAAAAAGCTCGCCCTCAAAGACAAGATCACGGCCATTGAGGACCAGCTTTTCCCCGACATCATCGCCTGATCCCCACGCGGCTAGCTGTTCACGATACCCCCGACTTGGCTTGCCATCGGGGCCGATGTTCCCTTAAGTGCTCGGCTTTCCTTGAGGGTCCCCGAACGCAGGGCCATGGCTGAGAATCCCAAAGTCGGCATTATCATGGGCAGCATCTCCGACTGGCCCACCATGAAGCACGCCGCCGACGTGCTGACCGAGCTCAAGGTGGCGCACGAGGCCAAGGTGGTATCTGCCCACCGCACGCCCGACCGCCTCTACGAGTATGCCAAAGGCGCGCGCGACCGCGGCCTCAAGGTGATCATCGCCGGCGCCGGCGGCGCCGCGCACCTACCCGGCATGACGGCCTCCATGACGGTTCTGCCGGTGCTGGGCGTCCCGGTCGCCAGCAAGGCGCTGTCCGGCCAGGACAGCCTGCTCTCGATCGTGCAGATGCCGGCCGGCGTGCCGGTCGGCACGCTCGCCATCGGCAACGCGGGCGCCACCAACGCCGGCCTGCTCGCCGCGCAGATCCTGGCGCTGGAGGACGAGGCGCTCGCCACGCGGCTCGCCGCTCTGCGCGCCAAGCAGACCGCGTCCGTACCCGAGGCACCGCAAGACGATGCCTGACGCCGCAGGGTTGAGGCCGCTGCCGCCGGGATCGACCATCGGCATCCTCGGCAGCGGCCAGCTCGGACGCATGCTCGCGCTTGCCGCGGCGCGGCTCGGCGTCAAGACGCACATCTACTGCGAGGAGAGCGGCCCCGCCTTCGACGTCGCCACGGCGACCACCAAGGCCGGCTTCGAGGACAAGGCCGCGCTCACCGCCTTCGCCAACACGGTCGATGTCGTCACCTACGAGTTCGAGAATGTCCCGGTCGCCACCGCCGAGCACCTGAACGCGTTGCTGCCGCTGCACCCGCCGCCCAAGGCGCTCGAGGTGGCGCAGGACCGGCTGACCGAGAAGACCTTCATCTCCCAGCTCGGCGTGCCGGTTGCACCTTTCGCCGCCGTTGGCAGCGCCGCCGAGCTTGGCGCCGCGCTCGCACGCTTGAACGCACCGGCGATCCTCAAGACGCGGCGCATGGGCTACGACGGCAAGGGCCAGATCGGCCTCAAGCCCGGCGACGACACCGCCGCCGCCTGGGCCGCCATCGGCGGACATCACTGCGTGCTCGAGCAGCGCGTGCCCTTCGCCTGCGAGCTGTCCGTGCTCGTCGTGCGCGACCGCAACGGCCTGCTCGCCGCCTACGACAGCCCGCGCAACACGCACGAGAACGGCATCCTGCGCCGCTCCGTCGTGCCGTGCGGCTTGCCGGACGCCGACCTCATGCTGGCGCGCGACCTCGCCGCGCGCATCGCCGCCGCGCTCGACTATGTCGGTGTGCTCGCGGTGGAGATGTTCCATCTCGGCCCGCAAGCGCCGGCCGCCGAACGGCTGATGGTCAACGAGATCGCGCCGCGCGTGCACAACAGCGGACACTGGACCATCGATGCCTGCGGCGTCAGCCAGTTCGAGAATCACATCCGCGCCGTTGCGGGCTGGCCGCTCGGCTCGACCGCGCGCCACAGCGATGCCGAGATGGTGAACCTGATCGGCAAGGAGGCGCTTGCCTGGGAGGCGCTCGCCGCCGAGCCCGGCGCTTGCGTGCACCTCTACGGCAAGCGCGAGGCGCGCGACGGCCGCAAGATGGGCCACGTCACGCGGCTGCGCTGAGGCGCAACCTGAGCCGGGCACGCCGGTTCCACAGTGGAGGTGTGCTGACGATTGAGCTAAACATCGCGCGCCGAGTTGGAGGCCCCGTTGTGGAAACCATCGTCTACCGCATTCCGTCCAGCTATCTCTCGTCTCGCAAGCAGCTCTCGAAGGCGCTCTCGAACAAGAAGAAGGCTGTGCTCGAGCATCTCCCCAAGACGTTCCGGCAGAAGCTCACCCCGCACATCACGCTCGGCCATTTGAAGCTGGAGCGCCTTGAGGACCTGGGGCTGACCCTGGTTTCCGACAAGAACCACAATGCGCTGCTGGCTGCCGTGCGCCTTGAACCCCGCTATCCGCGCCTCGCTGAAATCATCGATTCCGTCGACCCGCAGACATCTATCGAGATTCAAGACTCCTAGCCGTCCACCCCCGAAGCCATTTTCGTCCGTACAGTTTTCTCATGACGACCCGGTATTTTCTGGACTGGGCTCCGTTCGCCAGTCCGGCAGTTCAGACACATCCGATCAAGGCAGACACGCTGGCCCCCGACGAGATCGAACTGGCCAGCATCAAGGCTGCCGGTATCGTGGAAGTGGCCTACGTGCTCCGGCTGGACGGGACGTTCCTATTCGCCATCACCTACAAGGCCGAACCATTGGCGAACGACGTGTACTGGCATTCAACCAAGCTCTCCTGCTATCTGCGGCGCATGACATTCGGCATGTCGTACCTTCCACCATTCGAAAACAGGTTGACCAGACTTTTTCACACCCCCACGCATATCGAAGACCTGGGCGCAGCGGCTTTTTACGACAGACTCCGCAAGCTCGGGGTTCCCGACGAGTGGCCGGGATACAGCGCCACCACGCCGCGCGCCAGGCTTCTGGCAATCGCCGACAGCCACATTGCCATGGCGGCGATGCGCAGGCGGACAGACCACGAGCTGCGCGCGCCCCACACGGCGCTGCTCCACCTGAAGTCGCAGATGGGCAGACGGCGCAACATCATCGACACAGCGTTTCGAGATCAGAAGGCTTTCGAGAAGAAGAAGATACCGCAGATACTTGTGTATTCTCTGCTAGGTCTCATAGCGTCCGTTGGCGGCCTGCTCTCGCTGATGCTGGCCTACCTGATTGTCGAGTCGAATGAGGCCTCGCCCTCAACTGATCTCGTGCGCTTTGTCGTCCATCTGCACACGCTCAACCGCTGGAGCTGGACAAGCATTCTGCTGATCGCTCTCCTGCTTGCATGGTTGAGGATGTCGTGGTGGTGGTACGGCAACGCCTACAAGCCCCGGCTCTTCATTCTCAACAATGCCGCCATCTACTTTTCCAACTGTTGCCAATACGGTGCCGTTGTTTCTCGCTTGTACGAACGGGTCGACAAGGAGTTGGCCGATCCGGGCCCCCTTAAGAAGGTGCCCAATCCGGATGGACTCAGGGGTCCTTTCTATCCGCACTCCCGCTCGTTCGAAGGAGCGGTGGAAGACTACAAGCTCAAGCTGCAACACGAGCAGACGCGCCTCCGCGATCACGGCATCAAGCTCACCGCCATCAGCATCGTGGTCGGATTGGTCGTGAAGCTCGGCTCCGTGCTGCTGCCGCCCTAGCCGGCGCGTACCTACTTCAGCGGCACACTCATCTGCAGGCGGCCGCTCCAGGCGTCCGGCGTCGTCGCCGTGCCTTCCTCGATGGCGCCGCCGAGCTGCACCTTGGTGCCGTCGGCGATGCCGAGCGTCAGCCCGGCCTCGGCCTTGAGGCGCATGTCCGCGTAGCCGGCCTGCAGCGCAGACGCCCCGTCCAGTCCCCAGAAGCTGCCGAACGCGATCCTCGGCTCCAGGAACGCGGCGTTGGGAAGGTCCATGCGGTAGGCGACCTCCGGACCGACATCGACGCGGCCGGATGCGACCGTGCTCGTCAGGTATACATCGGAGATTTCTTCGTGCACCGCCGCCGTACGCCAGGCGCGGTTGACGCTGATGCTCGGCGAGAACCGCCAGGCGCCCATCTTCTGCGTGTTCGCCAGCTTCGCGCCCATCGTCTTGCGCGGCAGGCTTGGACCGCGCTCGGCCATGCCGACGTCACCGCTGTCGGCGTGGCCCCACGCGGCCTGCGCGTCGAGCAACAGGCCGCTTCCCAGTTGCAGCTTGGCGGTCGGGCCCACCATCCAGCCGTGCTCGGCGAGATTGGTCGACGGCGCCGCCAGCGCCGCGCGCGACTGGTCGATCTGTGCCAGCGCGCCGAGCATGATCGCGGGCTGAACCTGATAGTTGAGGCCCATGTTCACGCCGGTCGCCGCAGGATCGAGCTGCGTGCCCGGCGCCATCCGGCTCGTATCGCGCGGCTCCATCTTGAACGCGAGGCTCGAGCCAGGATCCTTCGGCGCGGAAATATCCAGCGGCCGCACCTCGCTCAAGTTCACCGGCCGGCTCGGCGCAGCATCCGCCACCAGCGGCGCCTCACCCTCTCCGATCTCCTCCGCATAAGAGGCCTGCGGCAGCAAGTTTCCGGCGCGCGCGGCTCCGGCTTTGCGCGCCTCGCGCCGCGCAAGCCGCGCCGGCAGGCACGACACGCTGAAGCTGGCCGCCTCGATGCCGTCCTTGGCGAAGCGGAAGTCGAAGGCGCCCGTCACGGGTGCCACGAAATCGACGCCGGTGCCTGATGGCCCCACCAGCAGTAGCCGCTCCGCCTTGTCCGTCCCGACAAGGGCAACCGACCCGAACGAGCGGTCGCTGGTCTGGAATTGGAAGGACAGCTTGTCGCCGGCCACGAGCCGCACGCCCTTGCTGTCGGCCTGGTCCGTGCCGAGCTCGACGTTCAGGACGCCTTCGTTGATGGCGACGCAGGCCGAGCCGCCCGCCTGGGCAGCGGCACCGGCCGGCACGGCCGCCAGCATCCCCGCCAGCACGACCCACTGTCCGAAAAAATTGGTCCCCGCGGATGCGGCCCTTCGCACCTCGTTCACCCCCCTCGCGTTTTCGGTCTGCGGCCGTAACCCTCGTCGCTGGCCGCGAATTTCCGTGTTTGCAACGCAATATGGGCCAAAATGCGAGTCGCCCGCGTCAGATCGCAATCACTAGCCCGTAAGGCTTGTCCGGCGCTGAACAGCCATGGACAGGCGCAAGCACGTTTGCTAGAAGCTGCTGCAACGTGCGGGGCATCGGCTCCGGGCGCGTCGTTGTGTTGGCCACTCCCGGCGCGCAATTCAGTCAATTCGGCAAACCATCGGGGACGTATAGCTTGCTCGTTCAGGTTCGTGACAACAACGTCGACCAGGCCCTCAAGGCGCTCAAGAAGAAGATGCAGCGCGAGGGCATTTTCCGTGAGATGAAGCTCCGGAACTACTACGAGAAACCCTCCGAGAAGCGGGTGCGTGAGCAGGCGGAAGCCCTGCGCCGCGCGCGCAAGCTCGCCCGCAAGAAGGCCCAGCGCGAAGGTCTGCTGCCCGGCAAGGCGGCGCCTGCGAAGCCGGGCGCTCCCGGCAGGGGCGGCCGCCCCGGCGGTCCGGGACGTCCCGGCGGCAGCGGCGGCACAGGCGGTCCTCCGCGCACCGGCGGCTTCGGCGGCCCGCGTTAAACACGGCGCACGATCTGGAATTCCAAGTCTCTGCTCCTCCGGGGGCAGAGACTTTTTGCATCTGCCGGTCAGGCATTCGCCGCAGGACCGCATGTTCATCCCGAGCCCTGCGTCCCGGCTCTCCGTTTCGCTCCGGCCGGGATGGCAGGTAACGGTCACGCAGCAAAAATTGTCATTCCGGACCGCGCGAAGCGCGTATCCGGGACCCAGGGGCCGCGCATGGCGCGCCGCCCTTCCTGCGTGAGCCCAGGCTCTGCCTCCGAACGAACGTACGATAAAGCCGTCCGAGCTGGCCCTTATCCCGGCCCTTTCCCCACAGGCGGAGCCAGGGAGAGAATCCAAGCGCGCACTGTCTCGATGGCGTTGTTGCCGTCGACGTACAGGTTGCTGTGCCCGCCTTGCGGGAACACCTCGATGCGCTTGGGCTCGTTGGCGAGGCGATACAGTTCCTTGCCCATCGCCACCGGAACCACGCCATCGCGCGCGCCGTGCAGGATCAGCAGCGGCACCTTCACACTGGCAATGTAGCGCGCCGTCTCGTAGCGATCGGTGAGGATGAAGCGCACCGGCACGAACGGATAGGCACCCGCCGCCACGTCCACGATCGAGGTATAGGGCGCATCCAGGATCACCGCGCCGACCTCGCGCTCCGCCGCAATGCGCACCGCGATGTTGGTGCCGAGCGACTCCCCGTAGGCGATGATCGACTTCGGCGCCACGCCCTCGTGCACCAGCGCGCCGTAGGCCAGCCGCGCGTCGGCCACGTTGTGGATCTCGGTCGGCGATCCCGTGCTGCCGCCGTAGCCGCGGTAGGTCATCATGTAGACGCCCCAGCCTTCCGCCATGAAGCGGCGGATGCGCTCGGCGCGGATCGACAAACTGCCGCCGTTGCCGTGGAAATAAAGCAGCGTCGGCTGTCCCGGCTGCGCCTTGCCGTACCAGGCGATGACCTGCGCGCCGTCCGGCGTCTTCAGCACGCGCTCCTCGACGTTGGCGAGGCCCACGGACGCCGGTGCGACGCGCGCCCGGTCCGGGAAGTACATGAGCTTGCGCTGCGCGAAATAGCCGGCGACGCCGAGCAGCAGATAGGCGGCAACGACGCCGAGGAGAACCTTCACCCACATGGACATGGAGCGGCTTCTCGCGTGAGGCGGGCAACAGGGTCAAGCCGCCGCTTTGTCGCTGACATGTGCCGGAAACTTCACGGCAAAGCAGCGCCCTAGCTGGCCGCCGATTGGCGCACCGCGTCCGCAAAGCCCCGTAGGCCCCGCGAATTGCACAAGCTTCCCGCGGCCCCGAATTGATCCAGCCGGGCGCGATCGATAGGCTGACCCAATGTCCTATGAACTCATTGTGATGACGGCGCGCATCTTCGGCGCGCTGCTGATCGGCGCGGTCATCGGCCTGGAACGCAGCTTCCACGGCCGGCCCGCGGGCTTCCGCACGCACGCGCTGGTATGCGTCGCCTCCTCGCTGCTGATGCTCGTCACCGTCTACCAGAACGAGTGGATGACGCAGTTGACGATCGATGCCATCCGCACCGATCCCACGCGCATGGCGCAGGGCATCATGACCGGCATCGGCTTCCTCGGCGCCGGCGTCATCTTCAAGGAAGGGCTGACGGTGCGCGGCCTCACCACCGCCGCCTCGATCTGGATGACGGCCTCCATCGGCATTCTGGTCGGGATCGGCTTCTGGTTCCCGGCCCTCATCGGCACGGCCGCCACCCTCACGGTGCTCAGCGTGTTCCGCTGGATCGAGAACAGCCTGCCGTCCGAGTTCTACGCCCATCATCACCTGCGCTTCAAACGCGAGGCGGTGATGAGCGAGGACGAATTGCGCAAGGTGATCGGCAGCCACGGCTTCTCGATCGCCAATCTGCATTCGCGCCTGATCGACGACGGCAAGAGCTTCGAGTACCGCATGGTGATCCGCTCGCGCAACCGCGACAGCGCGCAGGCGCTCGCCCAGCACCTGCTCCAGCTGCCGCAAGTGATCGAGTTCCGCATCTCGCCGACCGGGGACTGATCGCCTTTCTTTGGTCGTCCCGATCCACTTTGCACCCTCACCCACTTCTTACGCCCAACCTGTCGTCCCGGAATTCGCCGCAGGCGAATTATCCGGGACCCAGGGCTACGAGGTATGCGTCGCATGTCTTGGCCCCTGGGTCCCGGCTCTCGCTTGCGCTCGGCCGGGATGACAAGATGAGGCGAGGCACCCAACGAAGTTGTCATCCCGGAACGCGCGGCACGCGCGTATCCGGAACCCAGGGCCGCACATGCCGGAGCACCATTGTCCCGCTGCCTCGCTTCGCGCACGCGCCGTCCCTCCCCGGCCGGGGGGCCGGGGGTGCGACGGGTACGCGGGTGCCTCACGGCAGCCCGGGAGCCGGCAC
>CADEEC010000156.1 GCA_902826255.1 uncultured Hyphomicrobiales bacterium | reverse complement strand
TGTCATCATCGACTATGGGTCCGGTAACCTGCATTCCGCCGCCAAGGCGTTCGAGCGCGCTGCGCGCGACGGCGGGGTCGAGTCCCGGATTTCCGTGTCCGCCGATCCCGCGGACGTGCTTGCCGCCGACCGCATCGTCTTGCCCGGCGTGGGTGCCTTTGCCGACTGCAAGAACGGGCTCGACGCCGTGGCCGGAATGGGAGAGGCGTTGCAAGAAGCCGTCCGCAACAAGGGCCGGCCGTTCCTCGGCATCTGCGTCGGCGCGCAGCTCATGGCCGAACGCGGGTTAGAGTTTCGCGTGACGCCGGGCCTCGGCTGGATCAAAGGCGATGTGAAAGCCATCGCGCCCACCGATCCCGCGCTCAAGATCCCGCACATGGGGTGGAACACGCTGACGGCGCGTCGCGAGCATCCCCTGCTTGCAGGGATCAAGACCGGGCCCGATGGGCTGCACGCCTACTTCGTGCACTCGTTCCACCTTGCGACGCCGGATGCCGGCGCATTGATCGCCGAGGCCGACTACGGTGGACCGGTGACCGCGATGGTGGGAAGGGACAACATCGCGGGCACACAGTTCCACCCGGAGAAGAGCCAGACGCTCGGACTGCGGCTCATCGCCAACTTTTTGAAGTGGCGCCCCTGAGCAACCCTCTCCCGTGGGCCGGGAGAGGGTTGATGATGCCCTCGGTCGGGTGCCCGAGGGCGGGGGCAGGTTGCGAACACCTAGGCGGCTTCGGCCACGTCCTTCTTGCCGGGGAACGCGATCACGTTGTCCGGCGCCGCCTCGGCCGTGCGGCGCTTGCGGAACCAGTGCACGGCCGTATTGCGCAGCACCGCCGTGGTCTCGACCTGCTGGATCAGGAAGCCGGTGCCGGCCTCGAGCTGGCTTTCCAGGCGCCGTTCCAGCGCTTCGGGGCGATCGTCAGCCTGGACATACCAAGTCGTCTCCAGGGGCCGCGCCCAGGCGTCGCCGAGCTGCATGATGGCCTGGAAGATGCGGTGGCGATTGGGGGCGGCGGGGTCGATGGTGATCAGGTAGGTGCGCATGGCGGGGCTCGTGGGCAGCGAGTGGCGGGGGCTCGTTTCCCGCCGCTTGACGCGCACACCGCGGCGGGGAACGTAGAGAGAACATGGCGCGATTCGCGCCTGCCGTCGAGCGAAAGTTCCGACTTTGTTCTAGTCGAACAGGCCCGGTTGCAACTCGGGAGGAACCGCCTTGGGAATGCGCCGATGCAGGCCGAAGTCGACCCGGTCACCAAGCCCCGGATAACGCTCGTTGAACAGTGCCAGGGCCTTGGCCCGGCTGCCGGGGAAGCGCTTTTCCTCCCAGATCTCGTACAGCCGCCGCGGATCGCACTGATAGCGGATCAGCAGGTCCTTGCGCCGGATGCGCAGCCAGCGGGCGATCCAAATATCGACCGCATCGCTCTCCTTGAGCGGACGCGGTACCCCCGCCGTCATCGGCGAAGGCAAATCGAGTGACGGGACAACGGGATGCGCAAACACGGGCGGTACGCCGACTGGACTGACTGAAACCATGCGGAACGAATGCAATACAAACATAGCAAAGTGATGGCCGCTGGCGACATCCTGCGCTAAGGGAGCGCCCGCATGATCATTTTCCCCGCCATCGACCTGAAAGACGGCCAGTGCGTACGCCTGAAGCTCGGCGAGATGAGCCAGGCCACCGTCTTCAATGACAACCCCGCGGCCCAGGCACGGTTGTTCCAGGAGCAGGGTTTCGAATACCTGCACATCGTCGACCTCAATGGCGCGTTCGCCGGCAAGCCGGTCAATGGCCCGGCCGTGGAAGCCATCCTGGCTGCCATCAAGATCCCCGTTCAGCTCGGCGGCGGCATCCGCGACCTCGCCACCATCGAGACCTGGCTCGCGAAAGGCATCCGCCGGGTAATCCTCGGCACTGTGGCCGTGCGTGATCCAAACCTCGTGCGCGACGCCTGCCGCAAGTTCCCGGGCCGCATTGCGGTCGGCATCGATGCGCGCGGCGGCAAGGTTGCGGTCGAAGGCTGGGCGGAAACCTCCGAGCTGTCGGCCATCGAGATGGCGCAGCGCTTCGAAGGCGCCGGCGTCGCTGCCATCATCTATACCGACATCGACCGCGACGGCGTCCTGAAAGGCCTCAACCTGCCGGCCACCGCTCAACTCGCGTCCGCTACGTCGATCCCCGTGATTGCCTCCGGCGGCCTCGCCGGCCTCGACGACATCAAGGCCCTGCTACGGGCAGAGAATGCGAAGTTGGAAGGCGCCATCGCCGGCCGCGCCCTTTACGACGGGCGCCTTGTCCCCGCCGACGCGCTTGCCCTGATCAAGGCTGCGCGCGCCGCCACGCTCGGGTAGCGCACGCTCTCACTGCCGCCTGTCCTCCCTCGACCGGTCGCAATCGCCACAAATGGTCCTCGGCAAAACCTGACGATCCTATCCGGGGCGGAACCAACCGATGTTGGAGTCGTTCAGAAGCTCATGACCAGCAGAGCTAGGAAAGACGCCCCTCCTGTCCGCCGCGACATCGCGCAGAAGGCGCCGCAGCCAACCCGCGAGCGCGAGCAGAAAGAGCGGCCGGAGCAGCGCCAGCTCGAAAAGGTCGACAAGCACCCGCTGAACGAAGACCCCGATTTCCCGCGGCCGCGCTAGTCTCGCGCATGCCGGCTTGCGGCCTTCCGTGCTATGTGTCCGCTCCCGCGGCGCAACCTGCGCCGTGCTGTTTTCTCGCTGACACGACCGCAATGACCCTCAAAGTCCGCATCATTCCCTGTCTCGACGTGAAGGACGGCCGTGTCGTCAAGGGCGTCAACTTCGTCAACCTGCAGGACGCCGGCGATCCGGTGGAGGCCGCATCCGCCTACGACGCCGCCGGCGCGGACGAGCTCTGCTTTCTGGACATCACCGCCAGCCACGAGAACCGCGACACCATCTTCGACATCGTCCGCAGGACGGCAGAGCGCTGTTTCATGCCGCTCACGGTCGGCGGCGGCGTGCGCACCACCGACGACATTCGCAAGCTGCTGGAGCATGGCGCCGACAAGGTCTCCATCAACACCGCGGCCGTGAGCCGCCGCGACTTCGTCAACGAGGGTGCCGACAAGTTCGGGGCCCAGTGCATCGTCGTCGCCATCGACGCAAAGAAGGTGTCGGCAGATGATGCACGCCCGCGCTGGGAGATTTTCACGCACGGCGGCCGCAAGCCGACCGGCATCGACGCCATCGACTACGCGCGCGACGTCGTGCAGCGCGGCGCGGGTGAAATTCTGCTGACGTCAATGGACCGTGACGGCACCAAGGCGGGATTTGATTTGCAGCTCACACGCGCCGTTGCAGATGCGGTCCCCGTTCCCGTGATCGCATCGGGCGGCGTCGGGACGCTCGATCACTTTGTCGAAGGTGTCCTCACAGGTCACGCAAGCGCCGTGCTCGCCGCCTCGATCTTTCATTACGGAACCTTCACAATAGCTGAAGCCAAGCGGCACATGGCGATTGCGGGCGTGCCTGTGCGTCTCGACGCTGCGGTTGCGTAAAGCCAACACTCTGAGCTTTCGCGGGTTTCACGCAGTTGCAGCGAGAATTGGCCGACCGCCGCCTCGCGATGCGGCAGTTGCCGAATTGGCGACCACATCCACCGCCCGCATGCCGCCTCACGCGGAGATGGCCCCACTGATCGCATTGTGGAAAAGGATGATGAACGTCCTTTGTTTAGGGAGGTTAGGAACACCATCTGTAAGGTGGTAGAATTCTGGAGTGGCGGTTTGGCCATACGCTCCCAGGTGAGACCACGACGCGGGCGGTTGCCTATCCCCGCCCCAATTGTTTGGTCTAGTCTTTGCTCAATAGACGCCGGGCCAGAGGCAAAGAGACATGACGACAAAAGATAACATCTTCGACGTCTATGCTCAGGCTTACGAGAGTCAACGGCAGCACAAACTATCGCTGAAGGATTATCTGGAGGGCTGCAAGACCGACCCCTCCATGTATGCCAGCACCGCCGAGCGCATGCTGCGCGCCATCGGCGAGCCTGAGCTGATCGACACCGCCAAGGATGCGCGTCTCGGGCGCATCTTCATGAACCGTACCCTGAAAGTCTATTCGGCCTTCAAGGACTTCTACGGGCTCGAGGAAACCATCGAGCGCATCGTCGGCTTCTTCCGGCACGCAGCGCAGGGCTTGGAGGAAAAGAAGCAGATCCTTTACCTGCTCGGCCCCGTCGGCGGCGGCAAATCCTCGCTGGCCGATCGGCTCAAGGATCTGATGGAGAAGTGCCCCATTTACGTGCTCGCCACCAACGATGGCGTGAGCCCGATCTTCGAGAGCCCGCTTGGCCTGTTCGAGCCTGCCACCATGGGGCGCATGCTGGAAGACCGCTACAGCATTCCGCAGCGCCAGTTGATGGGCAACATGTCGCCGTGGGCGGTCAAGCGGCTCGATGAATTCGGCGGCGACATCTCCAAGTTCTCAGTCGTCAAGTTGCAGCCATCCAAGCTGCGCCAGATCTGTGTGGCGAAGACGGAGCCGGGCGATGAGAACAACCAGGACATCTCCGCGCTGGTCGGCAAGGTCGACATCCGCAAGCTCGAGCACTTCGGCCAGAACGATGCCGATGCTTACTCCTACTCGGGCGGCCTCAACCGCACGACCCAGGGCCTCCTCGAGTTCGTGGAGATGTTCAAGGCGCCGCTGAAGATGCTGCATCCGTTGCTCACGGCGACGCAGGATCGCACCTACGTCGGCACCGAGAACGTCGGCGCCATGCCCTACCAGGGCCTGATCGTCGCGCATTCCAACGAAAGCGAATGGCAGAGCTTCCGCGCCAACAAGAACAATGAAGCCTTCCTCGACCGCATCAGCGTCATCAAGGTTCCGTACTGCCTGCGCGTCACGGAAGAGCGCATGATCTACGAGAAGCTCCTCGCCGGCAGCGAGCTGAAGGACGCCGACATCGCGCCGGGAACGCTGAACATGCTGGCGCGCTTCTCCGTCCTCACGCGCCTGAAGCCGCACGAGAACTCCTCGCTGTACTCCAAGATGCGCGTCTACGACGGCGAGAGCCTGAAGGACACCGACCCGCACGCGAAGACCATCCAGGAGTACCGGGATGCGGCCGGCGTGACGGAGGGCATGGACGGCGCCTCCACGCGCTTTGCCTACAAGATCCTGTCGGAGACCTTCAACTTCGACACGCACGAGATCGCGGCCGATCCGGTCCACCTGCTCTACGTGATCGAGCAGGCGGTGCGGCGCGAGCAGATGCCGGAGGAGACGGAGGCGCGCTGGATCGAGTTCCTCAAGGAGGAGCTGTCGCCCAAGTACGCCGAGTTCATCGGCAACGAGATCCAGAAGGCCTACCTGGAATCCTACAACGACTTCGGCCAGAACCTGTTCGACCGCTACGTCGCCTACGCCGACGCCTGGATCGAGGACCACGACTTCAAGGACCCCGACACCGGCCAGCTCATGAGCCGGCAGGTGCTGGAGCAGGAGCTCTCCAAGATCGAGAAGCCCGCAGGGATTGCCAACCCCAAGGACTTCCGCTTCGAGGTGGTGAAGTTCTCGCTGCGCGCCCGCTCCAAGAACGGCGGCAAGAACCCGAACTGGACGAGCTACGAGAAGATCCGCGAGGTCATCGAGCGGCGCATGTTCAGCCAGGTCGAGGACCTGCTGCCCGTCATCAGCTTCGGCAAGAAGCAGGACAGCGACACCGAGAAGAAGCACGAGGAGTTCGTGCAGCGCATGGTCGAGCGCGGATACACGCCGCGCCAGGTCCGTCGTCTGGTCGAATGGTACATGCGGGTCAAGAAGTCGAGCTGACCTGGAGCTGCGGCGGCGCGGATTGCCGTCGGCGTCCAGGCCGCGCCCGCTTCGCATTGCGGGCGCGGCATTCGTGTGTACTCTAACGAACGCGGCAGCTCCCTAGGGCCTCCATGCAGATCGTCGATCGCCGTCTCAATCCCAAATCCAAGAGCCTCGGCAATCGCCAGAGGTTTCTCCGGCGCGCCAAGGCCGAGATTCGCGACGCCATCAAGGACTCGCTGAAGAACCGCAAGGTCTCTGAGGCGGAAGGCTCCGAGAAGGTGACGATCCGATCCAAGAGCCTGCGCGAGCCTTCCTTCTCCATGAGCCGCAACACCGGCAAACGCGATTACGTGCTGCCGGGCAACGAGGAATACAAAGTCGGCGACGAGATCCCGAAGCCGCAGGGCGGTGGCGGCGGACGCGGCAACCAGGGCAGCCCGGACGGCGAAGGCCAGGATGAATTTACCTTCACCCTGACGAAAGAGGAGTTTCTCGATCTCTTCTTCGACGACTTGAAGCTGCCCAACCTGATCAAGATCAAGCTCAAGGACCTGAAGGCGCCCAAGACAGCGCGCGCCGGCTTCACCACCGACGGCCCACCCGCCCGGCTCAATCACGCCCGCACGATGCGCAAAAGCCTTGGCCGGCGCCTCGCTCTGCGGCGCCCGAGCTTGTCGGCGATCGAGGAGCTGGAAGAAGAACTCGCCGCCGCCGAAGAGGAAACGCCGCGCGACGAGGAGAAGATCACCGCCCTGAAGCTGAAGATCGAGCACAAGCAACGCATCCGGCGCACGATCGCCTACATCGACCCCATCGACCTGCAGTACAACCGCTTCGACCGCGTGCCGAAGCCGACCACGCAGGCCGTGATGTTCTGCCTGATGGATGCGTCGGCCTCGATGACCGAGCCGCTGAAGGATCTCGCCAAGCGCTTCTTCATGCTGCTGCACGTGTTCCTGATGCGCTACTACCGCGAGGTGCACATCGTCTTCATCCGCCACACCAGCACGGCGGCCGAAGTCGACGAGGAAACCTTCTTCCGGGGCACCGAGACGGGTGGCACCGTCATCTCCACCGCACTCGAGGAAATGCTGAACGTCGTCAAGGCGCGCTACTCGCCGGCGGATTGGAACATCTACGCCGCGCAGGCCTCCGACGGCGACAACTTCCACGACGACATGCCACGCTGCATGCAACTCCTCGACAAGGAGATTTTGCCGATCTGCCAGTACTTCGCCTACATCGAGACGACGCACGCAGAACGCTTCAACGACGTGCAGGAAACGCCCGTTTGGCACGGCTATGCGGAGACCGCGAAGCGTTTCAAGCACTTCGCCATGCGGCGCGTATCCTCACCCGAGGATATCTATCCGGTGTTCCACGAACTGTTTTCAGCCAGCGACAAGGCAGCCTGACGAGCGGGGTGATGGGGTGACGCAGGCAGTCAAGCTTCCGAAACGAAAGAGCAAGGTCCGGCCGCTGTTCGACGGCCCGGAGTGGACCTTCGACCTCATCCTCAAGACCCATGATGTGATGGGCGAGATCGCCGTCGGTGAGCTGGGGCTCGACATCTACCCCAACCAGATCGAGGTCATCACCGCCGAGCAGATGCTCGACGCCTACTCCTCCATCGGCATGCCGCTGATGTACCGGCACTGGTCGTTCGGCAAGCGCTTCGCGCACGATGAGGCGTTCTACAAGCGCGGCATGCGCAGCCTTGCCTACGAGCTGGTCATCAACTCCAACCCCTGCATCAGCTATGTCATGGAGGAGAACTCCATGACGATGCAGGCGCTGGTGATCGCGCACGCCGCTTACGGCCACAACCACTTCTTCAAGAACAACTACCAGTTCCAGATGTGGACGCAGCCCGACCACATCATCGACTACCTGAGCTTCGCCAAGAGCTACGTTGCCGAATGTGAGGAGAAGTACGGCGACGAAACGGTCGAGGCCGTGCTCGACGCCGCGCACGCGCTGATGAACCAGGGCGTCAGCCGCGATTTGCGGCCGCGGCCGCGCAATGTCGTTCAGCACGAACGGGAGCGGGCCGCGCGCCGTCGCGCCTACGAGGAAGAGACGTTCGATCCCATCTACCGCACGCTGCCCGAGATCACGCGCTCGGCACCCGAGGATTCAAGTGCGTCAGCGAGCGAGCAGCGGCTGCTCGGGCTGCCGGAGGAGAACCTTCTTTACTTCCTGGAGAAACACGCACCGAAGCTCGAAGACTGGCAGCGCGAGCTGCTGCGCATCGTGCGGCTGCTGTCGCAGTATTTCTATCCGCAGCGACAGACGAAAATGATGAACGAGGGCTGCGCCACCTTCGTTCACTACGAGATTCTCAACAGACTCTACGAACGCGGCCAGCTGACCGACGGCACCATGCTGGAGTTCCTGCACTCGCATTCGTCCGTGATCTTCCAGCCGACCTTCAACGACAGGCGCTTCAGCGGGCTCAATCCCTACGCGCTCGGCTTTGCCATGATGAACGACATCCGGCGCATCGCCACGGAGCCGACCGACGAGGATCGCGCCTGGTTTCCGGACTATGCCGGCAATGGCGACTGGATGGGCACGCTGCGGCAGGCGTGGGCGGAATACCGCGATGAAAGCTTCGTGCTGCAGTTCCTGAGTCCCAAGCTCATCCGCGACTTCCGCCTGTTCGCGGTTGCCGACGACGCCAAGGACAGCGCGATGGCCGTTGCCGCCATCCACGATGAGCAGGGATACCGCGACGTGCGCCGGCGGCTTGCGCGCCACTACGACGTGGCAAGCCAGGACCCCGATCTACAGGTCACGGATGCCGATCTGTCAGGCAGCCGGCGGCTTGTGCTCACCCATCGGGTGCGCAACGGCATTCTGTTGGACAAGATGGAGGCGGAGCGGACGCTGCAAT
>CADEEC010000155.1:5048-8815 GCA_902826255.1 uncultured Hyphomicrobiales bacterium | reverse complement strand
AGGTCGACGAAGATCTTGCGCTTGACCTGCTCGTCCTCGGTCGCCGCCTCGATGATGAGGTCTGCCTGGCCGATGGTGTCCAGGTCGGCGAACGTGATGCGCTTCAGCGCCTGCTCCATGTCGGCGTCGGTGATGAGCCCGCGCGAGACCTGGCGCGCCATGTTGCGCCGGATGGTCGAGATGGCAGAATCGACGGCTTCCTTGCGGATGTCGTTGATCGCCACGTCGTAGCCGCCGAGCGACACCACGTGGGCGATGCCGTTGCCCATCTGGCCGGCGCCGATGATAGCGACCGATCTGATCTCCGCAGCCGGACGCGCCGCCGCGTCATCGCCGGGACGCTCGTCGCGGGCCGCTCTGGTTTTCAGGCTTGCGTGCATACGCCTCGCTCCTTGCCGGGTTCGCCGGCGTCTTCTTGACGTTCCTGGATCACTTGCCGGACTTTTCCAGCTCCGCCTGCAGCTCGGGCAGAACCTGGAAAAGGTCGGCAACCAACCCGTAGTCGGCCACCTGGAAGATCGGCGCTTCGCCGTCCTTGTTGATGGCCACGATGATCTTGCTGTCCTTCATACCGGCCAGATGCTGGATGGCGCCGGAGATGCCGACAGCGATGTAAAGCTCCGGCGCGACCACCTTGCCGGTCTGCCCGACCTGATGATCGTTCGGCATGTAGCCGGCATCGACCGCGGCGCGGCTGGCGCCGACCGCGGCGCCGAGCTTGTCGGCCACCGGCTCGATGTACTTCTTGAAGTTCTCGCCCGACTGCATGCCGCGGCCGCCGGATACGACAATCTTCGCCGCGGTCAGCTCGGGACGGTCCGACTTCTGCAGCTCCGCCTTCTCGAAAGTCGAAAGGCCCACGGGTGCCGGGGCCTTTGCATCTTCGATGGGCGCTGATCCCGTCTCGGCGGCGGCCTGGAAGGCCGTCGTACGCACGGTAATCACTTTTTTCTTGTCGGCAGTCTGCACCGTCTGGATGGCGTTGCCGGCATAGATCGGACGCTCGAAGGTGTCGGCCGATACCACCTTGGTGATGTCGGAGAGCTGCATCACGTCCAGGGCGGCAGCCACGCGCGGCATGATGTTCTTGCCCGACGCCGTCGACGGTGCGGCGACCGCGTCGTAGCTCCCCATCAGGGACACGACGAGCGCAGCGACCTCTTCGGCCAATTGATGACCGAGCTGGGGCGCATCCGCATGCAGCACCTTGGCGACGCCGTCGAGCTTGGCGGCGGCCTCGGCCACGGGGCGCGTGCCCGATCCGGCGACCAGCACGTGCACATCGGAGTCGATGGCCTTGGCCGCCGTCAGCGCCTTTGCAACGGCCGGCGACAGGGCCTTGTTGTCATGCTCAGCGAGAAGAAGAATGCTCATTGCAGGACCCCCGCTTCCTTCAGTTTCGCCACCAGCTCGCCGGCGTTGGCAACCTTGATGCCGGCCTTGCGGCCCGGGGGTTCGACCGTCTTGAGCACCTTGAGACGCGGCGCGATGTCGACGCCGTAGTCTTCCGGCTTCTTGACGTCGAGCGGCTTCTTCTTGGCCTTCATGATGTTGGGCAGCGAGGGGTAGCGCGGCTCGTTCAAGCGCAGGTCGGTGGTGATGATCGCCGGCAGCTTGATCTTGATGGTTTCCAGGCCACCGTCGACCTCGCGCGTCACGGACGCAGCATCGCCCTCGATCGCAATCTTGGATGCGAACGTCGCCTGCGGCCAGTTGAGTAGGGCGGCGAGCATCTGGCCGGTCTGGTTGCTGTCGTCGTCGATGGCCTGCTTGCCAAGGATGATGAACTTGGGCTGCTCGGCCTCGGCCACGCCCTTCAGCAGCTTGGCAACCGCGAGCGGCTCGACCGTGGCGCCTTCAGGGGCCTCGACGAGGATGCCGCGGTCGGCCCCCATCGACAGTGCCGTGCGGATCGTTTCCTGCGACTTGGTTGGCCCGATGGAGACGGCCACGATCTCGGTGACGACGCCCTTCTCCTTCAAGCGAACCGCTTCCTCGATGGCAATCTCGTCGAAGGGGTTCATCGACATCTTGACGTTGGCGAGTTCGACCCCGGAGCCATCCGATTTCACGCGGATCTTCACGTTGTAATCAACCACGCGTTTGACCGCGACGAGTACTTTCATTCCCCAGAGGCTCCCATATCTGCTGGCGCTACTACCCCGGCGCCACGCTGCACCGCGTTCCCGCGCTCACTTGCGTTGGCATACGAGGTCCAAGAGCAAACGAGGCAGCGCTTCGCAGGTGCGAAATGACAGCGTAGGGCGCGTGGTTTTGGGTGTCAATTGGGCAACCGCGCGGTCATTTTGGACAAGGCGTGGGCAAAAAATGCGGCAGATCGTCTTAACCCGGGTCAGCCGGCCGAGCGGCGGGCAGCCCGCGATCGAACAAGGGCACGCCGGGCCGCCGCATGAACAGGATCAACACGGCGCCGGCAGCCATGCCGCCGATGTGCGCCCACCAGGCGACCTGATCTCCGGGCGGCGCGATCAGCACCATGACGAATTGGGTCGCCGCCCACACGCCGAGAACCCACATTGCCGGGATGCGAAGCGGGATGAAGCGGAAGGCCAGGCACCACACCCTGACGCGGGGATGCAGGATGAGGTAGGCGGCAATGACGCCCGCCACCGCGCCGCTCGCCCCGATCAGCGGCATCGTCGATTGCGGCGCCAGCACTGCGTGGGCGAGCCCTGCAATGATCCCGCACAGCAGATAGAAGATCAGGAACTTCACGTGCCCCATGGCGTCCTCGACGTTGTCGCCGAACACCCACAGGAAGATCATGTTGGAGAGCAGATGCAGGATGTCGCCGTGCAGGAACTGGTAGGTGACAAGGGTCAAACCCTCGGGAACCTGAAGCTCGGATGAGGCGCCGCCGAGCCCTCCGCCGCTGCCGCCGAACAACTCGGCCGGCGTGAGCCCGAAGCTGGCGATAGCAGCATCGCCGCCCGGGCTGACCTGCAGGATGAAGGCGACGCAGTTGAGCGCGATCAAAGCGACCGTCACCCACTGGAAGGGGATCGAGCGCAGAGGGTTGTCGTCCGAAAGGGGTACGAAGACCACGTATCGATCCTTGCTTGCTGAGCCGCCAGCCTACCGGTTCTCTCCCGGCACCCAAAGCGTATCCGACTTGCCGCGGTCGTTGACGTACCGGCTCGCGACGAACAAGAGATCCGATAAGCGATTGATGTACTTCATGGCGGGGGCGCTGACCTGCTCGCCGTCGAGGCTCGCGAGCGCCACCATTTCGCGCTCGGCACGGCGGCACACGGTCCGGGCCACGTGCAAGGCTGCAGCCGCGGGGGTGCCGCCGGGAAGCACGAACGAGCGCAACGGCGTCAGCTCGGAATTCATGGCGTCGATCTCGTCCTCGAGACGCTTCACCTGCGCGTCGCTGACGCGCAGACGCGGTTTGCCGTCACCCTGATCGGGCACGCAAAGGTCGGCACCCAGGTCGAACATATCGTTCTGGATGCGGCTGAGCATGGCGTCGATCTTGGCATCGGCGAGCGCCAGATGAATGCGCGCCAGGCCGATGGCCGCGTTCGTCTCATCGACAGTGCCGTAGGCAGCAATGCGCGGCGCGTCTTTGGCTACGCGCTGGCCGGACCCGAGCGCGGTCGTGCCCGCATCGCCCGTGCGCGTATAGATCTTGTTGAGAACCACCATCTCGGATGCACCTGTGCCGCGCTACCCGTTCGTTGGCCTCGCAGTGTATGACGAACGCTACGGCCTGAGAAACTAGACCAGCGCGATCATAACAA
>CADEEC010000155.1:0-5038 GCA_902826255.1 uncultured Hyphomicrobiales bacterium | reverse complement strand
GGACCCGAGCGCGGTCGTGCCCGCATCGCCCGTGCGCGTATAGATCTTGTTGAGGACCACCATCTCGGATGCACCTGTCCCGTGCGGCCCGCTCACCGGGGCCCGTGGAGTATGACGAACGCTAGGGCCTGAGAAAATACACCAGCACCATCATAATAACGATGGCCAGGAACTGCAGGCCCACCCGCCATCGCATCAGCGTCTGGCTGAGGTTGGGGTTCTGGCCCCGCAGCATGTTCCAAAGTCCTGCCAGCAGCACGGCGGCCACGGCGAGAAGGGCTGCAAAAACCAGATAGCGGTAACCAGCTTCCATTGGGGAATGGCCCAGATGATGCAACTCAGATGAGCAGAGTGAACCAGATCGCGCGCGGTGCAACGGAGGCCCATCGTCCGTTCCAGTGCGAAGATTCGGGCTGGCGGCCGGTGGACAACTCATCCATGCCACAATTGATGCGATTTCTTTAATGTTAATTGCGTTAGAACTTCCGACAGGGGCGGGCCGGTCCCCAGCGACCGGTGACCGGGGTACAGAGGGACGGGAAAGCACGTGGCCCTGACGCTGAAACGCGCCATCGCGGCTTTTGGCGCCGCGACCGTTACAGCGATGCTGTGCCTGTCCGCTTGGGCGCAGACAACCACCACCTCCGACGAGGCACGCAAGCGCCTGGAGGCCGACAAGCGCAACCTGGACGCCAAGCAGAAGCGCTCCAAGGAGCTGCAGAGCGAACTCGACAAGATCGCCGCCGAGCGCCAGCGCATCAACGCGCGGCTGCTGGAGACGGGCAAGCTTATCCACTCCAGCGAAGCCCAGCTCTCGCTGATCGAATCGCGGCTGGGAGAGCTGCAGTCGCAGGAGCGCCACCTGCGCGGCCTGCTCGATCAGAGGCATGAGACCATCGCCTCCCTGCTGGCAGCCATGCAGCGGATGGGACGCAACCCGCCGCCGGTGATGGTGACCCAGCGCGACGATGCTCTGGCCATGGTGCGCAGCGCGATGCTCCTGGCCTCGGCGTTCCCCAACCTGCGCGAGCAGGCCGTATCACTCGCCGAGCAACTCAAAGACCTTGCCCGCGTTATGGGCAGCATTCGCACCGAGGGCGAGAAGCTGAAAGCTGAGACGGAGCGGTTGGCCGAGGCCCGCACCCGGCTGGCAGCCCTGCAGGAGACTAAGCGCCAGTCGCTGACGGAGCGCCAGGTAGAGCTCGACAGCGTGCGCGACGCCGCCTCCAAAATCTCCAAGAGCGTCGAGGACCTGAGCGACCTTATCTCCCGCCTCGACAAGGAAGTCGGCGAGCGCACCGGCCTCGGCGTCTACGCGGAAAAAGAAGCCAAAACGCCACCGGGAAGCCGCGACGCCGTCGCCGTGCTGGCACCAAGCGGCCGCACGGTCGCGTCACAGTCACCCGACAGGATCGAGCCGGGCGTTCCGTTTGCTCAAGCCAGGGGCCAGTTGCAGGTCCCGGTTCAGGGCCGCCGCGTGCTGACATACGGAGAGAAGACCCAGTACGGCAGCCTTTCCAAAGGCCTGGGCATCCAGACGCGCTACAGCGGGCGCGTTCTGTCGCCAAGCGATGGCTGGGTTGTGTATGCCGGGGAGTTCCGCGCCTACGGCCAGCTCTTGATCATTAACGGCGGCGGTGGCTATCATATTCTCCTGGCAGGGCTATCCCAGATCGATGTACAGGCGGGACAGTTCGTGCTGATGGGCGAGCCCGTAGGCGTCATGAGCGCCGCTATCCAATCCAACCAGGCCAACGTTCAGGATGGCGGCCCGGTGCTGTATGTAGAGCTGCGCAAAGACGGGCGGCCCATAGATCCAGATCCGTGGTGGTCGGAAGCCTCGCGAAAGGTGCAAGGATGATGCGGAAGTCGGATATGGCATTCTGGACCTTCATGGTCATGGCCGCGTTCGCGGCGGCCACGACGGTGTTCAACGTCAGCCGCACCTATTCGGCGACCTCGTCCAATTCCGAGATCTACAAGCAGCTCGACCTGTTCGGCGACGTGCTCGAACGGGTGCGCTCTGACTACGTGGAGAAGCCCGACGACTCGATGCTGATCGATGCCGCCATCAACGGCATGCTGTCGGCCCTCGACCCCCACTCGGCCTACCTGAACCCGAAGAATTTCCGGGACATGCAGGTGCAGACCAAGGGCGAGTTCGGCGGCCTCGGCATTGAAGTGACGATGGAGCAGGGCTCGGGCGTGGTGAAGGTCGTCTCCCCGATCGACGAGACACCGGCGGCCAAGGCCGGCCTGATGGCCAACGACCTCATCACCCATCTCGACGGCGAGCAGATCGTCGGCCTGTCACTGGAGCAGGCGGTGGAGAAGATGCGCGGGCTGGTGAACACACCGATCACGCTCACCATCGTGCGGCGCGGCAGGGACGAGCCGTTCGACGTCAAGATCGTGCGCGACGTGATCCGCATCAACGCCGTGCGCTCGCGGCTCGAGGGCGACATCATCTACATCAAGATCTCGACCTTCAACGAGCAGACGCATGCCAACCTCGTGAAGCAGGTGGATGGGTTGAAGAAGTCGCTGGCCAAGGCGCCGCGCGGCTTCGTCATCGACCTGCGCAACAATCCCGGCGGGTTGCTCGACCAGGCCATCGCCATCTCCGACGACTTCCTCGACAAGGGCGCCATCGTGCTCACCAAGGGCCGCCTGCTCGAGGAAACCCAGCGCGCCAACGCCCGCCCGGGCGATCTGGCCGAAGGCAAGCCGATCGTGGTGCTGGTCAACGGCGGCTCCGCCTCCGCGTCGGAGATCGTGGCCGGCGCCCTGCAGGACCACAAGCGTGCGACAGTCGTCGGCACCCGTTCGTTCGGCAAGGGCTCCGTGCAGACCATCATTCCGCTGGGCTCCAACGGCGCCATCCGCCTGACCACGGCGCGCTACTACACGCCGTCGGGCCGCTCCATCCAGGCCAAGGGCATCGACCCAGACATCGTGGTGGAGCAGGAGCTGCCGCCGGAGCTGCAAGGCAAGACGCAGCCGCGCACGCCGAGCGAGGCCGGTCTCCGGGGTCACCTGAAGAACGACACCAAGGACGGCAAGGAGAGCACGGGCTCGTCGAGCTATGTGCCGCGCGAGCCCGAGAAGGATGCGCAGCTGCAGTACGCGCTGAAGATGCTGCGCGGCGAGCCGCTGCCGCCCGCCCCGCAGCCGGCTACGCAGCAGCCCGAACCTTCGACGGCGCCAGTCAAGTAACGGGCCGGCGCGCCAGATATGGAACTTTGCTGGGCGCCCTCGGGCGCCCAGTGTGTTTAAGGGCCAGGAGAACCGATGTCCGAGCCGCTTCCCTATCGCCCGTGCGTCGGCGTCATGGTGCTGAACCCTGCCAACCGCATCTGGATCGGCCGCCGCTTCGGAGCCCCCAGCGAGCCGGAAGGACCGGGCACCTGGTGGCAGATGCCGCAGGGCGGCATCGATGAGAGCGAGGATCCGGCAAAGGCGGCGGTGCGCGAGCTCGACGAGGAAACCGGTATCCGCTCCGTGCGCATCATCGCCGAGAGCGCCGACTGGTATCGTTACGACCTGCCGGTCAACTTGCGGCCCAAGGCCTGGGGCGGCAAGTACGGCGGCCAGAAGCAGAAATGGTTCGTGATGCGCTTCAGCGGACAGGACGGCGAGGTGCAGCTCGAACGGCCGGGCCACAAGGCGGAGTTCGACGCCTGGCGCTGGGCGGAGATCGACGAGCTGCTCGGCCTCATCGTGCCGTTCAAGCGCGCCGTGTACGAGCAGGTGGTGCGCGAGTTCGCGCCGCTCGTGAAAGCGCAATCGTGAAGGGCGCGTTGCGCGGGGCCTGAAGTAGCCTAGCGCTGAAGCGCCCTGAGCTGATCGATGGCGGAGGTGGCGGCGAGCTTGTCGGCATCGCTCTCGGCCGCCGCAAGCTCGGCTTCCGCCGTCTGCAGCTCCTTGCCGATCGCCTCGGCATCCATGGATTCGACGTTCAGCGCGCGGCCGGCGAGGATGGTGACGTGGTCGGCATCGACCTCGGCAAAGCCGCCCTTCACGAACGCGCGGATCTTGCGGCCATCTCCCAGGGTGGCGTGTACCACGCCTGGGCGAAGCGTCGAGATGACAGGCGCGTGGCCCGCGAACACGGTGAACTCACCCTCAACGCCGGGCACGACGACCTCGCTTGCATCCTGCGAGACCACCATGCGCTCGGGCGTCACCAGTTCGAACTTGAACGTGCCTGCCATCAATCAAGTACCTTTGGCTCAAGCCGAGGGGGCGGCGCCGGCCTTGGCTTCGACCTCGGCCTCGGTCTGCAGCCCCTTCCCGCAGAACGGGCAGAAGAAGATCGGGTGGTCGACCGTATCGGCCTGGTCGCTTCCCGCCTCGAGCAAACCGACCGACATGTAGAGAACGCCAGTGTCGTCCACGGCAACGAGCGGCTCGAATTCCTCGCTCGTCATCGAATCCTTCAACGCCTCGCAACAGCTGCCGAATGAACCCGTGTTTGCTGGCATTGCCGTCCCTCCTGTTTATGCCGCCTCGGCCAGCTTCTCCGCCTTGGCGACCGCCTCTTCGATGGTGCCGACCATGTAGAACGCCTGCTCCGGAAGATGGTCGTAGTCTCCGGCGCACAACCCTTTGAACCCCTTGATTGTGTCCTGAATGGAGACGAGCTTGCCCGGCGAGCCCGTGAAGACCTCGGCCACGTGGAACGGCTGTGACAGGAAGCGCTCGATCTTGCGGGCGCGCGCAACCGTGAGCTTGTCCTCTTCCGACAGCTCGTCCATGCCGAGAATGGCGATAATGTCCTGCAGCGACTTGTATTTCTGCAGGATCTGCTGGACCTGACGGGCGACCTGGTAGTGCTCCTCGCCGACCACGCGCGGCTCCAGCACGCGCGAGGTGGAGTCGAGCGGGTCGACAGCCGGGTAGATGCCCTTCTCGGCGATCGAGCGCGACAGCACGGTCGTGGCATCGAGATGCGCGAACGAGGTCGCGGGCGCCGGGTCGGTGAGGTCGTCGGCGGGCACGTAGATGGCCTGCACCGAGGTGATCGAGCCCTTCTGCG
>CADEEC010000154.1 GCA_902826255.1 uncultured Hyphomicrobiales bacterium | reverse complement strand
GGCATGACCTTCTCGATCATGCTGTGGATGCCCTCGTGGGGCGGCATGATCAACGGCCTCATGACGCTGTCGGGTGCCTGGGACAAACTCAGGACAGATCCGGTAGTGCGCCTGCTCGTCGTCTCTGTCGCCTTCTACGGCATGTCGACATTCGAGGGCCCGATGATGAGCATCAAGGCCGTCAACTCGCTCTCGCACTACACAGACTGGACTATCGGCCATGTGCACTCCGGCGCACTGGGTTGGGTCGCCATGGTGTCATTCGGCGCGCTCTACTGCCTTGTGCCCTGGCTGTGGAACCGGCGCGGGCTTTATTCCATCCGCCTCGTGGAGTGGCATTTCTGGACCGCCACGCTCGGCATCCTGCTCTACATCACCGCCATGTGGGTATCGGGCATCACGCAAGGCTTGATGTGGCGTGCCTACGACAAGCTCGGCTTCCTCCAGTACTCGTTCATCGAAACCGTGGAGGCGATGCACCCCTACTACGTGATCCGTGCCGTCGGCGGACTGCTGTTCGTCATCGGCTCGCTTATCATGGCCTACAATATCTGGCGCACGGTGCGCGGCGATGAGCCCGTCGACGTTGCCGATCAGCCGCGCATTGCCGCAGCCCCCGCGCTGCGCGCTGCGCCGGCAGAGTAAGGGGGCGCAATCGTGAAGCACGAAATCTTCGAAAAGAACTCGCTGATCCTGCTGATCGGCATCCTGGTGGTCGTTTCCATTGGCGGCCTCGTCCAGATTGCGCCGCTGTTCTGGGTGGAGAGCACTATCGAGAAGGTGAAGGGCATGCGGCCCTACACGCCGCTGGAGCAGGCTGGTCGCGACATCTATGTACGCGAGGGCTGCTACGGCTGCCACAGCCAGATGATCCGCACCCTGCGCGACGAGGTGGAGCGCTATGGCCACTACAGCCTCGCCGCCGAGAGCATGTACGACCATCCCTTCCAGTGGGGTTCCAAGCGCACGGGTCCCGACCTTGCCCGCGTCGGCGGCCGCTACTCCGACCAGTGGCAGGCCGAGCACCTCATCAATCCTCGCTCGGTGGTTCCCGAAAGCATCATGCCGGGTTACCCCTGGCTGGCGGAATCCAAGCTCGACATGCGCGACATTGCCCAGAAGCTCAAGGCCCTGAAGCTTGTCGGCGTGCCCTACACTGACGAGATGATCGAGAAGGCAGTGCAGGACACCATCTCGCAGGTGTCGCCCGATACGCGCCCTGCACGCGAGTTCGCCAAGCGCTATCCGAAGGCGCGCGTTGCCAAGTTCGACGGCAAGCCCGGCACGGAGCCCACCGAGCTCGATGCGCTTGTCGCCTACCTGCAGATGCTCGGCACGCTGGTGGACTTCGCCACCTTCGATGCTTCCGGCCCCAACCTGCGCTGAGGCACAACGACCATGAGTTACGACACCGTCGCATCCTTCAGCCAGGTCACCTCGCTGCTGATGTTCGTCGCCATGTTCCTGGCCGTGCTGGCCTATGCGTTGTGGCCGAAGAACGGTCCACGCTTCGAGGAGGCGCAGCGCCGCGCCCTCGATCTCGACCGGCGTCCCACCGACGACGGGGGCCGCCAATGAGCGTGCAGAAGCGCGAGATCGACGAGGTCACCGGCGTCGAGACCACCGGCCACGAGTGGGACGGCATCAAGGAGCTCAACAAGCCTCTGCCGAGGTGGTGGCTGTTGACGTTCTATGTGACCATCCTCTGGTCGATTGGCTATTGGGTCGTCTACCCGGCGTGGCCGACGATGAACGGTTACACAAAAGGTCTGTTCGGCTACAGCCAGCGCACGGTTTTGACTGAGGAGCTTGCAGCCGCACGCACGGCGCAAGCGCCGTTCCGCGCCAAGCTCGCCGCGGTACCGCTCGACATGATCAAGGACGACCCTGAACTGCTGCGTTTTGCAATGGCCGAGGGCGGTGCCGCCTTCCAGGCAAACTGCGCCGCCTGTCACGGCAGAGGCGCTCAGGGCTTCATCGGTTATCCCAACTTGAACGATGATGAATGGTTGTGGGGCGGCACCATTGCCGAAATCCAACAGACCATCAGCTTTGGCGTCCGCTCCGACGAGAAGGACACGCGCGCCTCTCAGATGCCGCGCTTCGGGCTCGACAAGCTGCTCCCCGACGCGCAGATCAATGAGGTTGCCGAATACGTGCTCTCCCTTTCCAAGCAGGAAACCGACAAAGCTGCCGCGGATCGAGGCACCAAGACCTTCGCCGACCAGTGCGCGAGCTGCCATGGTGACAACGGCAAGGGCAAGCAGGAACAGGGCGCACCCGACCTGACGGATTCCATCTGGCTCTACGGCGGAAGCAAATCGGCGATCGTAGAAAGCATCAAGACCGGGCGCGGCGGCATGATGCCGGCGTGGGCGGGGCGCCTGGACTCCGTCACCATCAAGTCGCTCGCCGTCTATGTGCACGGTCTCGGTGGCGGAAAGTGACAGTCGACGGTGCGAGGTGCCCTCCTCTCCGCTTGCGTGGAGCGGGGGAAGCTGCGGATGGAGTGAGAAAGGCCAATCGCCATGTGCTGCTGCAACTATCTGTGCGTGGCGCTGGCCATCCGGCAAAGCAACCTCGAGCCACCCGCACCTTGTCTCGGTCACATTGAGCGGGATCAAGGCCTCGGCAGCTCTGCCACCCCTATGGTCGCCCGAGCCGCACACCCCCTTTGGCGCCATTTGGCGCGTCGTCTCGGCTGGATGACGGCAGACGCCGCGCGATGATGCATATGGACCGCTTCATCATTTCCGCCAATGAGGCCGAGGCGGCGCCCGGAGTTGGGCAGCTCGACGTTCGCGCCGTCAACCGCAGGGACGAACGTGCACTCTATGCGGGCCGCCAGAAGATCTACCCGAAGCTCGCACACGGCCGCTTCCGCACCATCAAGTGGGCGGTGATGGCCGTCACGCTCGGCATCTACTACGCGCTACCATGGTTGAGGTGGGATCGTGGCCCAGACCTGCCCGACCAAGCTGTGCTGCTCGACATGGCCAGCAACCGCTACTTTTTCTTCTTCCTCGAGATCTGGCCGCAGGAGTTCTACTACATCACGGGCCTGCTCGTGCTGGGCGCACTGTCCCTTTTCCTCGTCACCTCCGTCGCCGGCCGCGTCTGGTGCGGCTACGCCTGTCCGCAGACGGTGTGGACAGACCTGATGATCTACGTCGAGCGCCTCTGGCAGGGTGATCGCAACGCGCGCATGCAGTTGGACCGCCGGCCCTGGGGCCCGGTGAAAATCTTCAAGAAGACGATGACGCACGCTTCCTGGCTGCTGATCGGCCTGCTGACCGGCGGTGCCTTCGTCTTCTATTTTCGCGACGCGCCGACGCTGGCGCACGAATTGCTGACCGGCACGGCGCCGGCCATTGCCTATCTGTTCCTCGGCATCTTCACGCTGACGACCTACTTGCTGGGCGGCATCGCGCGCGAGCAGGTCTGCATCTATATGTGCCCCTGGCCGCGCATCCAGGGCGCCATGGTGGATCACGAGACGCTGCTGGTCGGCTACAAGGACTATCGCGGCGAGCCGCGCGGAGCCCACAAGAAGGGACAGACCTGGGACAACCGCGGCGACTGCATCGATTGCCGGGCCTGCGTCGCCGTCTGCCCGATGGGCATCGATATCCGTGACGGCTCCCAGCTCGAGTGCATCCAGTGCGCGCTGTGCATAGACGCCTGCAACGACATCATGCACAAGGTCGGCCGGCCGGCGAACCTGATCGCCTACGACACCATTGCCAACCAGGACGCCGTGGCATCCGGCGGGTCAGCATCCCTGCGGATCATCCGGCCGCGCACGCTGTTGTACGCCGGCCTCATCGCCATCGTCTCAGCTATCATGCTGGTGGTGCTGCTGAACCGCACGACGCTCGAGATCAACGTCCTGCACGATCGCAACCCGCCCTACGTGATGCTGTCCGACGGCGGCGTGCGCAACGGCTACACCATCAAGATCCTCAACAAACTGCATGAGCCGCGGGAGTTCACGCTGGTTGTCAGGGGCCTCCCGGGGGCCCAGCTCGGCATCGTCGGCCTCGAGCCCGGCGCCAACATCCGCGTAACGACGGACGACATGCGCGAGCTGCGGGCCTTCGTGACGCTCCCGAAGGCCGACGCCGCACGCGCCGTGCCGGGTCCCATCCCGTTCTTCCTGGTCGTCAAGGACGCCGCATCCGGGTCCGAAACATCCCGCGGCGTCAATTTCCAGAAACCGCCGAGGTCCCCATGAGACCGACAATGCTCCCCGCCGCACGCACGCCGCGCGGCCTGCGCGGACGCCACGTCGCCCTCGTCTTCTTCTCGTTCTTTGCCGTCATCTTCGTGGTGAACGGCGCCATGATGTATTCGGCTATCACCACCTACACCGGCATTGTCTCCAACGAGCCGTACCGCAAGGGCCTGCACTACAATGATCGCATCGCCGAGGACGAGCGGCAGGCCAAGCTCGGCTGGAGCGACGACGTCACCATCACTCGCGACGGCCGTATTGCCATATCGCTGCTTGCGGACCGGACGCGGCCGGTGACCGGCATGAAGGTCGCCGCACAGATCGGCCGCCCGTCGACCAACCGCTTCGACAGCAGTCTCGATTTCCACGAAACCGCGCCGGGACGCTACGAAGCGCAGGCCGGCTCCCCGGAGGCCGGCACCTGGATCGTTGCACTCGAGGTGCGCACCGACGGCAATGCCGCCGATCCGGTCTATCGCATGCGGAGGCGCCTATGGCTCAAGCAGTAACGGCGGGTGGCGTGGTTCTCGCGCCGTCGCGTGCGGATGCGTCTCCCGTCGCCACCACGCTGGTGGTGGAGAACATGACCTGCGGCGGCTGCATGCGGAAGGTGGAGGCTGCTCTTGCCGCCGTGCCGGGGGTCGCCGGCGCCCGCGCAAATCTCTCGGCCCGGCGTGTGACAGCGATCCACCCGGATGCCTCCGTGTCGGCCATGGACCTCGTCGACGCGTTGTCGCGCGCCGGATACAAGTCAGCGCCGCTGACCGATGAACCGGATGCCAAGGCGACCAGTCCCGACCGCGACCTGCTCAAACGCCTGGGCGTCGCCGGCTTTGCGGCAGCCAACATCATGCTGCTGTCGGTGTCGGTGTGGTCGGCCTCATCGGGTGACATGACACCCGCCGTGCAGGCGCTGTTTCATTGGCTGTCAGCGTTGATTGCGCTGCCGACTGTCGCTTACTCAGGACAACCGTTCTTCCGCTCGGCCATCCAGGCGCTGCGTTCGGGCCGCGTGAACATGGATGTTCCGATCTCACTCGGTGTGCTTCTGGCGACCGCCATGAGCTTCTACCAGACCATGCGCGGCAGCCATCAGGTCTTTTTCGACGCGGCCGTGTCGCTGCTATTCTTTCTGCTCGTCGGCCGCTTCCTCGACCTGCGCATGCGCGTGCGCGCGGCCGGCGCCGCCGCAAATCTGCTCGGCTTGCGCGGCACGGCTGCCACCGTGATTCAGCAGGACGGCTCCACGGTGCGCCTCGCCGCAGGTGCGCTGATGCCCGGTATGCGGGTGCTGACGGCGGCGGGCGAGCGCTTCGCTGTCGACGGCAAGGTGTTCGACGGCCGCGGCGATGTGGACGAGAGCCTCATCACCGGCGAGACCATGCCGCGCACCATCAGGGCCGGTGATCTCGTTTACGCGGGCACCGTGAACCTGTTCGGCCCGGTCGTCACGGAAGCCACCGCGACCGACCAGAACACCCTGCTTGCTGAGATTGGTCGCCTGATGGCGGTCGCCGAGCAGGCGCGCGGACGTTACGTGCGCCTCGCGGACCGTGCTGCACGTTTCTATGCTCCGGCCGTGCATGCACTTGGTCTTTCAACCTTTGTTGGCTGGATGCTTGCCGGTCACGGCTGGGAGCCGGCGCTGACCGCAGCCATTGCGGTGCTCATCATCACCTGTCCTTGCGCTCTCGCGCTTGCCGTTCCGGCCGTGCAGGTCGCGGCAACGAGCCGCCTCCTCTCTAAAGGCATTCTCGTCAAGGCGCCTGATGGCCTCGAACGGTTGGCCGAAATCGACACGCTGGTTTTCGACAAGACCGGCACCTTGACGCTCGGCGAGCCCGAACTGGCGCGGGACGCGCGCACCATACCTGATGCCGTTCTCGCCCGTGCAGCGGCACTCGCTGCTGCCAGCCGCCATCCCTACGCACGCGCAGTGGTGCGGGCAGCCGTCGCAGCCGGCCTGCCGGTCGCTGCCGAAGGTAACGTGCGCGAGGTGGCTGGCTTCGGACTTGAAGCAAGCCGACGTGACGGCGTGGAGCGGCTTGGCTCGGCCGATTGGTGCGGCGTCACGTCGACTGGCAGGGCTGGCGCCTCAGTTTGGTATCGCGGGCCCGGTGGCAACGTCGTGGCCCTGTATTTCGAAGACCGGCTGCGCTCCGACGCAGCGGACGTCGTTTGTCGCCTGCGTGCCAGCGGCCTTGATGTCGAACTGCTCTCCGGCGATCGCGAGGCTGTTGTTTCCAGCATCGCGCGGGAAGCGGGCATCTATACCTGGCGCGGAGACACGCTACCGGCGGAGAAGATCGCGCGCATCGAAGCCCTGAAAGCCGCAGGACGGCGCGTTCTGATGGTCGGCGATGGACTCAACGATGCCCCTGCGCTGGCTGCGGGTCACGCGTCGCTATCTCCATCCAACGCCGCCGACATCGCGCAAACGGCTGCCGACGCTGTATTCCAGGGCGAGCGGGTGGCGCCGGTGCTGGAGACGCTTGCGGTCTCGCGCGCCGCACACCGTATGGCACTGCAGAACTTCGCCATCGCCATCGGTTACAATTGCGTATTCGTACCGCTGGCGGTCGCCGGCCATGTCACGCCGCTGCTGGCCGCCATCGCCATGTCGGCCTCCTCCATTGCGGTCACGGCCAACGCCGTCCGGCTCGGATCAAAGCGGCTGGAGGGAACATCATGACCGCCCTTGCCTGGCTCATTCCCTGCGCGCTCGCGCTTGGGCTGCTCGGACTCGCAGCCTTCCTCTGGTGTCTCAACAGCGGCCAGTTCGACGACCTGGAAGGTGCCGGATGGCGCGCGCTGCAGGACGAGGAAGCAGATCGTCAGCGGTAACCCGCCGTCGTATCTTTCACCAGATCGCGGTAGGCGTGCCATGTGGCGTGACCAATGAGCGGGAACACGACCACTAACCCGACGAACAGGGTCGCGATGCCGAGCACCATGAAACCGGCGATCAATCCTGCCCAAAGCAACATGGCCTTGGGATTGCGCCGGACCGCGGCCACGCTCGTGACCATGGCTGAAACCGCATCAATCTCGCGCGTCATCAGCAGGGGCACGGAAATGGCCGAGATGGCGAACACCACGAGAGCGATGACCCCGCCCACAAGCGTGCCGGCGACGAGAAGTCCGAGCCCGTGCGACGTGAACAGGAGCGTCGGCACGAACTCGCTTGCCGGCGGCACTGGCTTGCTGCCGAGGAAAAGCATTAAAAGGAGGAACGCGAGCTGCAGCCATACGAAATACACAAATCCGAGAATGGCGCCGAAGAAGCTGAGCTGACCGGGAGCGCGAAGTCCGGCGGCTATCGCATCGCGCAGCGTCACCGGCTGGCCGTCCTCGATGCGACGCGAAACCTCGTAGAGACCGATTGCGGCAATGGGTCCGATGAGCAAGAAGCCGCCACCCATCGACAGCACAAGCGCCTCGAGCCCGCCCGAGAATAGCACGACAGTCAGACCCGCTGAGATCAAGGCGAACGCTACGCCGTAGACGAGACTGACGTGCGGTGCGCTCCACAAGTCGCGCCAGCCCGCAGACAGCCACCCCCAAGGCGCATCGAATGCCACCCGTTCAACGGCAATGCTTCGCGGCTCTTTGGTGATGCTAGCCGGTTGCTGGGCACTATAGATGCGCAATTTGCTTGGCCCTCAGATGGAGACTCCGCAAGTCTAGAAGCGTCGCGCGCGTCTACCTTGACTTTGGTCAACATGTGCATTGACGAGGAGGTTGCCCGCAGGGGTGCTGTCAGGAGCGAGGTCAAGGGGCAGACCGCTACACGCGGGCGGTTGAACAGACGCGGCCTGCGGTGGGGGCGCGCTAAAGGAAAATCCGGGAAGTGTGGCGCTCCCTAGGGGAATTGAGCATGTCAATGAATTCAACAGCTTCGATCGAAGTTAGGCACTTCATCCGTCCCAAGGCTTTCAGTGGCTTAGTTGGGAAAGTGTCTAACCTTAGTCAGCAGTCGCGATACCTCCAAGTCTGGACGAACTTGGCACCCGAGAACAAAGACGGTCGGGGCCATAAGGCGACATTCGGAGGCATCCTCTCAAGATATCTGATCAGCCATCGTCGACCAATGCTTGCAACGACCTCGCAACCAACGGGACGGCCTTGGCGGCCTGCGCTTCGTTGAGCGCGTCGATCTCCAGTACGCGCCGCAAAAGATCGATCCCGATAAGTTGTGCGGCGATCAGCGTGGCGCGCTGCTTTGCGTTTCGCCCGCCGAGCCAGCGCGCAATTTTTGCGATGACTGCCATCTCGGCTGCGCCGCGCAATGAGGCGGCCACTTCCGGGCTCGCCATCGACCGCAGAAATGCCAGCGTGGGATCGAAGGCCTGCCCTGCATAGCTCTTCGAGCAGAAGTAAGCGGCGGCGCGCTGGCCGAACGTCTTTCGGTCGCCCTCAAGCAGGGGGTCAAGGTTGAGGTGAGGCACGACCGCCTCGGCGAACAACCCTTCCTTCGACGTGAAATAGCGGTTGACGAGGGCAGCATTGACGCCGGCCTCGGCAGCGATCTCGCGCAAGCCGGCTGCGTCGAAGCCCTTCTGCGTGAAAGCACGTTGTGCCGCTGCCA
>CADEEC010000153.1 GCA_902826255.1 uncultured Hyphomicrobiales bacterium | reverse complement strand
TGTGGTCGATGGTGATCACGTCCTTGTTGCCGGTGGCGGTGACGAAGATGTCGGCGCGCGGCGCGGCATCCTCCATGGTGGTGACCTCGTAGCCCTCCATCGCCGCCTGCAGGGCGCAGATCGGATCGACCTCGGACACGAGCACGCGGCAGCCGGCCTGGCGCAGCGAGGCGGCCGAGCCCTTGCCGACGTCGCCGTAACCCGCAACCATGGCGATCTTGCCGGCCATCATCACGTCGGTGCCGCGGCGAATGCCGTCGACCAGCGACTCACGGCAACCGTACAGGTTGTCGAACTTGGACTTGGTGACCGAGTCGTTGACGTTGATCGCCGGCCAGAGCAGCGTGCCTTTCTTCTGCATCTCGTAGAGGCGATGCACGCCGGTGGTGGTCTCCTCGGAGACGCCCTTGATGGCGCGGCCCAGTTCGCCGAACCAGCCCTTCGGCTTCTCCTTCAACGCTCTCTTGACGAGGGCGAACAGGATCTCCTCTTCCTCGGAGCCGGCCTTATCGAGGAAAGCGGTGTCGCCGCTCTCGGCGCGCACGCCCAGATGCACGAACAAGGTCGCATCGCCGCCGTCGTCGAGGATCATGTTCGGCATGCCGCCGTCACCCCACTCGAACAGCTTCAGCGTGTAGTCCCAGTAGTCCTTGAGCGTCTCGCCCTTGATGGCGAACACCGGGATGCCGGCCGCGGCGATGGCGGCGGCGGCGTGGTCCTGGGTCGAGTAGATGTTGCAGGAGACCCAGCGGATGTCGGCGCCCAGCGCCTTCAATGTCTCGATCAGCACCGCCGTCTGGATGGTCATGTGCAGGGAGCCGGCGATGCGCGCGCCCTTCAGCGGCTGCTGCTTGCCGTATTCCTCGCGGGTGGCCATCAGGCCCGGCATCTCCGTCTCGGCGATGGAGATTTCCTTCCGGCCCCAGTCGGCGAGGCCAATATCCTTAACGATGTAGTCGTCACGGCGCGTCATGGAGGAGGGTGACCCTTGTGGTTCTGGAATGGCGTCTACCGGCCCTGGGGAGGCGCCTGACGCCGCCGATGACGGCGGCCGGGTTGAGGCACCCCTGCCCTGTGTGGGCGTCTACAGCCCTCGTATAGACCGGCACGCCCGGGAAAAGCAATAAAGATATAAAGAACTCGTTATGTCTTCTTTCGAGCGCGACGACTTGCGCGAGAGGCCGGGGGGTGCGGTAGGATCGGGTGACTCCGAGAATCGTCAGAAACCCGCGGCAGATCACCGATGACGACAGACCTGAAGGAGCCGAAGAAAGCCGGCCGCTGGGACTATGCGGGTGCACTCCTGCTGGCAACGCTGTTCGGCATCTGGCTGCTCGCCTACACCGTTGTCGTCGTGCGGATCTGGCTCGGCGTCCGCTAGGCTGCCGATAACACTTCAGTCATGATGAAGAATTCCCTCATAGTATTCGCGTAATTTTATTAGAATTTTCGTTCGCCCTGGAAATACTTGTAAATATTGTACTTCATTTTTCTATCCAAAATTCACGCCTCGGAAAGGATTGCAAGCATAGGCTCCTGCAAACGCGCGTTTTGGGGTGAGGAGCCTGTTATGTTTGCGTTCTTCAAAGTGGGTGGGTTCGGCGGCTGCGGGCCGGAGTCCACGCGTCGGGAACCGGCCGCAAAGCCTCTGCTGCGCCGCCTGATCGGTGACCGGTCGGGCAACGTGGCGATGATGTTCGCCATGATCGGTATTCCGCTGAGCGGCGCGGTCGGACTGGCCGTCGATATGGCGCGCGTCTACCACGTGAACCTGGCCACCCAGTCGGCGCTGGACTCCTCGGCGCTGGCCGCGGGGCGCGTCGCCCAGGTCGAGAAAAGCGAAACGCTGAGCAAGGCGTTCAAGAGCGCATCGGCCTACTTCGACCAGGCCAAGCCGAGCGACGTCGTCGTCTCGACCATCGAATTCTCGCCGAACGACCAGCAGACCGAGTTCAAGGTGACGGCCACCTCGTGGGTGCGCACACCGTTCCTCGGCGTGCTCAACATCTTCGACTACCGCGGCTCGCAGGACGACGCGCCGAGCGCCTGCAAGGGCAATTTCTACGGCTGCGTGAAGCTCGTCACCAGTGCCACCGCGGAGATCTGCCTCAACTGCAGCGACACCGGCAGCGGCAACTCCGACGAGGGCACCAATCTCGAGATCTCCATGATGCTCGACATCACGGGCTCCATGAAGGGCACGCCGCTGACCGACATGAAGGCGGCGGCGAAAGACCTGATCGACATCGTCATCTGGAACGACCAGAGCAAGTACACGTCGCGGGTCGCGATCGCGCCCTTCTCGGCTGCCGTCAACGTCGGCACGTACTTCACGGCGATCACCGGCAAGTCCGACGATCCGGATCCGGATGGCGACGGCTACAACTATCCGTCCTCCTGCTACAACAAGAGCGGCAAACTGAAGAACAGCTGCGACGGCAACTCCACCTACAGGATTAAGCGTTACGCCCCGTGCGTGTACGAGCGCAAGGGTACAGAAGCGGCAACGGACAAGGCACCTACCGACTCCTCAACCTGGTTGGTACCGACGACCGTGTCGACCAACTCGAACCCGACCTGCGCGCCGGCTAGTGCCATCGTGCCCCTGACGACGGACCGGGCCAAGCTGAAGGGCGCGATCGACAACTTCGCCGCGAGCGGCTCCACGGCCGGTCACCTCGGAACGGCGATGGCGTGGTATCTGATCTCGCCGAACTGGAAGGACGTGTGGCCGCTGGAAAGCCGTCCGACGCCCTACGGCACCGCCAAAGTGTCGAAGATCGCCGTGCTGATGACGGACGGTGAGTACAACAGCATCTACGGCGTCCAGGACTCGGGCAACGTCACGAACGCGTTCAACCAGGCGAAGGCGACGTGCGCGAGCATGAAGGCGAAGTCGATTACGGTCTACACCGTGGGCTTCAACCTGGATACGACGGCGTCCAAGAACATGCTCAAGGCTTGCGCCACCAGCGACAGCCACTACTACGACACCTCGGGCGGCGAGGCATTGAAGGCGGCGTTCCGCGACATCGCCTTGAAGATCTCGAAGCTGAGGCTGACGCACTAAAGAGACAACGCAGCGGGGAAGAGGCGGGGTGCCGGCGACGGCGCCCTGCTTCGCATTTCGGCCCAGCGCGCTAGTTCTCCTCGCCGAAGCCCGCCTCGACCAGAGCGACGAGCGCCTCGACGGCCTCTGGCGCTTCCGGCCCATCCGCTTCCAGATAGAGCTCGGTGCCCGGCCCGGCCGCCAGCGCCATCAGGCTCATGATCGATGACCCGCCGACGGTGCGATCATCGCGCGTGACGCGCACTTCGGCATTGAAGCTGTCGGCGCATTTCACGAACTTCGCCGACGCGCGCGCATGCAGGCCCTTGCGGTTGCGGATCGTCACGCGCGCGGACGGCTTCCTGTCGTTATCCTTCATGGGCGCGTCTCGCGAGGGGTCAGGAGGTGCCTGAAAGCAGCTGGCTGGCAACGCTGATGTACTTGCGGCCCGCTTCCTTGGCGGCAAGCGTGGCGTCGGCAAGGGTCGCTTCCTTGCGCACGCTGGCAAGCTTGATCAGCATCGGCAGGTTGATGCCGGCCAGCACCTCGGCACCCGTCTCCTCCATCACGGAGATGGCGAGATTGGATGGCGTGCCGCCGAACATGTCGGTCAACACCACCACGCCCTCGCCGGCGTCCACGCGGCGCACGGTTTCGATCAGCTCGACGCGACGTGTCTCCACATCGTCGTCCGGTCCGATCGAGAAGGGCTCGAGGTGCTCCTGTGGACCGACGACATGCTCGAGAGCGGCACGAAACTCTCCGGCAAGGCCACCGTGTGCGACGATTACGACGCCGATCATGCGAAGCTGCTATTCCTCTGCCGCGGCTCCCGGCCGAAACCGGTTATCCAAGGCGGCGCATGATGGTTCAGGGTTGGGGGACGGGCAAGGGGAAAGCGACAGCTCAGGTGCGTCTGGCGCGCGCAAGTGCCAACGCCAGCTTGATCGGGGCGGAATGTTCGAACGGGGCCAGGCGAACAAGGGGAAGCTTGACTCCGAGGACGTCCGCCGTCGCGCCCTTTTCCGGCATCCGTTCGACCTCGGCGGCATGCACCAGATCGACCACCAGGATCAGCTCGACACCCGTCATCGGCCGGGTCCCCACGATGCCGATGCCGCGCACCTCCATCTGGCCCGAAATGCTCTCCGGGGGGTCGGCGATGATGCGCCCCTCCTCGTTGCGGACCAAAACCTGATCGTCGGCAACGAGGCCCGGCGCATCCTGGGCGACAGGGCCCCGGCGCGCGAGGAACAGGAAGCGGAGCGCAAGATCGGATTTGCCGGAGCCGGACGGCCCGCGCAACAGAGCCGCGTGCCGGCCGAGCGCCACGCAGGTCCCGTGCAAGAGTTCAGGTTCGGCGGGCACTCTGCGATGCTCCCCTCTGGAATGTTGGCATGGCCGCCGGCAGGCGGACGATGAACCGGGCACCGAGCACGCCGGGCTGCCGGTGGCTCTTGAGCGCAGGCTGGTCGACGACGGCCGGCAAAGATGCGCCCGCATCCGCCATCCGGTTCATCGCTTGCAGCGTGCCGCCGTAGGCGTTGACGATATCGCGCGAGATGCTGAGCCCGAGCCCCGAGTTCTTGCCGCGCGTGGAATCGGACTGCGGCCGGTCGGAATAGAAGCGCTCGAAAATATTCTCCAGGTTTTCGCCGGGGATGCCCGGACCTTCGTCGTCGACGACGAACTCGATCATCGGGCCGTCCCTGCGCGCGCTGACGGTCACCGTGCCGCCCTGGGGCGAGAACGAGAGCGCGTTGTCGATGAGGTTGGTGATGACGCGCCCCAGCCGCGCCTCGTGCCCCATGACGATGAAGGCCAGCGGATTGTCCGCAGCTTCCTGAACGGCCACCACGACCTTGCGGTCTTCCGCGCTCAACCGGTCCTGGAACACGGCGGCGATGCCATGCATGACATCGCGCACATCGACGGGCTCCTTCTCGCCGTACGCGAGCTCGGCGTCGAGGCGCGACACGTCCGAGACGTCGCTGATCAGCTTGTTGAGGCGAATGAGCTCGCCTTGGATCTGGCGCACCAGCTCCTCGCGCATCTCCGGGGTCTTGGCATAGGCCATCGCCTCCGCCGTCGAGCGGGCGGCCGTGAGCGGGTTCTTGAGTTCGTGCGCCACTTCGCGCGCGAACCGCTCGCTGGCCTCGATGCGGCGGAAAAGCGATTCCGTCATCGTGCGGAAGGCCGCGCTCATCTGACCGATCTCGTCGTGGCGGCCAGCAAGCGCCGGCAGGTGCGCGCGCGCGCCGATGCTGTGGCTGACGTTCTCAGCCGCCGCCGACAGGCGGCGCATGGGACCGGCGATGGTGCGGTAGAGAAGCAAGGAGGCGATGAGCGTCGCGGCCAGCGCGACCAGCGCCAGGGTGGTCAGGAGGTTGCGCTCCTCCTGCAGAACGGCGTCGATGACCCCGGGCTTGGTCGACAGCAGCAAAGCGCCGCGCACGTCGCCCCGATAGTGCACGGGCGTTGCGACCGACACGATCTGCTCGCCCTCGTCGTTGACGAGAACCATGGCCGCCGCTTGGCCGCCGGTGACGGCAATGCGCACCTCCGGATAGGCCAAGCCGTTGCCGCCGCCGATTTCCAGATAGACCGGCATCTGCCTGCGGAACATCCAGCTCAGGAAGCGGGTCCAGGTATTCTTGACGCGACCGGGTCGCCAGTCCTCCTCGCCCTGGCCGGCTTCGCCACTGGCGAGCTGGCCGCTTTTGAGCAGGCGCTCGGAATCGGCAATCAGTACGCCGTTGGAATCGTAGACGCGCGCGCGCACGTCCTTGGGCAGCAAGCTGCCCTTCAACAGCGGCGCGACCCGCTCTGGCGGGATCGAGAGCTGCATGGATTCCATGTTCTCATCGCGTGTCAGGCCCCGCGCGCCCTCGATCTCGGGCAGCATGTCTGGGCTGATGATGATGCGCCCGCTGCCCTTCTCGCGCGTGGCGTTGGCCGCGATCGCCGCCGCGATCACCTCGCCCTGCGCCATCAGGCTGTCGCGCTTCGCCTCGATCAGCCAGGCGTGGTACTGGCCGAGGTAGAAGATGCCGAAAAGCAGCACCGCGAAGCCGATGAGGTTGGCAAACAGGATGCGGCGCCACAGGGTGCGGGCGACAAGACGGATCAGCGGTCCGTTGGTGAGAAACTGGTACAAGCCAATGCGGCGCGCGGCCCATCTCAGCGACGCGTCAAAGCGCTTGAGCCCGTAGCGCACCTTTCCGAGCAGACCAGCCGCATCCGTAGACGAAAGCAACGGCTCGCCTGGCCCCCTTGAAAGCGGCCTTTCCGTCTGGATCGCCATAGCGCCCCGGCTCAGGCTTCCTTAAAGCGGTAGCCGACACCGTACAGTGTTTCGATCACGTCGAAATTGTCGTCGACCTGCTTGAACTTCTTGCGCAGCCGCTTGATGTGGCTGTCGATCGTGCGGTCGTCGACGTACACTTGGTCGTCGTAGGCGGCGTCCATCAGCGCATCGCGCGTCTTGACGACGCCGGGCCGCGTGGCGAGCGCCTGCAGGATCAGGAACTCGGTCACCGTCAGCATGACCGGGCTGTTGTCCCAATGGCAGGTGTGGCGCTCGGGATCGAGCTTCAGCTTGCCGCGCTCCAGCACGCGGGCCGCCTCGGCCGCCACGTTGGCCGGGTCCTTGGGCTGGAAGCGCCGCAGCACGGCCTTGACGCGCTCGACCACGAGGCGCTGCGAGAACGGCTTGGTGATATAATCGTCGGCGCCCATCTTCAGGCCGAACAACTCGTCGATTTCCTCGTCCTTGGAGGTCAGGAAGATGACGGGCATGTCGGTTTGCTGGCGCAGGCGACGCAGAAGCTCCATGCCGTCCATGCGCGGCATCTTGATGTCGAGCACCGCAAGGTCGGCCGGATCGTCGTTCAAAGCCTCGAGCGCGGCCGCGCCGTCGCTGTAGGTGCGCACCTTGTAGCCCTCGGCCTCCAAGGCCATGCCGAGAGACGTCAAGATGTTGCGCTCATCGTCGACGAGAACGATCGTGCTTTTTTCCTTCATGACATCTCGACCTTAGGATCGCTGGCGACGGGTACGCGCCATAGGGCGCCCCGGTGCGTAAATTGTGGCATGTCGGGTGGGTTCACACCTAATGTTATATGATTGTCCCGATGCCGCAAGGGCAGGCGAAAGGCCGGTAGTGTCTCAGTTTGAATTTTTGTCGTCGCCTGAGAAACCGTCGATGATCCACGCGATGGCCATCGACGCGGGGTAAGCCAAGATGGCCACCAGCAAACTCAGCCAAGCTGAGCTGGCGTGCCTTATGTCTGGCCGACCACCCAGGGCTAAAGCCCCAAAAATGATGATTGGCCAGATCGCAGCCGCGACCGTCACTACGATGCCAACTCTGTGGAGTCCGGCTTTGATCCGCTGAGAATCCATGCGGGCAACATATCGCAATCCACTGCGAACTCCTATATGCTTAGCGATAAGCAGGGAACCAGACTATGCAGCAGCACATCATCAAGTATTTCGACGACCCACTTTCCGCAGCGCCAAACCAGCTGGGTCATGAATTCGCGCTCTCATTCGATGCGGCCTTCGACAAGGCAGCCGCGCGGGTGCCCGCGTTGCGCGCCAAGCACGGCAAACTGGCCGGGTACGTGATTGAGGACATTACCGGAAGGCGCGTAATGATTGGCCCAGGGAGGTACGATATTGCCCAAGGGACCTAAAGGCCAGAAGCGCCCCGCCGATGTGATCGGCAACGCCGTGAAGGTGATGCGGATCGCCACGGGTGAAGAAGATGACGACGTGAAGGACGACGGCAAGGACCCGGCCGCCAAGTCGCTTGGAAGCCGGGGCGGCAAGGCGCGGGCAGAAGCCCTCAGCGCCAACAGGAGACGAGAGATCGCACGCCAAGCCGCGAGAAAGCGCTGGAAGTCAAGCCCGACCTAGCGCTTTCTCACGTCTCCGAGGGACACAACGTTGCTCGGTGGTTCAGGTTTGAATTGCGCTTTGAGAACTGGCCCAGCTTTAGGTGCAACGTCTCCGCCCAAGGTTCCGGGCTCCAAGTCAGCAAGTTCCTCAAGGTCGGAAACGGGAAACGGTAGCGCACGCCGCATATCGGCTACAGACTGCACTCGCTCCTCAATCAGCATCTCAAAGCTACGCCGAATCAAATGCGAACGTTCTTTCTCTAGCTTCCCATCCAATGGCTCGCCCTTCCGCCAACCGCGGCGGTTGTAGTTGATCCACATGGTTTTGGCTTGATCCTCGTCGAGGATATCTAGCGCCGCGCATCGGGCGATCATTGCAGCGACCGAAGTTCCCCAACGCTCTTTAAGCGCAAGAAAGCCATCGAGGGACGCAGCATACAACTCACCGAGAAAATCCTTCTCCGGTAGCAGCATGGCGCACGCGAACATGTGCGCCTGCTTTTCAAGCGCATTGTAGCTAGCCCTGTCCTCTATCCGACGCGGGTCAATGCCTCGGTGCAAAACCATGTGCCCAAGCTCGTGTAACGCGTCGAATCTTTGCCTGCACGCGCTCGCTTTGTCGCGAGACAGAACAATAAATGGAACGCCAAAGCCGCTAGACCATTGCGAAAATGCATCGAGCTTGGGGATTAGGAGGTGAATGCGTGCAACCAGCACTCCATAGGCTTCCAACTTTTCCACGACGTCTGGCATAGGGCCGTGCACGATCTTCCAATGTTGCCGTGTTTCGTTGGCGGCCGCCTCTATGAAATCCAGATCAACCCGGTCGATAGGTGGAATGTCGATGCGGGGGATATCGAGTTTCGGAAATTCGAAGAACCCCGACAAATACTCGACAATCTCCTTCATCCATCCAAGGCGCACGGCAGCGCGAGATTTCATGCTCGAGGGCGCCGACAAGCTCCCACGCCA
>CADEEC010000152.1 GCA_902826255.1 uncultured Hyphomicrobiales bacterium | reverse complement strand
CCGCACGAGCGCACCTACGTGCAGCCGGGCCCCTCGACGGCCCCGCCGATGGAGCGGGTCCCGCAAGTGGCGCCGCTGGCCCGGCCGCCCATCCGATAACGTAAAGATACCTTGAGCTTAGCCCGCGCCCGCCGCATTTCGACCACCGATTCGGGTGCACACTTTGCGGTGTGCGGATGGTCGTACCAGGGAACCGGAACGCAGGGGAGCCGGTTGTGACAGCTGGGCCAAGACAAAAACCGGAGGCCACCGATGTCGAAACGCCCGCCTTACATCGAGATTGCGTTGACTGTCCTGGTGATGGTGTTCCTCGCCCTTGTCGTTGTCGGCGGCATCACCGGAGCTGAACCTCCAACAGCAGCGTTGGCACGCCTGCCTTAAGGCGGCCACTGCCGCTTCGGCGGCGCATGGAGTTGCGCCGCCACCACCTCCTCATTCCGGGTTGGCTAGAGCAGAATCCGATCAGATCGGCTCACTGCACTATTGTCATCCCGGAATTGCGCGTCAGCGCAGTATCCGGGACCCAGGGCTGCAAATGGCGTTGGTGCTTGTGGCCCCGGGCCTCGGCTCTCGCTGCGCTCGGCCGGGATGACAGGGTTTGCGAAATTCTGATTCAACCAGGTTGGAGATCGCTCTAGTTCACGTTTACGGGCCGCCAGCCGGCGGCGAGCGCTTCCGCTTCGGTGCAGAACCAGCGCCGGCCGCGCGCCGGATCCATCTTGATCTGCGCGTACCAGGGGCTCCATGGCATGTGATAGATTTTTCCGTTGGCGGTGACGTTGCCCTTGATGGCACAGCCGTTCGGCGCCTGCTCCTCCACGCCCGCCCAGCGCTGCGCGCGAAACTCCCATGCCGGCACCGCGTCGCCCTGCCAGATGCCGGCCTTCTCGGCACGCGCTTGCTGCTCCTCCTTGGCGTAGCTCTCGGAGTATTTGACGAACGCCCACGCATGGCCACGCCGGACCATCCAGGCATTCACGTCGACATCGCCGAGAAAGCAGATGCCCAGCATGCGGCCATACTTGTCGATGCCCTGCGGATCACAGCGCACGGCCTTGCCCTCGATCAGGCGCCGCAGCGCAGTGGCGGCCGAGGCACCGCAGGGCCAGGGGCCGCCCGTACGGCTGGTGCAAGTCTGGCCTGCCTCGGGAGCGTCGATGCCCTCGAGGCGGATGCGCGTGCCGTGGATGATGACGGTGTCGCCGTCGGTCACGTCGGCGATGCCCGTGACGGCACCCGCGTGCTCCTGCGACGGTGCCCGGGGCGCTTCGCCGGGGCTCTGCTGCGCCAGGACAACCGCCAGCAGCAACGCCGCTGTCAGTCGAGTTGTATGCGAAATAATCACGCGCATGAGTGGAATATGCGTGATTCGCAAGTCGTGGCCAGGGCGTAATCAAGGCCGAAACGGCGTGCCCGGCCCGCTTTGTGGCGGAAATGGGAATTACAAACTGTTGGCCTGGAAGAATATTCAACGTCACCCGCGCACCACAGGGGCTTGACCCCCGCCACCGTTCGGCGCCCCATGCCTCGGCGGGTTGCGCACACAATCGATCGGGTGGGCCGTCCGCAGTCGTGCGTCTCCTATCGGTAAGGAGTAGCCCATGTCGAAACCGCTGGTGCAGCAAGTGTGTGAACGAGCGCGGGGGCTCGTCGGCAATCCCGGTACCTGGACGCAATTCGCCACCGCACGGTCCGATAATCACAAGGCCTGCGAGCCGACTGACAAGCGCGCGGTGCGCTTCTGCGCTTACGGCGCAATCCTGCGGGCCGCCTATGACATTGCCGGCAACGACGCCACGGCCGAGCAGTTGACCGACCAGGCGGCCAAGCTGGTCACGGGGCAGGACAACGTGTTTGCGGCCTTCGAAGAGCTGATCGGCACCAACGACGGCCCGCGCGCGACTGCACGCCGCGACGTGCTCGCGCTGTTCGACGGAGCCGCCGTCAAGGTCTGAGCGGGACATCAAGCTTCAGCGAGGCACGGCGGCGGCGCTGGCACATGGCGCCGCCGCCGTTGTATGTTGGGCTCCCCAACGATCGACAGGGAAGAGCGGTCGCGCCCCACCCTGCGCCGGAGCGAATATCCGAACATGGCAGACACCACACCCAACGCCTCACAGGACCCGAAGACGCACGACGTGCTGGCCGCAGCACGCAAATGGCTCGACTCGGAGGGCAAGGTCGCCATGGCGACGGTGGTCGGCACCTGGGGGTCGGCGCCAGTGCGCATCGGCGGCCAGATGGTGGTCGCGCCGGACGGCCAGTTCGAAGGCTCCGTCTCCGGCGGATGCGTGGAGGGCGAGGTGATCGCTGAATCCGAGGACATCCTGGAGAGCGGCAAGCCCAAGACCCTCACTTTCGGCGTCGCCGACGAGACGGCCTGGCAGGTCGGGCTGCCGTGCGGCGGCCAGATCAAGGTGTTCCTGGAGCGGCTCGACAAGAGCAACGGCACCGAGCTTCTCGAGCGCGCCATCGCTGCGCGCAGCAACCGGCGCGGCCTGCTCGTCAAGACGCAGCTCAACGACGGCCGGCGCGAGATTTTCGATCGCGACGACACCCGCGCGGACGCGGAGATCGCGCAGCGCTTCGAGAGCGGCGAGAGCCGCCTGCTGGAAGGCCCGCAAGGCGAGGTGTTCCTGCATGCGATGGTGCCGCCGGCACGCATCCTCATTATCGGCGCCACGCACATCGGCCAGATTCTCGCGCAGCTCGTGCAGATGGCCGGCCACGAGGTGACCGTGATCGATCCGCGCACGGCGTTCGCGGCGGAGACGCGCTTCCCCGGCATCAAGCTCGATACCGAATGGCCGCAGGATGCGATCCCGAGGATCGGCCTCGATCCCTACACCGCCGTCGTCGCGCTCGCACACGTCGGCCACATCGACGACGAGGCCTTGAAGCTCGCGATGCGCTCGGACTGCTTCTACGTGGGCGCGCTCGGGTCGCAGCGCAATCACTCAAAACGCAAGGAACGCCTGAAGGCGGCCGGCTTCAGCGACGAGGAGATCGGCCGCATCCACTCGCCGATCGGCCTCAACATCGGTGCGCACAGCCCGCCCGAGATCGCCATCTCGATCATGGCCGAGCTTGTCTTGAAGCTGCGCGGCCCGCACAACTACCGCCCCGTCGCACGTTCGTAGGGCCGTCGCAGACTTGGTTCAAACGATTGCATCCATATCTGGGTTGAGGAGCAGAGGGTCATGTTGGACGCCTACATCTATGGTGGGTTGAGGACGCCGTTCGGCCGCCACGGCGGCGCGCTGTCACGCGTGCGTCCGGACGATCTGCTCGCCGGCGTCATCAAGGAGGCGACGGCACGCTCGGGCTTCGCCATCGAAGCCATCGACGACGTGTCGGTGGGCTGCGCCTCGCAGGCCGGCGAGGACAGCCGCAATGTTGCCCGCCATGCGCTGCTGCTTGCCGGGTTGCCGGTGGAAACGCCGGGCGCCGTGCACAATCGGCTGTGCGGCTCGGGCCTCAATGCCATCGTCGGTGCCGCACAGGCGATCACCTGCGGCGAAGCCCGCGTGTGCATTGCCGGCGGCGTGGAAAGCATGACACGCGCTCCCTTCGTCGTGGGCAAGGCCGAGCAGGCGTTCAGCAAGGACTTCAAAGTGTTCGATTCCTCGCTCGGCGCACGCTTTCCCAATCCGAGGATCGAAGCCGCCTTCGGCGCCGACACCATGCCGCAAACCGCGGACAACCTCGCCCGCGACTACCAGATCTCGCGCGAGGAGAGCGACCTGTTCGCACTGCGCTCGCAGCAGAAGTTCGAGACCGCGCGCAACGACGGCTTCTTCCAGAGCGAGATCCTTGCCGTCTCCGTCGCGCAGGGCCGCAACAAGCCGGACGCGCAGGTGACGGACGACGAGCATCCCCGTCCCGAGACCACCATGGATACGCTTCTCAAGCTGAAGCCGCTGTTCCCGCAAGGGGTGACGACCGCCGGCAACTCCTCCGGCATCAACGACGGCGCCGCCGCGCTGATCGTCGCCAGCCGCGAGGCCGGCGACAAGGCCGGCGCCAAGCCGCTGGCGCGCATCCTGGCAAGCGGCGTCGCGGGCGTGCCGCCGCGCATCATGGGCTATGGCCCGGTGCCGGCCGCGCACAAGGCGCTGGAGCGTGCCGGGCTGCAGCTCAAGGACATGGACGTGATCGAGATCAACGAGGCCTTCGCGGCGCAGGTGTTGGCCTGCGTGAAGGGCCTCGGCCTGCCGCTCGACGACAAGCGCGTCAATCCGAACGGCGGCGCCATTGCCGTCGGCCATCCGCTCGGCGCCTCCGGCGCACGCCTCGCGCTGACCGCGGTGCGCCAGCTGCAGCGCACCGGCGGCCGCTACGCGCTCGTCTCCATGTGCATCGGCGTCGGCCAAGGCATCGCCATGGTCGTCGAGCGCGTGCAGTAGGCGATCCGGACGTTGCGCTGGATCAAGGAGCCTGACCAGAATTTCGCTGAGAATGCTGAGGTAGCGCCGGGAAACACTGAGTTTGACGACGTCGCCGCTCGGCCGCTTCCGTCGGCGTCCTCTGCGAGGCGAGTTCGTGAGTGAACCGGACTGGATCCCGGCTTCCGTCCGCGCGGCCGGAACTGAGCGCGCCTTGGTGGCCGGGGAGACCCTGTTCCGGCAAGGTGCGCAAACGGCGGGCCTTTACCAGGTGGTACACGGAAAGGTGCGGCTGGCGCGCTTCGATCGTGCGGGCCGCGAGGCCGTCCTTCACACTGCATCCGATGGCGAGACGATCGCCGAAGCGTCCTTGTTCTCGCCGACCTACCACTGTGAGGCCATTGCCACCACCGACGCGACGGTGCGGCTCTATCCAAAGGCCTTGGTGATGGCTGAGCTGCAGCACAACCCGTCGGCAGCAAACGCCTTCATGGCCATGCTTGCGCGACAGATCATGACGCTGCGCACCAGCATAGAGCAGCGCAACATCCGCTCGGCATGCGACCGCGTGCGGCACTATCTCGCCGTGAACCTGGCTGAGGACCGGCGCACCGTGCCGCTGGCTGGCTCTCTCAAGGACCTCGCCGCCAGCCTCGGGCTGACGCACGAGGCCCTCTACCGGACGCTGGCGCAAATGCAGAGCTCAGGCGAGATCGAGCGGAGCGAGAGAGAAATCCGCGTCCTCAAAGCCATATGATCCTGATCATAGGGCGAGGCTGCAATCCAAGAGTATGCAAGCAAACGGGCAGGCGCAGCCTGCCCACAGCACGACCGCATGCGCCGGGCTCACTCAAAGGAATGTTTCATGAAAAAGCGTAACAGGCTAATCGCTACGGCTGGCGCCCTGACCCTTGTCGCCACCGCGGCCTTCACGATCGCGGCGTCCTCTCATGAGCGAGGGCAGGCCCCCGGTCATAAGTCCATGCACCGAATGGGCGCCGGCCACGACCATGCGCACCACGGCATGGTGGGTGCGAAATTCGATGCAGCGACTGCGGGCGACGTCGATCTCATCCACGAGCTGCTCGATAATCACGATTTGATCCGACGCACTGTCGAGAATCTTCCCGACGGCATCCGTACCGTGACAGAGTCGGACGATTCCAGGGTCGCCAAATACATCAAGGATCATGTGGAACGCATGGGCCAGCGTGTTCGCGCGGGACAGGAAATGGGCTTGCCGATGGAAAGCCCCGCACTCCTCGCCATCTACAGGAATCGGGACAAGATCAACACCAAGGTCGAAACCACCGAAAAGGGTGCGATCGTGGTGCAGACCTCGAGCGATCCCGCCACTGTTGCCGTGCTGCAGAAGCATGCCAGCGAAGTCAGCGAGCTGGTCGGCGGCGGCATGCGCGCGCTGCACACGGCGATGATGAAGAACGGTGGCATGCACGGGCCGATGCACGGCATGCCGCACGGTGGTGGCGGGCGACGGTGACGCCGTCAGCTGCGTGCGGCAGCGCGTGAACGCCCTAGAGCGTTGTGAACTTGAAGCCTTCGCCCCACCGGCTCACCCGCGCCATGGAGGGCGAAGGGAAGTGCGCCAGGCACATGGTGGTGGCGGTGTCGCAGAAGCGCTCGAACACCTTCCGGCGTGTCTGGCCGGCCTGCTTGGAGTCGTAGTCGGAGAACATGCCGATCTCGGGATAGCGGCCCTGCAGCGGCGAGTGGATCATGTCGCCGGTGATGAGCGCATCCGCACCTGACTTGCCGACCAGAACCGAGAAATGATCGATGCTGTGCCCCGGCGTCGGCACCAGCTGCACGACGTCGCTGAACTGGTAATCGCTTTTCACCGTCTCCGACTGCCCCGCGGCGACCACCGGCAGCACCGAATCCGTGATCCAGGGAAAGCCGGCGGGATCGGCCTTCTCCTTCTCGCTCCAGAACGCCAGCTCGCGATCGGAGAACAGGTACTTTGCCTTGGGAAAGGTCGGCACCCAGCGCCCGTTCTCCTGCCGCGTGTTCCAGCCGACGTGGTCGGTATGCAGATGCGTGCACATGACGAAATCGATGTCGCCGACACCGACGCCGGCGGCCGCCAGGTTCTGCTCGTACTGCGCGCTGGCCAGCATGTGCCAGAAGGGACGGTTAGGCCGCGGCTTGTGATTGCCGACGCAGGAATCGATCAGGATGGTGTGGTGCTTCGTACGCACCAGATAGCTCTGCACGCACAGGATCAGCTTGCCGGACCCGTCGATGAACGTCGGCACCAGCCAGGAGGCGTGCTCCTTCAGCAGCTCGGGGGTCAGCGACGGAAAGAACTTCAAGGCCTCGAAGAACGGCCCTTCCTGCTCGACGACACGATGGATGGCGATGTCACCCACGGTGAGCGTGGTCGTCATGTGTCCCCTCCGTTGCCGTCCTGGCTGTCCACGCGCCCAAATGCTTTTCCGCGACACGTTAGACTATAGGCGAACGAACATCTTTGCGCTCCTGCTGCGGCGGGCTAGGCTGCCGCATTGCGCCGAAGCCGACATAACACATATCGGGGGGGATACTGCCGCTATGCAAGCCCGCACAGGGGTGCGCCGCGCACTTGCGTCGGCTGCCGTTCTTCTTCTCTCGGCAGGAGTTTCGCACGCAGCCGAGGGTGCGCACATCAACGGCGCAGCACTCGGGGCCTACTGGGCCATCCCGTTCGCGGGCCTGCTGCTCTCCATCGCCATCATGCCGCTGGCGGCGCCCGACATCTGGCATCACCACTACGGCAAGATTTCCGCGGCGTGGGCACTGGCCTTCATCGTGCCGAGTCTCCTCATGTACGGCGTCTCGGTCACGCTCTACGAGCTGATGCACACCGTCCTGCTCGAATACATCCCCTTCCTGATCCTGCTGTTCGCACTGTTCACGGTCGCCGGTGGCGTGCTGATCAAGGGCAACCTGCACGGCTCGCCCGGGCTTAATACCGGCATCCTCGGCATCGGCACGCTGATCGCCAGCATTACCGGCACCACGGGAGCAGCGATGCTGCTGATCCGGCCCATCATCCGCGCCAACGACAACCGGCGCCACAACGCGCACGTGATAGTTTTCTTCATCTTCCTGGTGGCAAACATCGGCGGTTCCCTCACGCCGCTCGGCGATCCGCCGCTGTTCCTCGGCTTCTTGAAGGGCGTGAGCTTCTTCTGGCCGGCCACGCACCTGTTCCTGCCGATGCTGCTGGTGGCCGTGATCCTGCTGGCCGTGTTCTACGTGCTCGACTGGTATCTGTTCCACATCGACGAGGATTATCCGCCCAAGCCAGACCCGACGCCCGATAGCCGGCTGCGCATCGTCGGCTGGATTAACATTGCACTGCTCGGCGCCATAGTCGTCGCGGTTCTGATGAGCGGTGTGTGGAAGCCCGGCATCTCATTCACCGTCAATCACATCGAGATCGAGCTGCAGAACCTCGCGCGCGACGTCCTCCTGCTGTTGATCGCCTGGATCTCGTGGAAGATCACGCGCAGTGACATTCGCGAGGGCAACGGCTTCACCTGGGGACCTATCATCGAGGTGGCAAAGCTGTTCGCCGGCATCTTCATCACCATCATTCCAGCCATCGCCATCCTGAAGGCCGGCATGAACGGCTCGCTGTCGTCAGTGGTGAGCATGGTGACGGACAGCCAGGGCCAGCCCATCAATGCCATGTACTTCTGGCTGGCCGGCATCCTGTCGAGCTTCCTCGACAACGCCCCGACCTACCTGGTGTTCTTCAACATGGCGGGCGGCGATGCGCAGCAGCTTATGGGGCCAATGGCGATGACGCTTTTGGCGATCTCGGCCGGCGCCGTGTTCATGGGCGCCAACACCTACATCGGCAACGCGCCGAACTTCATGGTCAAGGCGATCGCCGAGGAGCGCGGCGTGAAAATGCCGAGCTTCTTCGGCTATATGGGGTGGGCGGCGATCTTCCTCCTGCCGCTGTTCGCCCTGACGACCGTGATCTTCTTCCGGGGATAAGGCCCCCCGGAGCCGGCCGCGCCTGCGCGCGGCGAAGCGAGACGAAACGAATGCCGATCAAGATCCCGAACGACCTGCCCGCCCGCGCCACCCTCGAGGCGGAGGGGGTGATGGTGATGCGCGAGGCGGACGCGATCCGCCAGGACATCCGGCCGCTGCGCATCGGCCTGCTCAACCTCATGCCGAACAAGATCCGGACCGAGACCCAGCTCGCGCGCCTGCTCGGCGCGACGCCGCTGCAGGTCGAGCTGACGCTGGTCCGTATCACCGACCATGTCTCGCGCAACACGCCCGAGGAGCACATCATTTCCTTCTACCGGAGCTGGCAGGAGATCCAAGCGGAGCGCTTCGACGGCTTCATCGTCACCGGCGCGCCGGTCGAGACGCTGCCGTTCGAGCAGGTGACCTATTGGGACGAACTGCGCCGTATCTTCGACTGGACGCAGACAAACGTGCATGGCTGCTTCAATGTCTGCTGGGGCGCGCAGGCAGCGGTTCATCATTTCCACGGGATGCCGAAATAGCCGCTGGAACAGAAGGCGTTCGG
>CADEEC010000151.1 GCA_902826255.1 uncultured Hyphomicrobiales bacterium | reverse complement strand
TACCGAGCCCATCAGGGCTGTTTTCGGTGTACGGTCTGCTGCAGGCGCGATGAATGGGAGAGGCCGGGTACGCTGACGGCGAGATCCGGCATCGTCAGGTTGTCCTTGCGACTGGAGTCGACGCGGAAGGTGTGAGCGGCGACGGCGACGAACTGCTCGGGCTTCTCCAGCGAGCCGGCGTTCATCTGGAAAGTCGGGAAGCCGCCGACCGTCACCGCGCGGTCAAAGGACCATTTGACGTCCTTGGCGGTGATCGGCGTGCCGTCGTGGAAGGTGGCGTCCTTGCGCAGCTTGAAGGTGACCGACGTGTCGGTAAGGTTCCAGTCGGTTGCGAGCTCGGGTTCGAACTTGTCGCGGTCGTAGGACTTGGAGCCGTCGGGAAGCGTCTTCTCCCCGTGCGTCATCAGCCGGTCGTAGCAGTTCCACGACACCTCGTAGCCGGGGCGGTTGGTGCCGACGCCGTGGATGTCGAAGTTGTTGGGTGAATACTCGGTGACGACCAGCAGCGTCTCCTGGCGAGACTGCGCGTGCGCGGAGGTCATCACGGCGGGGGCGGGGAGTATGCTGGCGGCGCCGGCCGCAGACATGGTCTTCAGGAAGTCACGACGCTTCATGCCATCCTCGTCGTAGTTGGCGGTTAGGTTAACGACCAACAGCAAGCCACGTGCCAACCCGACTCAACGGACCTAACCTTCTGTAACCTCCTGCAATGCTGACGTTTTGCTGGGTGTAGACCAGGCCAGAGAGCCTTGGTCAGGGCAGTTCTTGCATACAATTTGGTATGCATGCCCAGAGTTTCAGCATGCGTGATGCCCTGAGAGTAGCCGGCAATTACTTGGCCGCTTCAGTACTCTCCGCATGCTTGCGCAAGGTGCCAGCATCAAGCAGTCGTGTCTGCGCGAGCTCGCCGACTGTTTCGAGAATGGGATAGGCCACCGAGGTTAGGTGGGAATTGATGCGCTTCAGGTCGCGGACGATATCAAGGTGGATCGAACTCGTCTCAATCGACTGGGCACGCCCCTCCTTCAGTCGAGAAAAATGCTTGTCGGTCGCGTGGAACTCGGCAGTCCGCATTGTCGTCTTCTCGCGCAGCAGGCGCCGGGCAAGCTCCACGTCGCGTGTTGCAAACACGTTGAGCGCAAGACGCATGTGATGCACCACATGCCCATGAAACGCTCGAAGCTCCTGCGCTCCCTCTGGTGAGAAGGCATACCGCTTCTTGATCTTCTTGGTAGCAAGTTCCATCAAGTTTTTGTCGATGATGTCGCCGATGTGCTCGAGGTTGGTAGTGAAAGTCAGGATCTCCACATAGCGCCGGCTGTCCTCCTGCCCCATGTCGGTCTTCGAGGCCCGGATCAGATACAGCTTGATGGCCTCGTGCAGGGAGTCGATATCGTTGTCGGAGCGCTCCACGTCGCGGACAGCTTTGATATCGAAACCTTCGATCGCCGGTAGTGCGCGCTTCAGCATGTCGAGCACCATGTCCCCCATCACCAGGGTTTCGCGCATCGCGCAGGCAAGGGCCTCGGAGGGCGTGTCCAGAACACTGGGGTCAAGATGGCGCGGCGCGCTGCGGTCGGTGCCTGACAGCGGTTCGGGCAAGAGTCGCGTGGCCAGCATGGCAACGTAACCCAACACCGGCATGGCAATGGCGGCCAGCGCAATATTGAAGGCCAAGTGAAAGTTGACGGCCAAGTACACTGGATCGGACGAAACACGCGACACTGCATCGGCGAGCAGCCCCGTGAACGGCATCGCCACCCCGACGCAAGCAGCCCGAACCAGCAGATTGCCCAGCACGACGCGTCGCGCAGCAGCAGCGGAGGCCGACAGCGCCGCAAATGGCACGATTGCGCCGCCCAGGTTGGCGCCCAGTACCAGTGCTGCCGCGAGTCGCGCATCAATCACGCCGCCGCCGGCCAGCGACATCACGAACAGCACCACCGCCAAGCTCGAGTGCGCCAGCCACGTCATAAGGGCGGCAACAAGCACTGCCAGAAGCGGGATTTTCTCTGTCCCGAGCGAAGCAAGCATGAGCTTCAGGATCGGGCTATCACGTAGCTGAGTGGAAACCTGGCCAATCACCGTAAGCCCGAGCAGCATCAGCCCGAAGCCAATCAGCACGCGCCCACCGCCGCGAACCTCATCCTTCTCCGAAGCGTGGAACAGCACCACTCCGGCGAACAGAAACACCGCCCAGGTCCACCTGATATCGAATGCATAAATCTGGGCGACCAGCGCCGTACCGACGTCCGCACCCAGCATCATGGCGAGCGCAAGGGGAAGGGTGACGAGCTTACGGCTGGCGAACGACGCCAGCAGCAACGCCATGGCTGTCGCGCTTTGAAGAAGGCCAGTAACAACGACACCGGTGGCAAATGCCTTGACGCGATTTGCACTCGCCTTGGCCATGAGCATGCGCAGAGAGGCACCGAACGCCCGCGTCATGCCAGTCCGGACCATGCGCACGCTCCAGAGAAGGAGCGCGACGCCGCCAAGGAGCGTAATGAGCAGCCCGCTTCCCTCCATCAGCACCTGCCGGTTGGAGTGTATGGTCCTGTTCGTGCTGCCGGATAGCCGCCTGCCTAGTTGTACCAGAGGTTCGGCAGGAAGAGGGCGATGTCCGGAACGAAATAGATCAGCAGCACGCATGCCCACTGCAACAGCATGAACGGCATCATGCCGCGATAGATCTGCCAAAGGTCCCAGGCCGGCACGACCGCCATCAAGTAGTAGGCCGACAGCGCGACGGGCGGCGACAGCCAGCAGGTCTGCAGCGTGACCGCGACAAGTATGCTGAACCACAGCATGTCGACCTGCAGCGCCTGCAACAATGGCAGGAATATGGGGACGATGATGACAACGATCGGCACCCACTCAAGCGGCCAGCCGAGCAGGAAACAGACCGCAAGAATGCTGACAATCAGAAGCCCGGGCGGAATGTTCCATTCCAGGATGGTATCGGCGAGGAACTTTGGCGTACCGAAGGCCGAGAACACGGCGCCCATGAACGTCGACGCCGCGAGCAGGATCATGACCATCGACGTGGTCTGCGCCGTTCGATAGGCCGCGTCCTTGAGAACGTTGAAGGTAAGCTGCCCGTTGAAGGCCGTGATCACGATCGCCCCGATGCAACCGAGAGCAGCGCCCTCGGTGGGGGTCGCCCAACCGGTGATGATGGCGCCGAGCGTGAGCAGGATCAGGAATGTGGGCGGCAAAAAGCCAACGATGAGCTCCTTGACGATGAAGCCTTTGCTCACGTTCAACTCATCAGCAGGAAGCGGCGGACCGAGCTGGGGTTTGAGCCAAGTCCGAGCCAATGTGTAGCTCAGATACAGAAATGAGAGCAAAAGGCCCGGCAGGATGGCAGCCGCGTACAGCCGCGCGATGGAGACCTGAAACGAGGGCCCCATGACGACCAGCATCACGCTCGGTGGGATAAGGATGCCAAGCGTCCCGCCGGCCGTGATAGTTCCGGCCGATAGTGCAGCGTCGTAACCGCGCTTGAGCATGATGGGGCCGGCCATCAGACCGATGATCGCCACCGACGCACCAACTATCCCCGTTGCCGCCGCGAACAGCGTGGCCGTGAAAATTGTCGCGATGTAAAGCGAGCCGTGTCTGCGGCCGAAGGCAAGTTGTATGGCGTGGAACAAGCGCCCCATCAGCCCTGAACTTTCCAGGACATACCCCATGAAGGTGAACAGAGCGACCGCGGCCAGCACCGTCTCCACCATGGTGGCGAAGTACTGGTACGTCATGAGGTGGAAGACACGATCGCCGAGGCCGTAGTAGCCGAATGCCATGGCCAGAAAGAACAACGTGAAGGAGATCGGGAACCCGCCGAGGATCACCACAAACAGGACGCCGATCAGAACGAGACCGAGGATTTCTAGGCTCATGGGCTAACTCAGCGCTTTCCGCGTTCAAGTGAGGTGTGACGGCTCAGGTGACTTCGGTCGGCTCGACTTTGCGGTAGTCGATGCCGGTCTGGAGCGCGCGAAAGCACTTCAGAACCTCGGCAATGCCTTGCAGCAGGAGAAGCGCGGCGGTGACCGGTATGACCGATTTGTACCAGTAGGCGGGCGGTCGCCACGACGTGATGAGTTGTTCTCTGAAGAACCAGGACTCTTCGGCAAACTCGTAGCTCAGCCAGAGGAACATCATCATCCCGGGCAGGAAGAAGAGAACGTACTGGACGATGTCCAGCCACAGTTGGGTGCGCAGCGACAGGTGCTGGGTAAGAAAGTCGGTACGGATGTGCTTCTGCAGGCTCAGCGCATAGGCGGCGGCCAGCGAGAAGTGGGCTCCGTAGGCCATGGTCGCCACGTCGTTGGCCCAGATGGTCGGCTGGTAAAACTTGCGGACCAGCACCTCGAACACCAGCACGGCGAACATCGGGAAAATCAACCACGCGACCAGCTTGCCGGTCCAAATGCTGATCGCATCGATAATGCCTGTTATGCGATCCGTGGTGTTCATGTTTGGGCTCCAGAGCCGCCAAGACGGAGATGACACGGCGCCGTTTCGCCGGAGACCGATTGATCGATCTCCGGCGTAGTACGCGCCGGCGAGAGCTCTACTTAGAGTCAGCCGCACCCGCGATCAGCGTCGAAAGCTTCGACGTCTCGCGCGTGTAGGGCACGACGATCTTTGCGTAGGCTCTCTGGGAATCGAGCACCTTCTTGAAGAACTCGTTTTTCTGCTCCAGCGCGCCGAGCACTTTCTTGGATGCAGCAATCCAGGCCGGCGCGTAGTCGGCCGGGGCATCGAACATCGTCACACCCTTCTCGCGCAGCACCTGAAGAGCCTTGGCGTTCTCGGTGATGAAGTAGAGCTGCGCCTCATACAGGGACGTCGTCATCGCTACCTCGACAATCGCCTGGATGTCGGGCGGCAGCTCGCGCCACTTCTTGCCGTTGATGAGAACGTCGGCGATGTCGATAGCCTGGTGCAGACCCTGGATCGAGTAGTACTTGAAGACGTCCTGCAGCCCGACCTTGAGGTCGTTGGCCGGGTTGATCCATTCGACGCCGTCGATCACGCCGCGCTCCGCCGCCGGAATCAACTCCGCGGCAGCAAGGTTCATCGGAACGCCACCCAGCTCCTTCAGCACCTCACTCGGCAAGCCTGATGAAATGCGGAAACGCAGGCTCTTGAAGTCGTTGACCGAAGTGATGGGCTTCTTGAACCAGCCGAGCGCCTCAGGCCCGTCCGGCGCGTAGAGGAACGGCATCACATCGGCACGCAGCATCTTCGTGTAGTACTCGATGTAAAGATCACGGCCGCCACCGTTGAGATACCAGGCAAGATGCGTCTGCTGGTCGAGCCCGGTTGCCGAGCCGCCGAGCGGCGCACTGAACAGGCCGCCGGCGGGATGCTTGCCGATCGCATAGTGCGTCCACCACTGGCCGGCATCGACCAGCCCCTTGTTGACGGCATCAAGAATTTCGTTGGGGTTCACGATCGCGCCACTCGGCAAGATCTCGATCTTCAGCCGGCCGCCAGACATCTTATCGACGTTGGTCGCAAACTTTGTAAGCAGAACATGGTGTGGCGTGCCCGTTGGATTCGCGCTCTGCAGCTTCCACTTGAACTGCGCCTGCTGAGATTGCGCTGGCGCAGCGATCATCGCTGCACCGGCGAGCAGCGCTGCTGCCGCTGCCATCAAGAAAGTTCTGCGCTTCATTTTCGGGTTTCCTCCTGAACGTGTTCATCTTCGTCATCGTCTGACTTGCGTGCCGCTTCTGTGGCGGCTCAGGCCTGTGTTGCCCACAATCCTTGCACGAGACTCCTGTGTTGCTTTTGCTGAAGCCCCCTGACTATGCCGACCATGGAAGGGAGTACGTACGAACGTTGGTGAAGCTCTTCATCGCCTCCCAGACGCCTTCCTTGTAGCCAAGGCCGGAATCCTTGATGCCGCCGAATGGCGACATCTCGATGCGATACCCGGGCACTTCCCAGACATTCACAGTGCCCACGTCGAGCTCGGCAATGAACCGCGTGATGTAATCCAGCCGGTTCGTACAAACACCTGATGACAGCCCATACGCCGTAGAATTGGAGATGCGGATCACATCCTCGATGGCATTGGGAACCCGGATGATGGGGATCACCGGTCCGAACGTCTCCTCATGCACGAGCTCCGCCATGTACGGTACCCGATCGACCACTGTCGGCGGGAACAGGGCGCCCTGACGCTTGGCGCCGTAGAGGACTTCAGCACCTTTGCTGACGGCATCGCTGACGCGCGCCTCGAACAGCTTGGCCGCCCCCTCATGAATGACGGTGCCGATATCGACGGTGGGATCGGAAGGGTCACCGCACTTGAGCTTTTTGGCCTTTTCGACAACGAGCTTAGAGAAATCGTCGGCTACCGCCTCGACGACGAGGATGCGCTTCACTGCCGTGCAGCGCTGGCCGGAGTTCTTGGTCGCGCCTTGCACGGCGAGTTCGGCCGCCTTGTCGAGGTCGGCATCCTCCATCACGATCAGGGGATCGTTGCCGCCAAGCTCCAGCACGATGCGCCGATAGCCGGCCTTCTCGGCAATATACTTTCCGACCCGGACCGAGCCGGTGAATGTCACGAGATCGCAATCGGGATCCGTGATCATGGCATCGCCCATGGTGCGCGGATTGCCGGTCACGACAGACAGCATTTCTGGCGGCAAGCCGGCCTCGTACAGCACATCCGCCAGCGCCAGCGCGGTGAGGGGTGTCAACTCGGTGGGCTTCAGGACCACGCGATTGTTGGTGGCGATCGCCGGCGCGATCTTGTGACTCACCATGTTGAGCGGATGATTGAACGGTGTGATCGCCGAGATCATGCCCATCAGCGGCACCCGCGTGGTGAAGATCTTGCGCGCCTTACCGTTGGGAGAGATATCGCAGGAGAACTGCTCGCCGTCGTCACGGATCGTGAGCTGGCCTGCGAACGACCACACGTCGTAAGCACGCGTGGCTTCGTAGATCGCGTCCTTCCAGCACAATCCCGACTCGGCTGAAATCAGCCTGGCAAACTCTTCCCGGCGCGAGGCAAGCAGATCCGCCGTTTTAAGCAGAATCTTCTGACGCTCGTAACGCGACAGCTTCGGCTTGAAAGCCTTGGACTTGGCGAACGCCTCGCGCACATGCTCGGGGCGCGCCATTGGCACCGTCCCCACCAGTGCGTTGTCATAGGGATTGCGGACCTCGATCGTCTCGTCCGTCACAACGCGCTTGCCGGCGATGCGCATCGCTTCAGTTCGCGGGGAGAGCCTTGCCTTGCCGGACATTTTACTGCCCCTCAATACGTATCGTTGAGCGCGACGGAGAAGACATCGAACGTGCGCAGCCTGTGTCCGGGCGCGAGCCTGATCTTGCGGTTGGAGATCATCGGCACGCGCTGCTCGGTAAGCCCACCGTGAGAGCGGAGTGGCTCCGTCAGGCCGGACAGGTCATGCTTCGACGGCGCTGTCCCAAGCGTCTTGTGCCGCGTGGAAATTACAACAATGTCACCCAACCTGTCCGGGGGCAGCTCGAACTCGACGCAGGCTTCCTCGCGGGTCAGGGTCCGCTCTACCCCTGGCGTCGCCTTGAGCCCGTTTATGAGGGCGGCCACGTCCGCGCCCTGCGGGATGTAAACCGTCGCGAAGGAACCGAGCGCACCGTGATGGACGACATAGGGGTCGGTGATGGGCAGGATCACGCGTGCCTTACCCGCGCCGAGCCAGCCGTCGAACAGCGGATCAAGGTAGAGCACGTCCGGCGAGCCATCAGCCAGGTGCTTGTCGTTCATGCCATGGTCGGCCGTCGCAACGATTGTGCAGCCGAGGGCATCAAGCCGACCGAGGTAACCGTCGATCATGCCGTAGAACGTGTTGGCGATTTTCGATCCCGGCGCACACTTGTGCTGGATGTAGTCGGTCGTCGACAGATACATGAGGTCTGGCCGGAAGGTCTCGGCCAGCTTGACGCCGGCGGCGAATACGAATTCCGACAGCTCCGCGGAATACACATCCGGCACGCCCATCCCGACGAACGCCGTGACATTATCGATACCGTTGTCGGCCTTTGTCGCCTTGTCCGCACGCTCCGATGAGAAGGCAATGGCACGCCCGGTCGCGTAGTCGAGCCCGTTCGACAGCAGCAGGCGCAATTTGTCCTTCGCCGTCACCATCGCCACCTTGCGGCCCGCATCGTGGAACCCGGCGAGGATGGTCGGCGCGCGCATGAACTGCGGATCGTTCATCATCACTTCCGCGCCGGACGCAGGGTCATAGAAGAAGTTGCCCGCTATGCCGTGCACGGCCGGGGGGCGGCCGGTGATGATCGAAAGATTGTTCGGGTTGGTGAAGCTCGGAATGACGCATTCTGCGACGAGGTTCGCGCCCGAGGCCATGAAGCGCGCGAAGTTCGGCGCGCGGCCGGCCTCGATCGCCTGCTCGATGTAACCGGGCTCGGACCCATCGATACAGATGACGACCGTTGGCGCCGAAGGCTGCTTGTAGCTCCGGCCGTTGACGATGACAGGCGTCGTGCTCGTCATGACTGTCTCCGTCTGCTCAGGCAGCAAGATCGTGCCGCCCGATGAAGTTACGTCCGCGTTCGCCCTGGGAAGCCTTCACGACCAGGGCACGCCAGTCACCTGGCAACAATCCATAGGAAGCAGGGTCCGTCGACACATCGAGCCCTTCCAGAAAGGCCGTGAGGCGGTTGACGCCTGCCGCAAGATCATCCCCAAAGATCCGTTTCAGATTGGCATCGCACTCTGCGCTGTGCCCTAGAGACCAGCGCATAACCGCGGGCAACGGGAAGGAGCATGCGATCCCGTGCGTGGTGCCCGCGCGTAGCGTGATGTCATAGGAGATGTTGTGGGCGAGGGCCGTTTTCGTATTGGAGAAGGCGAGGCCCGCCATCAGAGCGGCTCGTGCCTGCCGCTCCCGTAGCCCGAGATTGCCGAGATCGTTCACGAGCTTGGGCAGGACGTCCAAGATTTCCCGCGCGGCCGCCACCGCGAAGTTGGCCGATACGGGATTGGCGCTGACATTCCAAATGCTCTCAAGCGCATGGGACAGCGCATCGAGCCCGGTCGCCAGCGTGAGGGCCCTTGGCGCGCCGAGCGGGATCGCCGGGG
>CADEEC010000150.1 GCA_902826255.1 uncultured Hyphomicrobiales bacterium | reverse complement strand
GGCGTCGCTCCAGCCGGCACGCCGATCAGGATGCGCGGGCGCCTGAACCCCAGCATCGATTTCGCGCGCGTGATGAAGTGGCGCAGCATCGCTTCCGTGGCAATGAAATCGGCAATCACGCCGTCGCGCATGGGGCGAAGAAGTTCGACGCGCTCAGGCGGCCTGCGTGCGATCAGCGCCTTTGCCTTGAGGCCGACCGCAAGCACATCCCGGCTACCCGCGCGCATGACGGCGGCGACCACCGACGGCTCGTCGATGATGACGCCGCGCCCCACCACATGCACGAGCGTGTTGGCGGTGCCGAGATCGATGGCGATGTCGTCGGAAAACACCGAAGCCATGTTGTCAACGCTGCGTGCCGCCGGCCGCCGTCTGGCCAGCCGGGATTATTTTTGGATGCCAACAGATTAAACGACAGGTCGCAGCCCGCCAACCGAGTCGGACGCCCAGTTAACCTTGCTCCTTAAGTCGCGTGACCTCCGTTCCTGCAGCATCGCGCAGAGAAAGGAAGCCGCCGTCCAGCCGGAATGTCCGGACTGCGGCCAGCGCCTCTAGAAACGCGCGCTCCTGCTCCATTGCTGGCCCCGGACAGGCCATCCGCGTCGTTGCCACGCCGTTGAAGGCAATGCTGTCACCCGCAACCGCTGCCGATCCCATCAACCGGTTGCAGCCGGCCGAACCCGTCACCTTCCCCGCGGCAATCGTGAGGATGGACCTAATCCCGGTATCGACCGCCTCGCCCTTGATGCGCTCGGCGATCCAGGTGCGTCCCTCCAAGCCTTGAGCCTGCGCCATGCTCGTCACCACCGAAAACGTCAGCGCCGCGAGAATTAGACCTCGAAGCTCACGCATGGAACGCCTCCAGAGACGACACTGCCTTCGACGTTGCATGTCGCGCATGAATGCTGATTGAACACCGCAGATACCGCGGTGCTGCGACCCTAATCCTTCAGCAGCCGAAAGGACTCCATGAAGGCGCGGACGTCCGCGCGCGATTCCGTCCCGAACGGGCCCGCATACACGGCCTGGTACAGCCGGTTGCCGACCTGGAACATGCGCTGGCGCATGACGGTGTTGTCGGGGAGCTGCGTGTAGATCTCGCGGCCGTCTATCCCGTCGAGTTCAACGCGCGCCTGCCGCAAGAGCTTCCCTTGCGTGGCCGCCAGAAGCCCCATGACGTTCTTGTCGTAGTTCTTCACCGGGGCGACGGCGTACTGCGTGTACGTCACGGAAAAATGCCGTCCCGGCTGGTCCACCTCCCATGTGGTGTGGATATGCGGTCCTGAGGCCGAGCGCCCCTCCTGCTTGTCGCGCGTCGGCTCGGCCGGGAAGGTGACGGCAAAGCGGCCCTCCTTGTCGGAAAACTCGAATGCGACGGCTGTCCCAGCGCCAAGGCCCCAAGCAGCGATACAAAGCGCGGCCAGCAGTCGTCTCATGCACATGTCCAATCATATGCCGGCGCAAACGGTACAACCGCCGCCTCTGCCAATTTGTGTGAGCCTGCGCCAGGAACTTGGCGATTGCGGGGGTCCGATTGGCGCTTGTCGCGGCATCCTACCAAAAGTATGTTCCCTTTTCGTTCTCGTGATGCTACACACTGCTCATGCCGCCTCGCGGCCCTTACGAGCGCAGTGTGCCCCCTACTCTCCGTGCTCGGGCTCGCGTGCGTAGCGGCTTGTTGCCCTGTGATCGCCCCGGCTCCCCCCTCTGCCGGGGCGATCCTCAGGGGTGATGGGGTCAGTACCCCTCCTTCAAGAGCGGAAAGGCACTGTCGAGCCACGAGCGCCCGAGAGGTGGCTCGGCCGCGACGTAGCTCCTGTTCAGCTCGGCAAATGACGTCACGCCGAGCAAGCCGAGACACCGGATCACCTCATCCTCGAGCAGCTCCAGCATGCGCACCACGGCCATCTCGCCGCCTGCGCCGAGCGCAAGCCCCTGCAACCGTCCGATGCCGACCGCATCGGCGCCAAGCGCCATGGCCTTGACGATGTCGGTGCCACGCAGGATGCCCCCGTCGACGATCACTTGCGCTTTGCCGCCGACGGCATCCACGATCTCGGGCAGTGCAGCCACCGATCCTTGCGCATGGTCGAGCTGCCGCCCGCCGTGATTGGAGACGTAGATGCCTTCGATGCCGTGTTCGAGCGCAATTCTGGCGTCGTCAGCCGTCGCGATACCTTTCAGGATGAAGGGGATCCTGAACTTCGATTTCAGCCGCGCCACGTCCGCCCACGAAAAGCGCGCCTGGAAGTAATCTGCCGGGTTTGAGCGGCGCGACGTCGTCAGGTAGCGCTTGGCCAGATCACGCTCGCGCCGGCCGTAGTAGTCGAGGTCCACGGTGAGGCAAAGGGCAACGTACTTGCTCGCCATCGCCCGCGCGACGTGGTCCTCCACCCAGGCCGTGTCGCCGCGCACATAGAGCTGATAAATCTTGGGATAGTCGACGCATTCCGCGACGGCCTCCAGCCCCGGCGCGCACGCCGAGCTCAACATGTGCAGCGCGCCGAACTTGGCGGCCGCCCTGGTCGGACCCATGCCGCCGCCCGGCGAGAAATCCTGCAGCGAGCCAATCGGTGCAAGAATGACCGGCAGGCGCACGTCCTGCCCAAAGATCTTGGCGCGCGCCGAGACCTTCTCGACGTTGCGCAGAACACGTGGCCGGAACGCGAGTGCATCCAGCGCACGCCGGTTTCGCTCCAGCGTGGTCTCGGTTTCCGCACCGCCCATCAGGTAGTCCCAGCTGCCTGGGGACAGGTTGCGCCGTGCCGGCTCAACGAACTCGTGCAGGACCGCGTATTGCAGGTCTTCGTTCATCCGCTCCCCCGGAGCCCAGCCAGCCGGACGCACAAAGCATTGCTGATCGCAGGAGTAAAGGACAAGCGCCGTCGCCCTTGGCATGCACCGGTTACAGATTCCAGGTCGAGCCTGCTGCGGGTCAGATCTTCTGATTGTACTCGCCAACCTCGGAGAACTTGGCGAGCCGGCCGTCGATATCGGCGAAGATGGCGCGCATATTGGCTTCCGACACCGGGCTCTCCACCACGATCACCAGTTCCGGCTTGTTGGAGGACGCGCGCACCAGGCCCCAGGTGCCGTCTGCAAGGGTGACACGCACGCCGTTGACGGTGACGAGGTCGCGGATCTTCTGGCCGGCCACGGTGCCGCCCTTGTCGGCGACCTCTTTGAACTGCGCCGTGACCTTGTCCACCACGCCATACTTCGCCTCGTCGGCGCAGTGCGGCGACATGGTGGGCGAGCCCCAGGTCTTGGGCAGCGCGTTCTTGAGGTCGGCGAGCGATTTATCCGGATTGCGGTCGAGCATGTCGCATACTGCAATGGCGGCGACGAGGCCGTCGTCGTAGCCCTTGCCGAGCGGCGGCTGGAAGAAGAAGTGGCCGGACTTCTCGAAGCCGACCAGCGCCTTCTGCTCGTGCGTGTAGCGTTTCATGTAGGAGTGGCCGGTCTTCCAGTAGAGCGCCTTGGCCTTGTTGGCGTTGAGCACCGGATCGGTCATGAACAGACCGGTCGACTTGACGTCGGCGACGAACACGGCGTTGGCATGCTGGGCGGAGAGATCACGCGCCAGCATCACGCCAACCTTGTCGGCAAAGATCTCATGCCCCTCGTTGTCGACCACGCCGCAGCGGTCGCCGTCGCCGTCGAAACCAAGGCCTACGTCCGCGTTGTTCTTTTTCACCGCATCGCCGATGGCGTGCAGCATCTTCATGTCTTCGGGATTGGGATTGTAGCGCGGGAAGGTGTAGTCGAGGTCGCAGTCGAGCTCCACCACCTCGCAGCCGATCGCCTCCAGCACCTTGGGTGCGAACGGGCCGGCCGTGCCGTTGCCGCAGGCTGCGACGACCTTAAGCTTGCGCTTCAGCTTCGGCCGGTCGGAGAGGGCCTTCATGTAGCGTTCGGCGAGGTCGGGCACGAACACGTACTTGCCGCCGGGCGCCGTCTGCACCTCGCCGTTGAGCACGACCTCCTTCAGCGCCGTCATCTCGTCCGGGCCGAACGTCAGCGGGCGATGGAAACCCATCTTGATGCCGGTCCAGCCGTTGTCGTTGTGGCTGGCCGTCACCATGGCGACGCCTTCGACGCCCAGCTCGAACTGCGCGAAGTAGGCCATCGGCGACAAAGCCAAGCCGATGTCGTGCACCTCGGCGCCGCCTGCGAGCAGCCCCGTGATGACGGCCTGCTTCACGCTCGCGGAGTAGGAGCGGTAGTCGTGGCCCACCACAAAGCGTTTTGGCACGCCGCGCTTTCCGGCCAGCGTCGCCAGGCCCAGCCCGATCAGGTTGAGCCCCATCAGGTTGATTTCCTGCGGGAACAGCCAGCGCGCGTCGTACTCACGAAACCCTGTCGGCTTCACCAGCGGCAGCCGCTCGAAATCAAGGGTGTTGAGCTTCAGATCGGAGCGCGGTTTCGGGAGCATGGGTTTACTCTGGAAGGATACTGGGGTTCTCAATAAGTTTCTGCACCGCACAATGCAAGACGTGCGGGTGAAGTCCTTGCGTCCAGTTGAGACGGGCTATTCCTGAAGCACGAGCGTGCCCGAACGCATGTCCACGCGTTGCAGACGGCCAAGAAACGACATGCCCAGGAGGGTGGTTCCGAGCTTCCCCTGCTCCATCACCGCACCTTGCACGTTGCGGACGGTGATATCGCCAATGCTGATCCGGTCGATCATTACCGGCGCCACGCGCGCAACGCCGTTGGCAGTGCTGACCCTGTGCGTGAAGTCGCTGTCGCGCACCGACAGGCCGATGCTGCGCGCATCCTCATAGGTAAGGGCGACGATCGACGCCCCGGTGTCGACAAGCACCCTCACCGTGCGCCCGTTCATCTCCGCATCGGCACGGTAATGGCCAAGGGCGCCTGCCGGCAGCTCGACTGCTCTCTGGCCTTTGCCGACCGTCACTTCTTCGCGCTCGGGCATCGGCGCGGAAGCGGGCAGGGACGGTCCAACACCCGCAACGACGCGAGCCGCGCCCCGAATCTCGGAGAAATACATGATGCAGACAAGCGCTGCGCCGGCAGCCAAAACCCAGCCGCCCGCCATCGCCGCTGCCTGACGTGCCCCGGGAGACATCGCCCTTCCCAATGCCGCCTGTCGCTGAGTTGCAGAGGCAGCGAGAAGGGACCTCAGCCGCTACGCAACGTCAGATAATCGCTTGTGAACTCATAAGAGCGCAGGCGGCTTAAGAAACTCATACCCAACAGGTTCTCTCTGAGCGTGCCCGGCTTGGCCACTAGCGCGTCGACATCGTTGAGGCTGATCCGGCCAATGCTCAGATTGCGCAGGCGCACGCTGGCCGCGAAGGTCGTGCCGTTGGCTGTTTGGACCGGTACCGTGTACCGCAAGCGATCGAGATCGATCCCAAGCCGCTGTGCATCCGCCGGCTTGAGCACCACCGTCGACGCGCCGGTGTCGACCAGCATGGTCAGCGTGATGCCGTTGGTTTCGGTTTTCACCAGGAAATGGCCATCCGACCGCCGCCTGATGGTTACCGACCGTTCACCCTCGACCTGGGCATCGCCACGCAGGGCCGTCCCGGGGGGCAGCAGTTCCCCTATCACGCGATGCCCAAACCCGAACAGTTCCTCGCGGTAGCTATATCCGCCGACCAGAACGAACACCATCAGCACCCAAGTCAGGAGATCGCGCACGGCCTGGCCGGTTCGCCCCCGATAGCTGCCTGCCAGCGAAGAGCCGATGAAAATCGCCAGCGCCACGCCGGCGACGATGACGGCAAAATCGGATGGGTCGAACCCCGCAATAGATCCCGCGTCCGCACGCAGAAGCAGCGCGAGACCGGCGATCATCAGCAGCAGCAGCGCAATCCACGCGCCCATTCTCAGCTCTCCGCAGCGAGCCCCGGCCGCCGGCGTCGCTCGGGCAGGTCCCGCATGATCTTCGCGCGCTCCTCGGCGGTCAATTGTGACCAGCGCGCGATTTCACTTAGGGACCGACCGCATCCCTGGCAAAGACCAGTGTCCGTTTCGATCACGCAAACACGTACGCAAGGCGTTTCCATGGGCGCCGCGGGCACCTCGACGAAAATGTGCCGGTGTTACCCGATCACCACATCTGTTCCGGGCAAATGTAATGTCGCCTCCGGCGCGTGACAATCACGCGCGGGCAATGTCAGCGATCGGCTGGGGATTGTGCGAAGGCCCCACTCATGCTGCGCCAGCGCGGCGCGCCACGCAGGGCCACTGGCGGCTGGCGGTGGCGTTCCTGCCCCAAGGGCTGGAGCGGGGGCATGGGGCGCAAGACGCGGCCCGGCGGAAGCGTGACGATGGCCTCGGTGCCCTTGCGCAGTTCCGACAGCAGCTCGAACGACCCGCCGTGCAGCTCGACCAGGTTCTGCACGATCGGCAAGCCGAGGCCCGTCCCACCTTCGGCCGTGTGATGCGCCAGCGAACCCTGCCCGAATGCCTGCATCACCTTCGGGATCTCCTCCTTGGGGATGCCAGGTCCGGTATCCTTCACCGACAGGATCTGGCCCCCTTCAGGGGTATTCATCACGGTGATACTCACCCGGCCGCCACGCGGGGTGAATTTAAGCGCGTTGGTGATCAGGTTCAGACAGATTTGCCGTATGGCGCGTTCGTCGGCCCAGAGCTGGCCGAGACTGCGATCGAACTCCGCATCCACCTGCAAGCCCTTGCTTTCGGCACGCAAGGTTAGAAGCCGCAGGCAGTCTTGCACCACGTCTGCAAGCCGCACGGGCTCCTCGTGAAGCTCGTAGCGGCCGGCCTCGATGCGGGACAGATCGAGGATCTCGTTGATCAGCTGGAGAAGATGCTTCCCGCTCTCGTGGATGTTTCCCGCATACTCTTTGTAGTTGTCGTTCTCCATCCGCCCGAGCAGCTCGCTCTTCATGACCTCGGAGAACCCTAGGATTGCGTTCAAAGGCGTACGGAGCTCGTGGCTCATGGTCGCCAGAAAGCGCGACTTGGCCAAGTTCGCCGATTCGGCGCGGCGCCGCGCCTCATCCGAGATCGCTTTCTCCTCTTCGATCTCCGCAATCAGGGCGTCCTTCTCCGCGCGGAACTCCAGCATGGCGAGCGACGTGGAGTTCAAGCCCTTTGCCAGGAAGATGAAGTAGACGTGCAGCCCGATCGCCATGGCCGCCATCGCAAGATAGAAGGGATGACCTTGCATGAGCAGGCGAGCAACGATCGCGACTGTCATCGGAATGGTGCCGGCGTAGAGGATGCTCATCACAGCCGACGCAAACGTCATGCGAATGGCGAGAAGCACGATCAGCGAGGCCAGCATGAAGACGTGGCTTGCGGCATCGCCGGCGTCCAATCCGACGACGGCGATACCGCCCCAGGCAACGCCGTTTGCCAGCTCCAGCCAGGTGAAGCGTCTGCGCCACTGACCTACCGGCGTCTTGCCGCGCGGCTCCGCAAGGAAACTGCGACATGCAGCGATCATGAAGAATTTTGCCGAGATCACCATGGTCAGCCAGGCAGATGCCTGCATCATGGGTGCCCAGAACATGGACGCGAGCGAGAAGATCAGCGCAAGCAGCGGAAGCGTCACGCGCGCGGACAGCTCATTGCGCGCAAACATGCTGAGAAGCTCGTACTCGAACTCAGGCTTGATGGTTGAGCCCTGCGCAAGCCGCGCGCGCACGTCGCGAAGCTGTGCTTGCGATTGCGTCCGCGGGTCCTTTGTGCGCTGGCGCGGCTCCGCCTCCTCGGCGGACCCGTAGTCGTGCGCGGTCATCGTCGGCGCTTCGGCCATGGCGGGCGGCTCTGCTTGCGGGACCGGGATTGGCCCACTGCGATACGCCCATAAACTCCACTTAAATTCCTAACTTCTTGTTTAACAGCAATTGGTTGTAACGGCTTGTTGAGGCTGGATAATAGCTTCCGTTGACAGTTTTCCTCGGCTTGCGCGGACAACCTGCCTCGATTACGAGTTGCATCGTCCCGCACAAGAGAGATGCCATGCTTAAAATTCTGGAAACGCGCACGGCCCCCAACCCGCGCCGGGTGCGCATCTTCATGGCCGAGAAGGGTCTGGAGGTCGCTTACGAGGACCTGGACCTGATGAAGGGAGCTTTGAAGACCCCGGAATTTACGCAGCTCAACCCCTTTCAGCGCGTGCCGGTGCTGATCTTGAAGGACGGGACCGCCATCTCCGAAACGATGGCCATTTGCCGGTACGCGGAAGAGGTGCAGCCTGCCCCACCTCTGTTCGGTTCCGGCGCACGCGGCAAGGCCCTCACCGAGATGTGGAACCGCCGCATGGAGATGGGTTTGCTTCTCTCCGTCGCACAAGCCTTCCGTCACTTGCACCCGGCAATGGCGCACCTTGAAGTTCCTCAGGTCAAGGATTGGGGCGAGGCGAACAAGCCCCGCGCGCTCGAAATTCTCAGCATCATGGACGCAGAGCTGGCAACACGCCCTTACATCGCCGGACAGGACTTTTCGGTTGCCGATATCACCGCACTCGTTGCCGTCGACTTCATGAAGGTCGCGCGCATTCGACGACCTGAGGATCTGAAGAACCTCGACCGCTGGCACAAGGACGTCTCATCGAGGCCCAGCGCAAAGGCGTAGTCTCTTGGGGCCCAAGTTACTGATGCAGGGGCGGGAGCCATGAAGGTCACGGTAGTTGGCTGCGGCGACGCATTCGGCTCGGGCGGCCGCCTGCAGACGAGCTACTTCGTCGAGTCCGCTTCGGCCCGCTTCCTTATCGATTGCGGCGCAACGGCCGTCATCGGCTGCAATCGGCTCGGCATCGATCCCAACACCGTTCCGATGATCTTCATCTCGCACCTGCATGGCGACCATTTCGCGGGTCTCGTCTGGTGGCTGCTCCATGCGCAGCACATCGGCAAACGCACCGCACCGCTGACCGTACTGGGTCCGCCAGGCATAGAAGCCCGCTTCGTTGCTGCGGCCGAAGCGTTATTTCCGGGATGCACGGGCGTACCCCGACGCTACGACTTGCGGTTTCAAGAGTACGGACCTTCTACACAGCCGCTCACTGTCGGGCCGGTGCGCGTGTCGGCATACGAGGTCAAGCACCCCTCCGGCGCACCCCCATACGCCTTGCGTCTCGAGTTTGACGATCAGGTGCTGAGCTTCACCGGTGACACCGAATGGGTGGACAACCTCGTTCCCGCCGGCCGCAATGCCGATCTCTA
>CADEEC010000149.1:1334-9204 GCA_902826255.1 uncultured Hyphomicrobiales bacterium | reverse complement strand
CCTGACGGTGCTGATGGCGGAGCAGAACTTCAACCAGGCGATCAAGATCGCCGACCGCGGCTATGTGATCGTGCACGGTGAGATCGAGTTCGAGGGCAAGACTGCCGCCGACCTCGCCAACAACGACACCATCAAGCAGTATTACCTCGGCACGTGAGCTGCGCCTTCGGCCGGCTGCGTCAAGACTGAGACGGTAAGCACGAGACCCGATGGCCCGCACACCGCGTCGCGCCCTCATCATCGGCGGCTCCATGGCCGGCCTGTTCAGCGCGCTGTATCTCAAGCGCGCGGGCTGGCGGGTGGACGTGTTCGAGCGCTCGCCGGTGGCGCTGACGGGACGCGGCGCCGGCATCATGACGCATCCGGAGATGCGGGCGGCACTGTCCGAACTGGCGGTGGAGGCGGGCGAGGATTTCGGCGTGCCGGTGCCGGGCCGCATTGTGCTCGACCATGCGGGCAATGAGATCGGCCGGCTGGCGCGGCCGCAGATCGCGACGTCGTGGAACCGGCTGTTCGAGCTACTGGGCGGCGCGCTGGGTGCGCCCGCCTATCACCTGGGGCGCGACCTTGTACGCGTGAGCGAGGATGCCGACGGCGTGACGGCGCATTTCTCTGATGGCGCGTCCGAGACCGGTGATGTTCTGGTCGGCGCCGATGGATTCCGCTCGGCGGTGCGCGGGCAGCTCTTGCCCGAGGTGCAGCCGCAGTATGCGGGCTACGTCGCCTGGCGCGGCCTCGTCGATGAGCGCGACGCCGTCGCGGCGATGGGCGAGGACATGTTTGCGCACCTGAGCTTCCACCTGCCGCCCGGCGAGCATTTCCTCGGCTATCCGGTGGCGGGGTCTGGCAACGACTTGAGGACCGGGCATCGCAGCTGGAACATCGTCTGGTACCGGCCGGCGGATGCGGACCGCGATCTGCCGCGGCTGCTTACGGCCGACACGGGCAAGCGGCACGAGCTGTCGATCCCGCCGCCGCTGATCGCGCGTGGCACGATCGGGGAGATGCGCGATGCGGTGGCGCGCCTGCTGCCGCCGCAGTTCCGCGCGGCGATGGACAAGGCGCAGCAGCCGTTCCTGCAGCCGATCTACGATCTGGAGAGCACGGCGATGGCTGTCGGCCGGGTTGCCCTTGCGGGCGATGCCGCCTTCGTCGTGCGGCCGCACGTCGGCGGCGGCGTGGTCAAGGCGGCGGAGGATGCCGCCGCGCTGGCGGCGTCACTGTCAGCGCACCAGGATGTCGTGGATGGCTTACGCGCTTATGAGGCGGCGCGCATCGGTGTCGGCCGCCGCTTTGTCGCACAGGCGCGTCGGCTTGGCTCATATCTGCGGCACGATTTCGCGAGCGAGGCGGAGCGCGCCCGCGCCCTGTGGCACGCCGCGCCGGCACAGGTCATGGCCGAGACGGCGGTGCTGGATTTCGTGCGCGATCAGCCGTGAGACGGTGTCTGCTCGACAGGCGCCGCGTTTACTTCGCCTCGCCCGCCCGCTCCGGATAGAGGGTCAGCAGGCCTTCGCGCGAAGCCGCCGACACCCCGCGCTCGGTGATGAGCCCGGTGACGAGCCGCGCCGGCGTCACGTCGAAGGCGTCGTTGCGCGCGGGGCTGCCGGGCGCGGCGATCTCCACCGGCACGATCTTGCCGTCCCTGGTGCGGCCGGTCATCACCAGCACCTCGTCGGCGCTGCGCTCCTCGATCGGGATGTCGCTGCCCGACGCCAGCGTCCAGTCGATGGTGGAGTGCGGCAGCGCCACGTAGAACGGCACGCCGTTGTCCTTGGCCGCCAGGGCCTTCAGATATGTGCCGATCTTGTTGGCGACGTCGCCGTTGGTGGTGACGCGGTCGGTGCCGACGATGCACAGGTCGACCAGCCCCTGTTGCATCAGGTGCCCGCCGGCGTTGTCGACGATGATGGTGTGCGGCACGCCGTGCGCGCCGAGCTCGTAGGCCGTCAGCGAAGCGCCCTGGTTCCTGGGTCGCGTCTCGTCCACCCACACATGCACCTTGATGCCGCGGTCGTGTGCCTCGTAGATCGGCGCCAGGGCGGTGCCGCGGTCGACGCAGGCGAGCCAGCCGGCGTTGCAGTGGGTGAGGATGTTGACCGCCTCGCCCTGCGCTTTCTCCTCCGCCGCCACCAGGATCGGCTTCAGGCCGTGCTGGCCGATGCGCGTGTTGACCTTGACGTCGTCGTCGCACAGCTCGGCTGCGCGTTCGTAGGCCGCCGCAACGCGCTTGTCGCGCGGGATGTTGCGCACCGTGTCGCGCATCTCCTCCAGCGCCCAGCGCAGGTTGATCGCGGTCGGCCGCTGCGCGGCCAGCATGGCGATCACCTTGTCGACCGCCTCGTCGGAGGCATCGGTGCGCAGCGCCAGGCACACGCCATAGGCCGCCGTGGCACCGATCAGCGGTGCGCCGCGCACCTGCATGGACTTGATTGCATGCGCGGCATCGTCTGCCGTCTTGAGCGTGAGGATCGTCAGCTCATGCGGCAGCCTGGTCTGGTCGATGACCTTCACCGACCAGCCATCCTCCGCCACCCAGATCGTCCGATACGCCTTGCCGTCGATGTTCATCGATTACCCTCACCCCGGCCCTCTCCCCATAAGAATGGGGAGAGGGGACAGGCGGTGCCAGTCCTAATGCCCCTCGAACGCCATCAGCGCGTGGCCCTTCACGCCGAGGGCGGCGAGTTTCTTCATGCCGCCGAGTTCCGGCAGGTCGATGATGAAGGTCGCGCCCACGATCACGCCGCCCGAGCGCTTCACCAGCTTCACGGCCGCCTCGGCCGTGCCGCCGGTGGCGATCAGGTCGTCCACGATCAGGATGCGCTCGCCCTTGTCGATCGCGTCCTCGTGCATCTCGATGATGTCGACGCCGTATTCCAGCGTGTACTCCTGGCCGATGGTCTTCCACGGCAGCTTGCCCTTCTTGCGGAACGGCACGAAGCCGCAGCCGAGCTTGTCGGCGATGGCGCCGCCCAGGATGAACCCGCGCGCCTCGATGCCTGCCACGCCCTGCACGCCCGCGTTCTTGTACGGCGCCGCCATCTGCTCGATGGCCGCGCGGAAGCCTGCCGGATCGCCCAGCAGCGTGGTCACGTCGCGGAACATGATGCCCGGCTTGGGGTAGTCGGGGATCGAGCGGATCAGGCTTTTAAGGTCTTGCACGTCTCAGGCCTCCAGCAATATCGGCGCGCAACCTAGCAACTCACCGCGCCGGGCAAAACCCATCTTGTCATTCCGGAATGTCGCGCGGCGGCATATCCGGGGACCCAGGGGCTGCACACCATACGGGCAGCATCTCAGTTCTGCGCGATGGCAGGGTGCCAACCGAGCGCGCATTGCCTTAAGCTGCATCAAACGCCAGGAGGAAGCGCGCGCATGAAGATCAAGCTGCACCATGTCAATGTCTGCTCCAAGGATGTGCCGGGGCTCGCCGACTTCTACCGCGATGTGCTCGACCTGAAGCCAGAGCCCGGGCTGTCGCAGAACCGCATCCTCGACAAGGACGGCTACCCCGGCAAGGTCGCGTTCCTCAGCGACGGCGAGACTCAGTTCCATCTCGCCGAGAAGGACTACGGCATCAGCTTCCGCACCGGTCAGGCGGTCAATCCCGTCCTCAACGGCCACATCGCCTTCCGCACCGATGACATCGCCGCCTTCAAGAAGCGCCTCACCGAGAAGGGTATTCCTTTCTCCGACTTCGGCGCGTGGGCCATGAAGGGTTGGGCGCAGATCTTCTTCTACGACCCGGAAGGCAACGTGATCGAGGTGCACGAGGTGCAGGAGTAGCGCCGGCATACGCCGCTCGGGCCTTCACATCATGCTGCAAGGCATCGCCGCTGTTCTCGACTGGTTCGGCCTCGTGGTGTTTGCAACCACGGGTGCGCTGGTTGCCTCGCGCAAGGAGATGGACATCTTCGGCTTTGCCCTGCTGGCGACGGCGGCGGGCATCGGCGGCGGCACGCTGCGCGACGTGCTGCTCGGCCAGCTGCCGGTGTTCTGGGTGCAGCAGCCGGCCTACCTCCTGGTGTGCGTGGGCGTAGCAGCCCTGTTGTTCTTCACCGCCCACATCCCGCAGTCGCGGCTGACGCTGGTGCTGTGGCTCGACGCCATCGGGCTAGCGCTGTTTGCCGTCACCGGCGCCGAGAAAACGCTGCTCTCCGGCGCCGGCCCCGTGGTCGCCGTCGCCATGGGCGTGATGACCGCCACCTTCGGGGGCATCATCCGTGACATCCTGGGCGGCGAGACGCCCATCATCCTCAGTCGCGAAATCTATGTCACGGCCGCCTTGCTGGCCGCGCTGGTGTTCGTTGCGGGCCTCACGCTTGGCCTCACGCATCCGGTGGCACTGGTGTCAGGCTTTGTCGCGGGCTTCGTGTTGCGCGCCGCTGCCCTCATCTGGGGATGGTCTCTGCCGCGCTACCGTTCGCGGCCGCCGGCCAAATAAAGGGCCTGGCGAACCAGCCGAAAACCCAGATTCTTGCGACGAGGCCTGCTCTTAACCCGGTTCTCCGCCGCGGATGATGGCTCCGCCAGCTCCGAGGCATCTGCCCGACGAGAGTGGCAGGATATCTCTCGCGCGTGCTATTTAATCCGTATTGCTACTTAATTCATGAGGCGGCTGTGACGGATTTCGCGTGGTCTACGCTTGCGCACCTGCAGTGGCTACTGTTCGAGACAAACTATCTGAGCGTCGGCACCCGCTACTGGCTGGGATTCCTCGTCGCGCTCGGGTGCTTCCTGCTCGTGACATTGTGGTTTGCGCGCGAAGTGAGCGGCAGAGGAGGCGACGCGCGACTCTTTACGATCCTGGCGCTGTTCGCCGCGGTCTGGGCCCTGGTCGCCTCGGTGTACGAGGTGCAGGACGCCAACCTCTATAAAGACGGCAAGCCCGTCAGCACGGCTGCGTTCAGGCCCCATGACGTGGCCGGCGACCTGGCCGCTTTCCTCATGGTGTTCGTGGGCACCCTGCTTGCGCGGGAAGGGCACGAGCAAAAGAGCTTCTTCAGTTCCGCCCGCCTTCAGGTCATCGCGCTTGTTCTGCTCGGGGCGCTGGTGGTGCCGACGCAGGCTGCGCCGAGGATTGGACTGAATTCAACGAGCAACGAGGTCAGCGAGATCATCATCTCGGGCTCGCTGGCTGTCGTAGGGTTCTTTGCACTGGGTGTCGGCGGCCGCGCGGTTGCTCAGCGCCGTCATTACCGATGGCTGCTCGCGATCCTTGTGAGCTACGGCGTGCTTGAGATCACCCGCCACGTTCAACTGCTCGCGCTCTATCCCGGTCGCTCGCCGATGAGCGATTTCCAGGTGCTCACGTTCGCATTGGCCAAGGTGCTGCTTACGGCGGTGTTCGGACACATCATCGTCGACCACCACGAACGCAATCCTCCAAAGCAGATTGCACCGTGACGGTCGGGCTCTAGCCCTCGCCGCGCTCTTTGGCCGCAAGCGCAGCCATCAGCTCCATCAGCCGCTCCGGTGCCGGCTGCGTCTCCGCTTCAGCGAACATTTTACGCAGTTGCTTGCCGAGCTGTGTTGGCAGCGCAGACGCACCTTCGATGCGTGGCTTGTCCACGGATGCTGTTTCGATTTCCGGTTTCTTGGTGGCGATCATACGCGCCCTCGCCTGTGCTCCAGCTCAAGTTACGCACACTCGGAACCGCTTGTTGGCCCCGTTTCGCGCGTCTAATACGACAGTGAGGTGAAACTGGTGAGCGAATAATGGCCGTCGATGAAAGCCTTGTGGGCAATGTGCCTTTCCTGCGTCGGTTCGCGCGCGCACTGACAGGAAGTCAGGCCCTCGGCGATGCCTGCGTGGTCAAGGCGCTGGAAAATATTCTCGCCGGCAAGGGTACGGGAATACCCGCGCGCATCGCGCTCTATCGCTTCGTGCTGGCCGAGGTGAACGCCATCGAGAAGCAGCCGCCGGTTCGCCCCGACCGCGATGTTGCGAAAGTGCACGAGAATCTGTCGGCCCTCACGCCCATGGGCCGGCAGGCGTTCACGCTGGTGGCGATGGAGGAGTTCTCAGTTCCCGACGCGGCCGAAATCCTCGAAATGAGTGTTGCCGACGTGGCCCAGCTTCTGGAGGACGCGAACCAGGATCTCTCACAGCAGATCGCTACCGACGTCGTCATCATCGAGGACGAGCCGCTGATTGCCATGGACCTGGAGGCGCTGGTGCAGGGTCTCGGCCATCGTGTTGTGCGTATCGCGCGCACCGAGCGGCAGGCCGTGGAAGCGGTGAAGGAGCTCAAGCCCGGTCTTGTGCTCGCTGACATCCAGCTTGCCGATGGCAGCTCGGGTATCGATGCGGTCAACGACTTCCTGCAGATCGTGCACGTGCCGGTGATCTTCGTCACGGCGTTTCCGGAGAAACTGCTCACCGGCACCAAGCCGGAGCCGACCTTCCTCGTCAGCAAGCCCTTCAAGGCCGAGATGCTGAAGGCCGTCATCAGCCAGGCCCTGTTCTTCGACGTCCAGAGCCGCTCGGCCGCAGTTGCGCCTCTGGCGCGCTAGAGAGAGCACCGTCATCCCGGCACTTGTTGCCGGGATCCAGCCATCTTCAAACGTCACAGCACGCTGCGGGATGGATCCCGGGGACAAGCCCCGGGATGGCATCGTTGCGGAGGTCGGCCCTCCCAACTGGCGTCATGTCTGCGAGCGCAGAGACGCGCTAGCCCCGTTCCGCCAATTTCCCGAGCAGCTCCAGCAGCCGCTCGCGGCCGCCGGGACCGAGTTTCTCGTCGAGCACCCGCTCGTGCTGCGACTCCAGCGACGTCGCGCGTGCCAGCACCTTCTCGCCCTCGTCCGTGAGATAAAGCGCGTAGGAGCGACGATCGTTGGGGGCCGAGCTGCGCCGCGCAAGGCCCCGCCGCTCCAGCCGGTCGAACAGCACCACGAAGTTGGCGCGCTGGATGCCGAGTGCGGCGGCGACATCCGACTGCTTGGCGCCCGGTGCATGCCCGAGAAGCACGAGCACGCTGTATTCTGCCGGCCTGAGATCGAGCTCGGAAAAATTGGCGATCACATCGTCGAACACGGCAAGCTGGGCTCGGCGCAGCACATAGCCGATCATGCCCGCAAGCGGCCCGATCTCGATGGCGGGCGAGCGCGCGTCCTTGGCGGTGGCCGCCGCCATAGCCCCGGCTGCAGTTGTCTTGTCGACGTTGGAGCTCATGGCGAGCCCTCGGTGTTTGTCCCAGCTTGATATTATAGACCATAATTGTTATTCGAAACTACAAAACAAGGCGACGGCTTGGGGAGGAAACAATGCGGCCGCCGTGCGCGCCCGCGCGGGTCATCGATGCGATGATCGTGCGCGACGCAATGGCGATTGTCCGGCTGTGGCCGGCAACGCCCCATTTCGCTCCCGCCACTCTATTCTCTGGCTGCGACTGAGGGCGGACGCGACTTGGACACCACCATCCTTCTCTTTCTTCTGCAGGACGGCGTCACCAACGGCGCCATCTATGCGCTGCTCGCGCTGGCGCTGGTGCTGGTCTTCGCGGTCACGCGCGTCATCCTCGTGCCGCAGGGTGAGTTCGTAGCCTACGGCGCGTTGACGCTCGCCATGCTCGATGTCGGCCGCGTGCCGGGAACGGCAGGCCTGCTCGTCGTGTTTGCGGTATGCGCCCTGGTGGTGGAGCTGTGGAGCCGTCGCCGTTCGCTCGATGCCAAAACGCTCGGCAACCTCTTCCTTGTCTACATCCTGCCGTCGCTCATCATCGTGCCGCTCACATATTGGCTCGCCCCGATGAAGCTCGGCGCCTTTGCGCAGGCGCTGCTCGCCATCGCCATCGTCGCGCCCATGGGCCCCTATCTCTACCGCATCGCCTTCCAGCCGATGGCGGAAGCGTCCGTGCTCGTG
>CADEEC010000149.1:0-1234 GCA_902826255.1 uncultured Hyphomicrobiales bacterium | reverse complement strand
GTGCGCACCGCGCTGTCGGGTCAGCTCGCCTTTTTGATCGCCGCCGCCATCGGCGCCCTGTCGGGCGTGCTGATCGTGCCGATCACCACCATCTACTACGACTCCGGCTTCATCATCGGCCTCAAGGGCTTCGTTGCGGCCATCGTCGGCGGCCTCATAAGCTATCCGCTGGCGGCCGGCGCGGCGCTGTTCGTCGGCGTGGTGGAGGCCTTCGCCTCCTTCTGGGCCTCCAGCTTCAAGGAGATCATCGTCTTCACGATCATCATCCCGGTGTTGCTGGTGCGCACGCTGATGTCGACCCACACCGAGGACGAGGAGTGAGCCATGCGCCACCGCGTCCTCGTTCCCATCCTCGCTGTCATCGTCGCGCTGATCCCGCTGATCCCCGGCGTACCGGTGTTCTGGATCACGCTGCTGAACAACATCGGCCTCGGCGCGCTGGTCGCCATCGGCCTTGTCGTTCTGACCGGCGTCGGCGGCATGACGTCGTTCGGTCAGGCGGCGTTCTGCGGCTTCGGCGCCTTCACCACCGCCGTACTCACCACGCGCTACGGCTGGTCGCCGTGGCTGACGCTGCCGGTGGCGCTGATGATCACCGGTGGTGCGGCGCTGATCCTCGGCCTGCTCACCATGCGGCTGGGCGGCCACTACCTGCCGCTCGGCACCATCGCCTGGGGCTTGAGCCTCTACTACCTGTTCGGCGAGCTGGAGTTGTTCCACCGCCACGATGGCATCATCGCCATCCCGCCCTTCAACTTCTTCGGCTACGATCTCTACGACAGCCGCGGCATCTATTACGTGATCTGGCTGTGGGTGATCCTGGCGGCGATCGCCACGTACAATCTGCTCGATTCCCGAACCGGTCGTTCGATCCGCGCGCTGCACGGCGGCGCCGTCGCCGCTGAATCCTTCGGCGTCAGCACCATGCGCGCCAAGGTGATCGTGTTCGTCTATGCCGCGCTGCTGGCCGGCATCTCCGGCTGGCTCTACGCCCACATGCAGCGCGCCGTGAACCAGACGCCGTTCGGCATCAACCAGGGCATCGAATACCTGCTGATGGCTGTGCTCGGCGGCGCCGGTCACGTTGGCGGCGCCATCCTCGGCTCCGGCCTCGTCACCCTGATGAAGGACCAGCTGCAGCGCATCCTGCCCAACCTGTTCGGAAGCCGCGGCAACTACGAGATGATCGTGTTCGGCGCGCTACTGGTGATCCTGCTGCAGACGTCGCGCGAAG
>CADEEC010000148.1 GCA_902826255.1 uncultured Hyphomicrobiales bacterium | reverse complement strand
CCGATAGATTTTCTCTGCTTCATCCAGCGTGTCGCCGGCGTCCATGTCGAGGCGGACCGCCGCCTCCAGCCAGTCGCGCTGCCGCATGGCCTCCGCCAGCAGCTCGTCGAAGCTCATCTCATTGGAATAGCCGATGACGGACGTCAGCGCGCGGGCAAGCTCGGCGGTGCCGCCGGGGGTGGTCGCATCCGCCAGCATGCCGTCGACGGCTTCCCTGAGGAGGGCGGCGCGCTGCTGATCGTCGAGGATCTCGAAGCCGGCCGGCACGCCGGCCTCGAGCGGAAAGCGTTGCAAAAGCCGCTCGCAGAAGGCGTGGATGGTCTGCACCTTGAGGCCGCCGGGCGTCTCGATAGTGCGCGCGAACAGGCGCCGGGCGCGCAGCGTTTCCTCGGCCGTCGGCGGGCGCGCGAGAAGTTCGGCGAGCATAGATTTGAGATCGGCATCGGGCGCGGTCACCCATTCGGAGAGGCGCGCAAACACGCGCGTGGCCATCTCGGCGGCCGCGGCCTTGGTGTAGGTGAGGGCGAGAATACGCTCGGGCTGGGGCGGGTCCTGGGCCAGCAGCAGACGCAGAACGCGCATGGTAAGCACGTGCGTCTTGCCTGTGCCGGCATTCGCGCTCACCCAGGCCGAGACCGCGGGATCGGCAGCCTTGGACTGGTTGCGCTGCGTCTCCGCAAGCGCGGTTGCGGCCGGATCGGACGCGGAGAACAGGCTCATCGCGCGTCCTCCTCGTCCGTCTCGGCGGACCATTCCGCAACCCGGGCCAGGTGCGCGTAGTCGTCATACTTGTATTGGAAGCGCGCGCGGCGGACGGCCTTGTAGGGCGTGGCCGCGTTGTCGAAGACGGCGATCAGGCGGACCAGGCCTTCCTGCGCCGCCGCCGCAAGTTTCGCAACATCCTGCGTGACGAGGATATCCTGGCCGGGCGGCTCGCCGCCGGAGGTTGAGATGTACCTGAGCTCTTTCACCTGCGCCGCGGGCACGTTGGCGAAGCCTGCAGCAAGGGCGATGGCGGCTTCGAGCGGAAGCTGCGGCGCGCGGCCGTCGTTGGCCTTGGTCGCCAGCTCTTTCACGCCCTGCGCCGTCTTGTAGTCGGTGATGACGAGACCGCGCGGGCCGACGTCGACGCGGTCGGCGCGCGCCGTCAGCGTGAAGGGACCGCCGGCGGCTGCCAGCACGAGCTTGCCGCTGACCTCGGCATCCGTCGCCGTGACGCCGGCACGGCGGGCGCTTTCAGTTTCGGCGAACCACTGCGCGAAGCGCGAGAAACGTTGCGACCAGAACGCGGCGACGCGCGGGTTGCCGGTGTAGTCGGCGAACACGGCGGTGGCGGCGGCCAGCAGCTCGCGCGCGATTTCGTCCGGCAGTGCTTTCGGAAATTTCTGCGCGAAGCGACCCAGCACCTCGTGATTGATTTGCCCGCGCAGCGACGGCGGCGGCGGCGCACCGAGCGCCGGCAGCGGGTCCAGCCTGAGGATGTGCCGTGCGAAGATACCGTAGGGGTTGGCGATCCAGGTCTCGATGTTGGTGACACTGAGCTTGCGCGGCCGCAGCGCCAGCGGCGGCTTCGGCGCCGGCGCGGGGACCGGCTTCACATCCTTGACGGCGCCGCGCGCGTGGGCCCAGGCCTGCCACGGCTTCTCCGGCTTGAGGTCGAGCTTCATGCCGGCGACGAGCGCTTCGAGCCGCAGCAGCCAGCGCGAGGCGACCGTCGGCGCGCCATCGACCTTGACGGCACGCGTCAACATCACCTGCGGCGCGGCGAACAGCATGGCGAAGCCATGCGCAGCCTGGCCGATCTTCTCCTCCGGCGCCGCCAGACCCAACGTTTGCCGCATCGGCCGGTTGAGCCATGGACCGGGATCGGCGGCACGCGGCCAGCTGCCCTCGTTGAGGCCGCCGAGAATGACGAGGTCCGCACCCTGCAGGCGCGCTTCCAGCGGATCGCAGATGGCAAGGCGCGGATGCGGTGCGGCGCGCGGGCGGATGCGCTTTTCGGCGACCAGGGTTCGATAGAACTCGGGATACTCGTGCGCCGGCATCGCAGGCCCCGGCATGTTCGGGTCGATGAGGCTCGCAAAGAACTGCGCGGCCCACTCGCCGGCTTCGCCGTGACGCAGGCCCGCGCCATCAGTCGAGCCCGGCACCGAAGCGAGCGCATGCGCGGCATTGAAATGTGCGGCCGCCAGCTCCTGCACGCGGCTGGCCTGCGGCGCGGCGAACACGGCAGACAACGGCGCAAATGACGCGTCGAGCGCACGCACGACCGCACGGGCGGCCTCCCAATCGTCGGCAGCAAGACGCCGGACCGAGGCGTGCTTCCAGTTGCGCGCGTGCGCATGCTCAAGAGCAGCGTCAACGCCGGCTAGCCCTTCGCCGAAGTAGGGGGCGCGGAAGGCGGCCAGCTCCAGCGCCTGCATACCTTTCTGCAGGGCAGCCGCCGACATGCCGAGGCGGCACAGCGGATGCTTGAGCAGCGCCATCAGCGCCACCGGCGCGAAGTCCTTCTCGACGGCGTGCGCCACCAGCTCGAGGAACGTGCCGGGCGGGGTGCGCGCGAACGGTTCGCCGCCCATATCGTCGACGCGCAGGTCCCAGACCTGCAGGCGCGCGGTGACGCGACGCGCCAGGGCGCGATCGGCCGTGACCAGCATCGCGGTCTTGCCCGGTGTCTCCGCCGTCTCGCGTAGCATGAGGGCAATGACGTCGGCTTCCTCGTCCGCGCCTGCCGCTTCGACCAGGCCGACGTTGGTCAAGGCCTTGGCCATGTCGGCGTTGCCGGCAGAGGCGACGAAATCGTGCCAGCGGTCGGTGGTGGCGGCGGGCCGCATGGTCTCGCAGGCAAGCGACCAGCGCGCGCGCAGGGCGGGCGCCTGCGGTGCGCGGCCGAGCGGCGCAACGTCCTCGCGCGCAAGGTTCAGCGTTTCGAGCAGCTTGCGCAGACCGAACTGCGGATGCTCGGGATGCTCGGCGATGGAGGCCCAGCTTTGCGCATCGAGCGTGTGGTCGATGGCCGGCAGCACGACGGCGCCATTCGCAAGTGCCGCCACCGCCTCGATCAGGCGGCGCGTATCGGGGTTGGTCTCGGTGACGCCGGCAACGATCACCGGCGCTGCCGGCGGCGCGGTGGTGAGGCGCTCGACTTCGGCCTGCAACAGGCGCCGGCTGCGCGTCACGGGTGAAATCTGGTTGTTGGCCGCAAGTATCTTGGGCCAGTTGTCGGTGACAATGCCCAGGAACTCCAGCGTGCGCGACCAGTGCTCGGAATGCTCCTCCGGCACGAGGCCCTGCAGGCGGTCGAAATCGACGCTCTCGGTTTCGAGCTCGTCCATCAGGCGCGACAATTCCAGCGCCAGCCGCGCCGCCTGCGCCGGCGTGCGCGCACCGGTAGCGACGAAGGGTTCGAGCCCGCCTTTGCGGGCATCCTGCTCGCCCCAGCGCAGCGTCAGCAGGGTGAGCACCAGACGCCGCTCCAGGTCGCTGATCACGGCCGGCATGTCGGCGGGACCGTGCGAGGCGAACGGCTCCACGCCGTTGATGAGGTCGAGATCCTCGCTGCCTTCCGACAGGGCCTTGATGCGCGGCAGCAGCAGGGCCGGCTTGCCGATGGCCTTGAGAAACGCCTCCTGCAACGGGCGCACGAGGCGGCGGTTCGGCAGGTAGAGCGTGATGTCGGCAAGCTGCAGCGGGTCGGGCGCAGCGCCGCCGGAGACCGGCAGGTCGCCCCGGCAGATGGCCTTGGCGAGCGCATCCAGGAACGGCGCACCGGCCGGAACCGCGTAGACGCGGGCGCGGCCTGCGGGGCGCGGCGCTTCAGCCGGCGCTGATTTTCTAGCGAACAGCCTCACCGGAGAGCCGCTGCTCCGCAAGTGCGAGTGCGTCCGGACTGCCGACATGCATCCATGTGCCCTCCATGCGCAGGCCGTAGGCGCGTCCCTTTGCGATCGCGCCGTCCCACACCTTGTTCAGCGAGAAGGCGCCCTCGGGGCTGCCCGCAAACAGCCGTGGATGCGCGATCGACACGCCGGCGAACGCGAACGGCACCAGCTTCTGGTCCGCGGCCCGCCTCTTGATGCGCCCGTCGGCCGCGAAATCGAAATCGCCGCGCCCGTGATAGCCGAGGCTCTGCGAGGCGAGCGCCAGCAGCATCAGACAGTCCATCTTGGTTTCGTCCCACGCATCCACCAGCCGTTTCAGGTTCGCGCCGATGCCTTCGATCCAGACCGAATCGGAATTGTGGATCAGGAATGCGCCGGCACCCAGCCGCGGCAAGGCCTTCGTCACACCGCCACCGGTATCCAGCAGCGCATCGCGCTCGTCGGAAATCTCGATGCGCGGCGCGCGCCGCGATTGCAAGTGGCTCTCGATGAGATCGGCCTTGTGATGCACGTTCACGATCACGCGCTCCGTGCCGGCCTCCAGATGCCGGTCGAGCACATGGTCGAGGAGTGTCCTGCCGGCAAGCTGCACCAATGGCTTGGGAAGGCCGTTGCCGGCGCCCGCCATGCGCGTGCCCAGGCCTGCGGCCAGCACCATTGCCGTCGTGATGGGCTGCTGCGACATTGCTCCCTCGCCGCGACGCGGCTCAGCCCGGCAGCGCGCCGTCCCTGACCGTCATCGGGAAGTGCTTCTCGTACCACGTCGCAAGTGGCGCCAGTGAGACATGGGTGAGATTGCGCTCAAGGTATCCCCAGATCCTGGGCAGATGGGCCAAGTACTGGCGCTTGCCGTCGCGATGGGCGAGGCGCACGAAAATCCCCAGAATCTTGGTGTTGCGCTGCGCGCCGAGCGCGTTGTAGGCGAATTGCAGCTCACTCCGGTCGAAACCTGGCGTGGCCTCTGCGAGGCGCCCGCAATAGTACGCGAACAGCTCCTCCTCCAACGGCGCCGGCACGTCGACGCGCGCATCCTGCAGCAGCGAGGCGAGGTCATAGGCAGCCGACCCGCGCTGCGCATCCTGGAAATCGATGATGCCGACCCGTTCGACGCCGCTGCGCTCCGGCAGCCAGATCAGGTTGGGCGAATGGAAGTCGCGCAACACGAGCACCTGCGGTTGCCGCTGCAGCCGCTCGAACAGCGGGCGCCACAGCTCGAGAAACTCCGCCCTGGCGGACGCGGGCGCCGGCGCTCCTTTGAGGGCGGGCCAATACCAGTCGAGCAGCAATTCCACTTCGATGCCGAGCGCTTCCGCGTCGTAGGCCGGCACGGTGTCGGGCACGCGGGCGCCTCGAACGGCAAGCAGCGCATCGACGGCTGCGCGCCACAGCTCGTCCATGCGCAAGCCGTCGCGGGCAACCTCGGCGGCGAACACCTGGTCGCCGAGGTCCTCCACCAGCATGAAGCCGCGGCCAACATCCTGATCGAGAATGGCGGGCGCGCTGAGCCCCGCGTCCTTCAAAGCCTGCGCGACGGCCGAGAACGGCCGCACCGTATCCTCGGCCAGGTGCGCGATACGGCTGTAGGATTTGCCGTCGCGGATCGGCGGCCCGTCGGGTTGCCTCGGTGCATCCATCAACAGGACGGTTCGCGTCCCCTTGGTGAGGCGGGCGTAGCTGCGCGCCGAAGCGTCGCCCTGCAGGTAGCCGATGCGCGCATCCCCCCAGGTCATGCTGCGATCGAGAAAATCCATAACCTCGCCGACGCGCGCAACGCGCGGAGCCGCCGTGCCATGCCCGCGCACGCTGACGCGGCGGTGATCCGCTTGCTCCGTTTCCTCGAGCGCGATGTCGAACCGGTTCTCCGGCAGCGCGCCGTCTGCGCGCTCGGGCCATTCTACGATGGCGGCGCCCGAGGCCAGCGCATCGTCGATGCCGAGCTCGAAAAGCTCGTCGGCATCGCCGAGCCGGTAGAAATCGAAATGCGAGACGCCGAGACGGCGTGTTTCGTAGGACTGCCGCAGCGAGAAGGTCGGGCTCGGCACTTCCGCCGCGTCGTCGCCGAGCAGGGCGCGGATGAGCGCGCGCGCCAGCGTCGTCTTGCCGGCGCCGAGGTCGCCCTTGAGGGCCACCGCGTCGCCTTGGCGAAGCTTGAGGGCGAGGATCTCCGCCAGGCGGACGACACCATCCTCGTCGAGCTCGCGCGTCCAGCCGATGCTCATGCCGACTGGGGAGCGGTGTAGGCGCCGGCGGAGCCCGAAGCGTGCACGCCATCCTCGGGGAATCGCACCGTCACGCGCGTGCCGCGTCCGGCCTCCGATTGCAGCGCCATGACGCCGCCGTGCAGCTCGACCAGGCTTTTGACGACCGACAGGCCGAGGCCGGCGCCGCGATGCTTGGAGCCCTGGCTGCGGCTTTCGAAGCGCTCCAGCACGCGGCTCTGGTCTTCCTTGGGAATGCCGACGCCGCGATCCTCGACGGCAAAGGCCATCATGCTGTCCTCGCGCCAGGCGCTGAGGGTGATGGTGTCGCCGGCATTGGAGAAGCCGATGGCGTTGGACAAGAGGTTGTAGAGCACCTGACGCACGCGCGCCTCGTCGGCGATGAACTCCTCGGCATCCTCGGCAATGCGAATGTCGATATTGAGGCGTGCGCGCCCCGCGCGCTCGCGCACGCCGAGCACCGCCGCGTCCACCAAGTCCGCCACCTTAACTGGCGCGAGCTTCAACTCCATGGCGCCGGCATCGATGGTGGTGAGGTCGAGGATGTCGTTGATGATGGCGAGCAGGGTGCGCGAGGAGGCCGAGATATCGTTCAGATATTCGCGCTGCTTGTCGTTGAGATCGCCGGTGCGCGGGCTCGCCAGCAATTCGCTGAAGCCGATGATGTTGGTGAGCGGGGTTCTCAGCTCATAGGACACGTGGCTGATGAACTGGCTCTTCAGACGGTCGCCGGCGACGAGCGCCTCGTTGCGCTCGATCAAAGCACGCTCGTAGCGCTTGGAGTCGGTGACGTCGGCAAAGGTGATGAGGGTGGCGCCGTCCGGCAGCGGCTGGACGGCGAAGTCGATCACACTGTGCTCGTTGGTCGTCATCTGGCCTTCGATCGGCTGGCGCCGGTCGGAGATGCCCGTCACCGCGCGGCTGATGCGGGCCCAGGTGCCGAGGTCGTCATGCAGCTTCACGCACTGGGAGATAAGCTCGTCGATGTGCGGGCCTTCGCGCAGCGTGCTGCGCGACAGGCGCCAGATCTGGGCGAGGGCGGTGTTGTGCAGCTTGAGGCGGCCGTCGGTGGCGAACACCGCCACGCCTTCCTTGAGGCCGTCGAGCGTCTCGCGCTGCACATCGATCAGCGCATTGTAGCGGCTCTCGAGCGCGAACTGCTCGGTGACGTCCTCGTACAGATAGGTGAGACCGCCGTCGGGACGCTGGGCGGAAGCGACGTGGATGGTGCGGCCATCGAGCAGGTGCCACCAGTCCTCGTACTCGGTGCCCGTCTTGTAGCCAGCCAGGATCTTGGCTTTCCAGTCGCGGTAGTTGACGACCTCGGGGATGCGCGACAGCTCGCGCAAACGATCGAGCACCTCGCCGTCGGTTGGCTTGGTGGCGAGCCAGTCGGCGTCCAGCAGCCACAGCTTGCGATAGGCCTCGTTGTAGAAGTTCAGGCGCTGGTCGGGGCCGAAGATGGCAACCGCGCTCGCCACGCGATCGAACGTGCGCTCGTAGGCGGCGACGTGCCGGGACAGCTCGCCCTGCGCGGTCTCCAGCGCGGTGACGTCGATCGCGGCGCCGGCCGCCGGACCGTCGAGCGGCAGCACGACGATATCGTGCGCCTTGCGCGCGCCGCCGCTGATGATGTGCGCGCGCTCGCGGTAGGGCTTGCCCTTGGTGAGCGCCGCGTTGACGGCCTCGCGCTGGCGCATCTCGAGCAGCTCGATCTGGCGCTCGCGCACCTCCCCTTCGCTGCCGGCCTCCACCGCCTTGACGTAGGCCTCGTTGACCCATTCGATGCGGCCGTCCTCGCGCCGGAACCAGACCGGCATCGGCAGCGCGTCGAGAAGCTTACGGCCCGACTGCGTGCTGCGCACGAGCAGGCGGTGCTGATCGAGGACACGGGACAGATCGCGCTTGCGGCCCGTCACTTCGCGCAAGCGCAGGATGGCGCGGCCGCCCGCTGCCCGCCCGTCCGCTTCGACATAGCCGCCGGCAACCGTCTTCAGCAGCTGGCTGAAGGCGCGGCCGTCCGCGAACAGGCCATCGAGGCCGCGCTTGAGATCCTGTGCGGAGGTAATCTCGATCCAGGTGCCGAAGCGCAGGAGGTCGGCGTGGCGGCTCGGGATGCCGGGAATGCCGGCAAGCGTGTGCATCATCACGCGCACGGTCTGGCCAGGCTCCCACAGCACCAGGATCTGCGGCTCCGCCTTGATGATGGAGTCCGCCACCAGCAGGTTCTTGCGCAGCTCGGCCACCTCGTCGGTCGCGTGCTCGCCCGTTGCGCGGCGCTGGTGGCTGATGACCGCCATGGCCGTGACCAACGTCACGCCGCCTGCAGCCATCGCGAGCAGGAGAACGAGGATGGTGTGGCGAACGCCGACGATGGCTTCGCCGCCGGCGGCAGCCAGCACGAGCGCCAGCAGGCTGAGCGCGCTGGCAAGCGCGAGCAAAGCCAGCTGCCCGCGCGGCCTCCCTCGAGTGCCGTTAGCGCCTGCCAACCACATAAATGACGATCGACCCCTGCCGGCCGACGCACATCCGGGGCGACGCAACTATCCGAGAGGCGCGAGGACCATTCTGCCCAGTTTACGAATCAGTAAGCAGTATGTGGGCCATCGCCCCGTGAAACCAGAGCGGCGAGGGCACAGGCCCCCGCCGCTGTTTCAAAGTCGCATCCGCAACGCGAGCGCGCTGCTCAGTAGCGGTATTGGTCCGACTTGTAGGGACCTTGCACCTTGACGCCGATGTAGTCGGCCTGATCCGGCCGCAGCGTGGAGAGCTTGGCGCCCACCTTCTCCAGATGCAGGCGCGCGACCTTCTCATCCAGGTGCTTGGGCAGCGTGTAGACCTTCTTCTCGTACTTGCCCGGGTTCGTGAACAGCTCGATCTGCGCCAGCGTCTGGTTGGTGAAGGACGCCGACATCACGAACGAGGGATGGCCCATGGCGTTGCCGAGGTTCACCAGCCGGCCTTCCGAGAGCAGGATCATGCGCTTGCCGTCGGCAAAGGTGATCTCGTCCACCTGCGGCTTGATGTTGGTCCACTTCAGGTTCTTCAAGCCGGCGACCTGGATCTCGTTGTCGAAGTGGCCGATGTTGCAGACGATGGCGCGATCCTTCATCGCCCGCATGTGGTCGATGGTGATCACGTCCTTGTTGCCGGTGGCGGTGACGAAGATGTCGGC
>CADEEC010000147.1 GCA_902826255.1 uncultured Hyphomicrobiales bacterium | reverse complement strand
GAGATGTGCAGATGGCATAATAGGTAAAATGATTCATATACAAGTGCTTGGTCGTAAGCATGCGCCGAAGCACCGCATGGATTGCGCGCAGCATGGTATGGACAACGATCTAAAACTACGAATATTGTATTCAATATCTGAAAGGATACCAATGGCTGCGAGCTCAGACAGTCCGATTGCCGTGCAGGGGTTGCAGGATGCGGTCTACGGCTCCATTCGCAGCAGCATCCTGAGCGGCTCTCTCCCGCCTGGCAGCCGGCTCAACCAGGGATCGCTCGCGGCGCGGTTTGGCGTCAGTCGTGTGCCCGTTCGCGAGGCCATGAGCAGGCTGCAGGCCGAGGGCTTGGTTGTTCTGCGCCCGCGGCGGGGGTTCACCGTCAGCTATCTCACCGTCGATGAAATCATCGAGGTGTTCGAACTACGCATGGTCGTGGAAGAGCACGCCACCGCCGTGGCGACGTGGCGCCGGACGCAAGCCGACATCGGTGCAGTCGCTGAAATCCTTGCGAAGATGGAAGGGCTGGATCGCACTGATCCGGGCCTTCTCGGCAATTGGGCAGATCACAATCGCGAATTCCACGCACGGCTGATTGCCAGTGCAGGGCGCTCTAAGCTCAGCGAGGTGGCGCTGCAGCTAGGCGACATGGTCGAGCCCTATATCCGCCTCCGCTCGACGAGGTCGGCAGGCATTGATCTCGGCAACAACGAGCACCGGGCAATCTTCGAAGCGTTCGCTTCAGGCGATGCCGACAAGGCCGGGCGGATGGCCAGGCTCCATTGCGACAGCGTGCTCAAGCGACTTCTGAAGGAGACCGCCTCCAGCGGCAGCGAGAAAACCGGGCAGTTTGCGAAGTAAGCAGATGTGATGAAGTCCCTTGGCAGATTGTACGTCTTCGTTTTCTCGGCCGCGACCGTGCTGATACTCACGGCGATGACGGCCATCACCGGCGTCGACGTCGTGTTCCGCTACGTGTTTCGGTCTCCGCTGGGCGGCACGTACGAAGTCACGGAAGTTCTGATGGGACTTTTGACGTTCTCCGCTCTGCCACTCGTCGCTGCCCGCGGTGAGCACATCGTCGTCGATTTGCTTGACCACTTCACCCCGGAGCGGGGTCGCCAAATACAAGATGTCATCATCCAGTTTGCCTGTGGCGTCTTCTGCTTGATTGTCGGCGTGCTTCTGATCTTCGTGGGCCGCAAGATCCAACAGGATGCGCTGGTCACGAATATGCTGCAGCTGCCGCTGGCGCCGGTTGCCTATTTTGGGGCCTTCGCGTTCCTGGTCGCCGGCCTTGTGCATTGGGGCCTCGTTGTTCAACGCGTGGTGGCGCTGAGGCGTCGCGGCAGTGAGGGCCAATGACCCTCATCGTCATTCTGCTGCTGTTCGCACTGATCTTCGCGCGTGTTCCGATCGGCATGGCAATGCTGATCGCCGGTTTCGTCGGGCTGGCATCGATTGCGGGATTCCAGCCCGCACTAAGCGTTGCCTCGCACACGATCTATGCCACCGGCACCAACTACTCGCTAGCAGCGCTGCCGCTCTATGTCCTGCTCGGCAACCTCATCAATCACGCGGGCTTTGGCGAGCAGCTGTACAAGGCGTCCAACGCCTTCATTGGCCACTATCGCGGCGGCCTGGCCATGGGGACTATCCTCTCCTGCGGCGGACTGAGCGCTGTTTCCGGATCGAGCCTTGCAACCGCTGCGACCATGGCCAAGATCGCAATGCCGTCCATGCGCGCCATGGGCTATAGCGACAGGCTGGCAGCCTCGTCGGTGGCTGCAGGAGGAACGCTCGGCATTCTGATTCCGCCCAGCATCGTCCTCGTGCTGTACGGCATCCTTACCGAGACGGACATCGGGCTGCTGTTCATAGCGGGCATTCTTCCCGGACTGCTTGGCATCGCCTGTTACGTCGGAGCCGTCTACTTCACGACGCTGTTCTTCCCCGCGCTCGGCCCTCCCGGTCGACGGCACACGTTCCAGGAACGCCTGTCGTCCTTGAAGGACGTGTGGCCGGTCGTGCTCCTCTTCACGGGCATCATCGGCGGCATCTATGCCGGCCTGTTCACAGCGTCGGAAGCCGCCGCCGTGGGCGTGATCCTCACCTTGCTGCTGGGGGTCGCCATGCGCCTGCTCGATTTCTACGGCGTCATCAGCGCTATTGTCGAAACCGGACGAACGACGGCGGCGCTGTTCCTGGTCATTATCGGCACCACGCTCTTGACTGACTACGCCAACATCTCAGGCGCTGGGCGCGCGATCTCAGATTTTGTCGCCTATTACGAGCTGACGGGCTGGAGGCTCATCTGGAGCTTCGTCTTTGTCTGTGTGATCCTGGGGATTGTCATCGAGGGCGTGTCGATGATCATCCTGGTGATCCCGCTATTCTTCCCCATCATCGCGGCTCAAGGGATCGACCCGATCTGGTTCGGCATCATTTTTGTCACCATCACCGAAATCAGCTTCATAGTGCCGCCACTTGGTCTCAACTTGTTCGTGTTGAAGGCGACGATCCCCGACATCGATATGCGCGAGCTCTACAAGGGCATACTGCCATTCATTGTCGCTGACTTCGTCCGCATAGCGATGCTGATCGCATTTCCGATCATCGCGCTACTGCTTCCTAGTCTCATGACGAAGTGAAACGGTATCTGCTGTGTCTTGATGCGGGCCGTTGAGCCCACTAACGCGTGGAGTGAACAAAAATGAGAGTGAAGTATGAGAATCCTCCGGGTACTGCGCCTGCACAGGGTAATTATTCGCATGCCGGCATTACGCCTGATGGAAAACTGGCCTTCTTTGCAGGTCAGCTTGCCGTCGGTTCCAATGGCGAAGTCGTCGGCAAGGGCGACTTTGCCGCGCAGTTCGCCCAGGTGTTCCAGAACCTGGGAGATGTACTGAAGGGCTTGGGCGCCAGCTATCCCAACGTTGTCAAGTTCACCACCTACATCGCGCACTCCCAAGACATTGAGAAGTTCATGGAGCTGCGCCGCAACCTGTTCCCCAAGCTGTTCGGGGCAGGCAACTATCCGCCCAACACCCTCCTGGTCGTGGACCGGCTGGTGAAGGAAGATTTCCTGTTCGAGGTCGAGGCCGTCGTCGCCCTTCCGAATAATAGCTAGATCATTATGCGACTGATTACGTTTTCACACCAAGGTGCCGAGCGCCTTGGTGTGCTCGATGGTGAGCACGTAGTCGATGTAAGCGCTTTAGCCGGCGCTCCGCGCTCGATGCTTGAGATTGTTGCGGGAGGAGCGGGCGGTCTCGGCCGGCTCGCATCCCTGGTCGGACGTGGGCCTCGGCTATCGGCGGGCGCTGTGACGCTGAAAGCACCGATCCCACGGCCACCTCGCAATATCTTCTGCGTGGGAAAGAACTACCATGACCATGCGCGCGAGTTTCACAACAGCGGCTTCGATGCTTCCTCCGGCCAGTCGGCTATACCGGAGCGCCCCATCATCTTTTCCAAGCCGTACACGACGGTGATCGGCCCCGGCGAGAAGATCCTCGGTCATCTCGATCCAACACAGTCGGTCGACTACGAGAACGAGCTGGCGGTCGTGATTGGTCGCGAAGGGCGAGGCATCAGCCAAGCCGATGCCTACGACTTTGTATTTGGCTATACGATCGTCAACGATGTCACCGCGCGCGTCCTGCAACAGCAGCACAAGCAGTGGTTCATCGGCAAGGGCATCGATACATTCTGCCCAATGGGCCCTTGCATCCTCACCCGGGACGAGGTGCCCTCGCCGGAGGGCATGGAGTTGACGACCTATGTCAATGGAGACCTGCGGCAGCGAGCCACAGTCAAGGATCTCATCTTCGATATTCCGACGCTGATCTCGGTGATTTCGGCCGGCATGACGCTTGTTCCGGGCGACATAATAGCGACCGGCACGCCATCAGGCGTCGGGATCGGCTTCACGCCGCCGAAATATCTCAAGCGCGGCGATGTCGTGCGTGCTTCGATCACGCCGATCGGGGAGCTTGTCAATGAAATTGCATAGTACGGATTGCTTCTGGCTAAGGCGCAAGCGGCATGCGCCTTAGCGGCAAGCGCGCGCTGGTCACCGGGGGAACGCGCGGCATCGGGGCGGCGATTGTGAGTGCCTTCCTCAAGGAGGGCGCCCGCGTGGTGTTCTCTGGGAGGACAATGTCCAGTGTGCAAAGCGCGCGTCAGAGCCTTCCAACCGGTGCGGACGCTGTCGGCTATGCCGCCGACCTCGCGCAGCACGAAGCTACGCTGGACCTAGCCCGGTTCACCGAACAGCACTTTGCGGGCGGTAGCGACGTGTTGGTCAATAATGCGGGTATCATCAGTACGGTCGGCATCGAAGACATCACGGCGGAGGGGTGGGATCGGGTCCAGGCGGTGAATGTACGTGCCGCTTTCTTTCTTTGCCAGATGCTCTCACCAGCCATGTGCGCGCAGCGGTGCGGGAGCATCATCAATGTCTCATCGTTCGCCGGCCAGCACGGGGGTGTGGCCGGCAGTCCGGCTTACAGCACCTCTAAAGCCGCTCTGATCGGGTTGACACGCTCACTGGCACGTCGGCTCGGGGGCGCCAATGTGCGCGTCAATGCCATCGCACCGGCGGATATCGAGACCGATATGACGGCCAACTGGCCCAATGATCTGCGCAACCGGCTGCTAGATCTGACACCGCTCGCCCGGTTCGGAAGCCCGTCGGAAGTGTCGACGGTCGCAGTCTTTCTCGCGACCGACGACTCCTCATTTATGACCGGACAAACGCTGTCTGTGAACGGCGGCGCCTATTTCGGCTAACGCCCTGCGTGCGTCGGTTGCGCCGCACGGTTAAATGTGAAACACGGAAGTTTGGGGGAAAGGCGGTAGCGGACCTCCGCTACCATTGTATCCCTTACTCAATATAGCGCTGAACCGATGTCCGCTTCGCAGAGAAACCGGACCTTAAGCGTGCGGACCAACAACCACTGTCCACAAGCAGGTCGGCTTTGCTGCCGAACGCGGCGAAGCGCAGCTAAGCGCGAGGAGCAGGCAATCGGGTCATTGTGCCGTCGCGGACCTGCCCTAGCTATGATCCACGACTGACGGCGTCAAAGAGCGGCCCGCTGAGTTGCTCTTGGTTCTCCTGGACAATGATGGAACTTGGGCTGCCGTTCGAAAAGACGACTTCGCTACCGGAAAAGCCGCGCTCAGTGCGATAGGGTTCTATCATCGCAACGTGGTCCAGATTGACCCGTACGCTTTGACCCTCAGCGGTCGTACATTTCACAAAGCTCGGCATTTGGCGTGCTCCGACAGTCGAGGCCCGTTGCTCGAAGGCTGCGCGACCGCGGTGGCATGCGCTCTGAAGAGCAAGCAGAGCGCTAGTGCTGTCACAAAGCCGCTACTGTTAACGCATCAAGCGTCCTTTGTTTCATCGCCGTCGCGCTCAACCAAATCCGCAACGTCGCCTTCATCCTCGTCCTGCTCAAGCACAAGGTTCTCGTCGGCGCTTGGTTCATCACGGACGTTATCGCTGTCGACATCCTGTTGTGTCTCAGCCGGTACCGCGGGTTTGGCTTTCTCGGTTGGTCTGCTGCGCCATGAGGTCTTAGATCGCTGCGCTGCGGGCGGCTTTCCAATGTGGAGGGAGCGCGTAGGTACGCTGTCCTGCTGCGCGCCGCACATCGGACACACCGTTGGATCGCGCGCGAGGTCATAAAAGCGCGCCTCGCATGCTTGGCATAGCCGCTTGGTGCCGCGCGCCAGCCTTTCAGCAGATGTAATAGTAATCCTGCTCTCCCTTCGATGCGGGCTGGCAAAGCAGCGCGCATTCGCGCGCGATGACTGCAGCTCTAGAGCGATCTCAAGCTTTTTGAAGCTCTACGGCCTTTTGACCGCGGCCCTTCCTGTCGTCTTCCAACGCGAAGGAAACCTTGTCTCCTTCGTTCAAGACCTGCAAACCGGCCGCTTCCAACGCCGTCACATGGACGAACACGTCCTTCGACCCATCGTCGGGCGAAATGAATCCAAAACCCTTTGCGCTATTGAAAAATTTTACGGTGCCTGAGTGCCGCATATCGCTGTTCCTTTACCTGGGCGTTGATCGAGCCGGGAACAGGTCTGTCAACCCATGCCACTCAGGTTTAGGAGAAAGCCACTCGCCAAGTTCGAGTGTCCGACCAAAAATGAGGACGCGCCCTACCGAGGACGCGTCGGCTATCTGCATATGGGCGCCTTTGGCTAGAATTGCAAGCAAAGCTACAAGAATTGGCAGTTCCGGTTGCTTAATCCGATAGCTGCACATGACGAAGGTGATTTGCCGGGACGTCGTCGGCCGTCGCGTATATGGTCGAAAACAGCAAATATTTGTTTGTCACGCCGCTTTCGTTTGGTTCGTCGTCATTGCGTCCTCAGTAGGCGCATAGACTCGACGGCTCCGGCGCCGGACAATCGCACACCGCGATGAGAGAACAGGACGGCTTGATGACTCGGCACAAGTTCAAAGTTGGCCAGATGGTAGACTACAATCCCAATCGGATGAGCCTTTCGGCTTCCTCCCGAGGATATGAGGTCCGACGTCTCCTTCCACGCGAGGGAATAGAGTTCCTTTATCGCATCAAGTCGCCGATTGAGACGTTTGAGCGCGTCGTGAGGGAACAAGAACTCTCACAAAGGTGACGGGCAACTTCACAAACAACTGCATCTTGGCGATGCCCAGCACGATGACCAGAGCCCGGTTTTGATCAGCTCTCGCAATTGTCGCAGCAAAGTGGGTCCTGTGATCGTCGCAATGGAGTAGCGCGCGGCGCGCAACTTCCTCTTTAGGTCTTCGACGGAAGAAAATTCGCCGGTTCGCGCCAACTGAAAGGCGCGTTTGACGGTTGAGGTCTCATGTGCCGCGGGGCGGCCTCGAGGTTTACGATCGTCGTGCGGTCTGTAGCTCGCGAAATGAGATCAGCCGGCGGCGCTGTTCGTCCCATAGTACCAAACTCACGCAAGAAAAGCTGTCTCGCAGAGTAAGGCGGCCAATCTCGGCAAGCTCGGGATGGTCGCGCAGCACAGTTGGCAATCGGTAGTATGGAATGCGGCTGCACAGGTGATGGACATGATGCACGCCGATGTTGGCGGTGAACCAGCGCAACGCGGGAGGCAGAATGTAGTGCGAGCTGCCGTGCAGCGCCGCTTCGTGCACAGTCCACGCATCCTCTCGCGCCCAGAACGTATCCTCAAACTGATGCTGGACATAGAACAGCCAGACCCCGATCGATGCCGCCAGTAGTGTAATGGGAAGGTGAACCATGAGGAACGGCTTCACCCCGACCAGCCACATCATCGCCGCGACGCCCGATGCAATTGCGGCATTGGTGGCCATGGAGCTCAGCCAGGGTTGCAGGCCGCCGCGCATCTGTCCGAGCGGCAAGCGGTTCTCCAGCAGAAACAGGTAGGCGGGACCCAGGCCAAACATCACCAGAGGATTGCGGTAAAGACGGTAGCAGAGCCGGCGCCACTGCGGCCTCGCGAGATACTCGCGTACTGTAAGCGTATCGATGTCTCCGATGCCACGGCGCTCGAGGTTTCCTGAACTCGCATGATGGATGGCGTGGCTTCGGCGCCAGACGTCGTAAGGCGTCAGGGTCAGGGTGCCGATTGCGCGCCCCACCCAATCATTTGCGGCGCGTCTGCGGAAGAACGAGCCGTGACCGCAGTCATGCTGGATCATGAACAGGCGCACGAGAAAGCCAGCGGCGGGCACAGAAAGCAGAAGGCTGACCCAATATCCAAGGTCGAGCGTGGCCCACATTGCGAACCAAGGCGACGCGAAAGCGCCGAAGGTGAGCACCACCTCGCTCACGCTGCGCAGCTGGTTTGGCTCTCGGTACCGCGCGAGACTGCCTGCCAGCTTGCGCGCAGCCACCGCCGAGCTGCTTTGATGTGATGATCGCAAAGGGGGCCGTCCTTGGAAAAGTGCGAGCCCGCGTCAAGCGTCTCACCGGGCTCACACCCTATAACACGTATCTTGATTCCGCTTCTGATTCTGGCAAGCGTGGCTAGGTCTCGCTGCAAGTTGTGTAGCAGCATGCCTAAACCGGACAACAATGCTTTGTCCCTGCCGTGATGCTACCGGCACAAATCTGACACGGCGGACGGGCTATCCCGATGGCTGCTTTGGGCCAAAAGCTGCCAATGGAGATGCCGCGAAGATGTCCGGTGTTCAGCCGAGAGCGTACGTGTGCATCGCCTCATGATCGTGCAGCGCTACTGCCCGCCTCGCTCCCCCGTCACGAAACTATGTCGCGGGATATTGGTAGCGCGCAAGACTGACCTCCGTGCCGTCCATCGGATTTCGTATCCGCTTTGCACTTGCATGCAATTGGTTCGCAAATCCCGTTGCAAACCGTTGCGCGTGTGCGGTCCGGTGCAGGTCAGTCGCAACATGGCTGCTCCGAGTTGACGGGGAGCGTTAGCGCCGAGCCCATTCGTCACCACCTCTGCTCCGCGTATCACGAGCGGCCTTTTCGTTCGTCCGAAGCTGGCCGTTAGAGCGGCTGGCGAGATCGGCGTGCGCCGCAAAAAACTATGTCTTTCCGCACTTGCAAAGCGCGGCACTTGACAACTGCGGTCCAGATAGTGACAAATATCGATAGTGATATTTATCAATATGAGGACATGATGAGTAAAGCAGCGCTGTCCGCTGGTGAGCCGTCCTGGAAGGAGCGGATGGCGGTTTTCCTTGCTCGCGATGTCGTTGATGGAGAGCGCATCATCTCGGGTGCGCACACCGAGATTTCGTTCGCCGCGACCCTGCTGGCTCAAAAGATGCATGCCCCGAACATCAAGCTACAGCTTGGTGGAACGTGCTTTCTTGTGAATGTGGTGGATCAGGATGTCACGCTTCCTAAGACATCAACTGAGTATCGGATGATCCGCTGGGCGGAGATTGCCTACGATCACATGGAAACATTCATGTATTTCGGGGCGCCAGGCGGGAACAAATACTATGCCGGAGGAAGGCCAGCCACGAACAAGTACTACGTTGGCGATAAGTTCTTTGCGGGCGGCATTCAAGTAGACGGCTCTGGCAACGCCAACATGATTGGCCTGAAAGGCTCTGGTGATCGGAAGTATGCGTTCCGTGGCCCTGGGTCGATCGGTATCACTGATATCGTGACTGTCGCCACGCCCTATATCTTCGTGACACACCATGACCGTCGGACGCTCGTCGACAAAGTCGACTACGTCTCAATGCATGGTCCGAAGGGGTGGCGGGAACACAAGTTTCCTGGCCATGGTCCAAAGTGGATCATTACTCCGCGGGCGATCTTCACTTTCGACGCAAACGGTCGCGCTCAGCTCTCCGGTGTCTATGCCGGGACAACCGAAGCGTGGGTTCGTGAAAATACCGGTTTCTCCTTCAACCTAGCGCCGGACTTTGCTCCGTTGGTTGATCCAACGCAGGAGGAATTGTCTGTCCTGCGCAATGAAGTGGACAGAGACGGCGTGCTACGGAGCTAGCTGCGGTGGGAAGCACGGTTCACATAGCAGGCATTGGGTCGACCACGTTCGGGGTCCATCGCGGTCGTC